>JBPCPI010000150.1:0-17377 GCA_050999295.1 Geodermatophilaceae bacterium | reverse complement strand
CATCCTCCCGCGCGGTGGGGCCGGCCGTGCGCCAGTCGGCGCCGCTACGTGCGTTCGGTTGTTGCGCTCCTCGGCTGCTCTGTTGTTGGCGGTTTTGGCCAAAACCGCCACATCGTCGCGCCCGCCCGCAGTACTCCGGGTCGCTGCATCTGTTCCCGCGAGGCCGGCCACGTAGGACAGATACCCCGGTACGAGCGGGAGCACGCACGGGGAGAAGAAGCTGATCGCCCCGACGAGCAGGCTGATCCCCATGGCGACCAGCAGCGGCCCGTCGGTGACCGTGTCCTTGAAGGTCTCACCGACCTCAGTGGCGAGCAGCGCAGCAGAACCGGTCATGCTCATGCCAGCAGCCTGTCGATGACCTGGCGCAATTCGTCAGCGGCGACGGCGGCCACATAAACCGCCGCGACCCTGCCGTCCCGGTCCAGGACAATCGTGGACGGGATGGCATTGGCGGGGTAGTCGCGGAAGGCCAACGCAACCTCTCCACGCGGGTCGAAGATCGAGGGGTACGTGATGCCCTTGTCGTCCAGAAAGGCCTGGGCCAGTTGCCGGTCATCCTTGACATTGATACCCAGGAAGCTCACGCCGTCGGCGGAGACCTCCGCATAGACTTGTTGGAACTGCGGCATCTCCAGTCGACATGGTGCACACCACGAGCCCCAGAAGTTGAGCACCACGACGTCGCCCGCCAGGGACGAGGACTCGAAGTCAGACCCGTCGAGCAGTTCGCCGGCGAACTCGGGCGCGGATGCGCGTTCGTCCTCGTCGATGACCTCGCCGTCAGGCGTTCCGGCCACGAAGCGGAACTGTCCACCGTTGCTGACATCGACCGCGTCCGGCCCGGTCGTGCATCCGCCCAAGAGCACGGCGAGCAACGCCAGCACCAGGACGGGAACTCTCGGCATGACTCAGGCTCCCGGGATCGCGTCGGGGTCAGTCGCACCGGCCGGCTCGACGTAGGAGATCCCCGCGTAGGCAGTGCCGTCGAAGGCGACCGAGGTCAAGCTGGCCAGCCCGCACTCACGCTTGCGGGGATCGTGCCAGAGCGGGCGCCCCTCCAGGGACCGGCGCAGGGTCCAGATCGCCAGTTGATGGCTGACGCACAACGCCTCGTGACCATCCGCGGCGGCTCGGGCGTCCTGCACGGCGGCCAGCATCCTGGCGGCTATCCCCGCGTACGGCTCACCCCAGGACGGCCGGAACGGGTTCCACAGCTGGATCCAGGTGCCTGGCCGCTTCAGCGAGCCGTCGCCGACGCCGAATCGGGAGCCCTCGAAGACGTTGGTCGGCTCGATCAGCCGTTCGTCGGTGTGGATCGGCAGGCCGAGGCGTTCGGCGATCGGGGTAGCGGTCTCCTGCGCCCGCTGCAACGGGCTGGAGACGAGATGGGTGATGTCGAGATCGGCGACGTAGTCGGCGACGGTCCGGGCCATCTCGGCCCCGCTGTCGGACAGCCCGTAACCCGGTATCCGGCCGTACAGGATCCGATCCGGGTTGTGCACCTCCCCATGGCGCAGGACGTGCACGACGGTGCGGCTCACGCGGCACTCGCGGTGCGCGCGGCAGCCGCCGCGGCCCGCGGCAGTGCGTCCAGGATCTGATCGACCGCAGCGTCGTCCAGGGCGCCCGAGACGAACCATGCCTCGAAGGCGGACGGGGGCAGGTAGACCCCCTGGGCGAGCATCGAGTGGAAGAACGCCGAGAACGCTCGGGTGTCCTGGGCCCGGGCGTCGGCGTAGTTCTGGACCGCGCGCTCGGAATCGGTGAAGAAGATCGAGAACAGGTTCCCGGCGGTATTGAGCCGGTGCGCCACCCCGGCCTGGAACAGCGCGGCCTGGGCGGCCCCGCGGATCGTGGCCGCGACATGGTCCAGGCGTCGGTAGAGCGAGTCGTCGCAGAGCCGCAGTGTGGTCAATCCGGCCGCGACCGCGACCGGATTCCCGGACAGCGTCCCGGCCTGATACACCGGCCCGGCTGGGGCCAGGGCCCCCATCACCGCACGGCGACCGCCGAAGGCGGCAGCAGGCATCCCGCCGCCCATGACCTTGCCGAAGGTGAACAGGTCGGCGGGCACCGGGTCCAGACCGAACCACCCGGAGGACGACACCCGGAATCCGGTCAGCACCTCGTCGCTGATGAAAAGCGCCCCGGAAGCCGTGCAGAGCCGACGCAGGGCGGCGTTGAACCCGGGCAGCGGTGCTACGACGCCCATGTTGGCCGGGGCGGCCTCGGTGATCACAGCAGCGATATCGGCGCCGCGCGCGGCGAAGGCAGCTTCCACGGCCGCGAGATCGTTGTACGGCAACACGATGGTGTCCGCGGCCTGAGCCGGTGTCACTCCGGCCGAGTCCGGCAACCCGAACGTCGCCACGCCAGAGCCAGCCGCGGCGAGTAGCGCATCGACGTGACCGTGGTAGCAGCCGGCGAACTTCACGATGAGCGGACGGCCGGTCACGCCGCGGGCGAGCCTGATCGCGCTCATCGTGGCCTCGGTGCCGGAACTGACCAGCCGAACCTGCTCGACCGGTTCGACGCGGGCGATGATCTCCTCGGCCAGGTCGACCTCAGCCTCGGTCGGCGCCCCGAAGGACAGCCCGCGACCCGCCGCTTCGCGTACGGCCTCGACGACCTCCGGGTGCGCATGGCCCAGGATCATCGGCCCCCAGGAGCACACCAGATCGAGGTAGCTGCGTCCGTCGACATCGGTGAGCCGACAACCCCTGGCAGCGGCCAGAAATCGTGGCGTGCCACCCACCGATCCGAAAGCGCGAACCGGGGAGTTGACCCCCCCGGGGATCGCCCGCGAGGCGCGCGCGAACGCTGCTTCCGAGGTAGGTGCCGCAGCGGCGTAGGTCACGACAAACCCGCTTCGTTCGACAGGAGGCGCGCGAGTTCGGCCGCCCAGTAAGTGATCACGATGGCCGCGCCGGCCCGGCGGATCCCGGTCACGGTCTCCCGGATCGCCCGGTCACGATCGACCCAGCCGCGCTCGGCCGCGGCCTCGACCATCGCGAATTCACCCGAGACCTGGTACCCGGCGACGGGCACGTCCACGGCAGCCGCGACCCGGCTCACGACGTCCAGGTAGGGCAGGGCGGGTTTGACGATGATCGCGTCCGCGCCCTCGGCCAGGTCCTGTGCGACCTCGCGCAGTGCCTCGTCGCTGTTCGCGGGATCCATCTGGTAGCCGGCCCGGTCGCCGAATTGCGGTGCGCCCTCGGCGGCGTCACGGAACGGGCCGTAGAAGGCCGAAGCATACTTCGCGGCGTAGGCGAGGATCGGAATCTCGACCCGACCCTGGTCATCGAGTGCACCGCGGATGGCCGCCACTTGCCCGTCCATCATCCCGCTCGGCGCAACCACATGCGCCCCGGCCTCGGCCTGCGCGAGGGCTACTGCAGCGTAGCGCCGCAGGGTGGCGTCGTTGTCGACGACGCCGTCCGGGCGCAGCACCCCACAGTGCCCGTGCTCGGTGTACTCGCACAGGCACAGGTCGGCGATCAACACCGTCGAATCGCCGAGATCTGACCGCAGTGCGCGCAGCGCCAGGTTGACGATTCCTTGCTCGGCGTCAGCCTGCGATCCGGACCCGTCCTTCGCCGAGGGAATGCCGAACAACAACAGCCCCCCGACCCCGGACTCCACCGCTTCGTTGGCTGCCTTGCGCAGCGAGTCCAGCGAGTGCTGGGACACCCCCGGCATCGACGCGACCGGAGCGGCCTCGTCGATGCCCTGCTTGACGAACAGCGGGAGGATCAGATCCGCCGGGGCGAGCCGGGTCTGGCCGACCAGCCGCCGAAGCGCTGCCGTGCCGCGCAGCCGGCGCCCTCGTACCACCGGGAAACGCGCTGGGTCAGCGTGCGCTTCGCGCGGGAGTCGAGTCACGGATCGATCCCCTTTCCTCAGCCTCTTGGGGCAGACCGGCTCCGGGTGCGCGGCGGCGGAGCGATGTCCTTGCCGCGGCCGTCGCCACTGCCACCGTTCTCCCGTTCGGCCAGCGCGTGTTCGGCCAGCGCGTCAACCAACTGCAGGACACCGGCAGTCTCTGGCCGTACGTCGACTCGCAGCCCGAACTCGGTTGCGGTGGCAGCAGTTTGCGGACCGATGCAGGCCACGACAGTCCGGCTGTTGGGCTTACCGGCGATACCGACCAGGTTGCGCACAGTCGACGACGAGGTGAAGCACACCGCGTCGAACCCGCCGCCCTTGATGGCTTCGCGGATCGCCGCCGGCGGAGGGGCGGCACGTACGGTCCGGTAGGCCGTCACGTCGTCGACCTCCCAGCCGCGCTCCTGCAGGCCGGCGGTGAGGGTCTCGGTGGCGATGTCAGCTCGGGGCAACAGAACCCGGTCGAGCGGATCGAGGACATCGTCGTAGGGCGGGAAGTCCGCGAGCAGACCAAGACTGGACTGGTCACCGGAGGGCAACAGTTCCGGAGTGATCCCGAAGTCCCGGACCGCCTCGGCAGTCATCTCTCCCACGCAGGCGACCTTGACTCCGGCGAAGGCGCGAGCGTCCAGCCCCAGCTCCGCGAACTTCTCCCGTACGGCGCGCACCGCGTTGACGGAGGTGAACACGATCCAGCCGTACCGTCCGGTGACCAGGCCGCGGATCGCGCGATCCATCTGGGCCGGCGTACGCGGCGGCTCGACGGCGATCGTCGGAACCTCCACCGGCACCGCACCGTAGGAGCACAGCCGCTCGCTCATGTCGCCGGCCTGCTCACGGGTGCGTGGGACGAGCACCCGCCAGCCGAACAGCGGCCGGCTCTCCCACCAGGACAGTCGGGCCCGCTTGTCCACCTCCGCCCCGACGGTGACGACGACCGGTCCGTTCCGGCTGCTCGGCCACGCCCCGGCGGCAAGCTCGTCGAGTGAGCCGACCTGGCTGAACTGGCTGGACAACGACCCGTCGACGGTGACACACGCCGGGGTGGATCCGGACAGGCCCGCCTCCACCAGCTCGCGCGCCGTGTCGGCGACGATCTCGCCGGTGGCCTGCAGCACCAACGGCATCGGAGCAACCGCCAGCCCCGCCACCGAGATTCCGGTACGTACGTCTGCAGCGGTGTGCGTGGAACCGAGCGGTACGCCGGCATAGGCGGGTATGGCCGTCGAGATCGCGACTCCCGGGATCACGTCGTAGGGCACGACCGTACGGGCGATAGCGAGGATCTCCTTGACCACAGCATCGTTGGTGAACGGGTCACCGGCGACCAACCTCGCCACGGTCTGGCCCCCCTTGGCCACAGTGATCGCCGTCTTCGCGACCTCGGCCGGGTCACCCACGGCAGGGTGCACCTCGAGATCTGGTCGCACCTGCGCCAGTCGCTGGAGCACGGCTGTGCTGACGTCCGCGTCGTGCAGGACCGTGTCGGCCGAACTCAGCCCGGCGCTCGCCCGCGCGGTGAGTAGATCGGCATCTCCGGGGCCGGCCCCGACGATCACGATGCGGCCGGTGAACTTGTGCCCGCGTTTCATTACCTGTTCCTCATTCCTGACGCACGGGGGGCAGCGCCCCCCGTGTTCCCCCCGAGCCGTGGTCGGCTCCGAGACGGTTCCAGTAGCTCGGTGCCGAGGAGTTCCCCGGCACCGAGGTCGAGCAATTCGGCTGCCAGCAGGCGACCGAGTTCGACTGCCTGATCGGGTGATCGGGAGGCCGAGGACCGAACGGCGGCGCTGCCGTTGATCGCTGTGACATTGGCGCGAAGGAACAACTCCGGTCCTGCTTCGCCTTCGGCGAGATCGCACAACGCACCGACCGGGGCGGTGCAGCCGGCTTCCAGTGCGGCGAGCAGGGCCCGTTCGGCCAGCACCGTGGCGTGCGAGCCGGGGTCGTCGAGTGCGGCCAACACGCCCAGGACGTCGGCGTCATCGGCTGGGCATTCGACTGCCAGCGCGCCCTGTGCGGGCGCGGGCAGGATCTGGATGGGATCGAGGGTCTCGCTCACCTCGTCGAGTCGGCCGAGCCGGGCCAAGCCCGCCCGAGCCACGACGACCGCATCGAACTCTCCTGCTGCCACCTTGGCCAGTCGGGTGTCGACGTTGCCGCGGATGCCGACCACGTCCAAACCGAGCTGAAGGGCGTTGAGCTGGGCCGTACGGCGCGGCGATCCGGTCCCCACCCGGGAGCCCGGCCGCAGTTCGAGCAGGTTCCGTCCGGCTCTGGCCACCAGGACGTCACGTGGGTCCTCACGGGGAGGTACGGCGGCGATGGTGAGGCCCGGATGGGGTGCGGTCGGCAGATCCTTGTACGAGTGCACCGCGACATCGATCTCGCCGCGCAGCAGCGCCGCCCGAAGGCTCGAGACGAACACACCCACGGTGGTCAGTTCGGTGATCGGTGCGCTGCTCGTGTCGCCAGGCGTACTGATCTCGACCAGGGTGACCTCGCGACCGGTAGTGGCGCGGATCGAATCGGCAACCAGACTCGCCTGGGCCTTGGCCAGCCGGCTCGGCCGGGTCCCCAGCCGCAGGGCGGCCGTCGGGTCCTTACCCATGAGCGCTCATGGGCGATAGTCCTGGAGGATCGCCGACAGCGACTCAGGTCGGTCGGGGTCGGGCAGCGACGCGTCCACCGAAAGGGCTTCCGCGAGGTCGATCGCGTCGGCGTCCAAACCGAGCAGCGCCCGCAGGACCGGCGTGTAGGAGGCACCGGCCGGCCCGGCGACGAGTTCCTTCATTCGGACCGTCGGCTGGTGCAGCAGTTTGTCCGCGACCCGGCGCAGGGCGTTCTCTACTGCATCGAGTTGGGTGGGGTCGAGGTCTGGCAGTCGCCCGGCGACCCGCCGCAGTTCGCTCTCGACGACCTCCTGGGCCCGGCCGCGCAGCGCCGAGATCAGCGGTGCGACCTCGTCGGCGCGCTGTTCGGCGAGCAGCCCGGCCACCTCGGCGGTCACGATCATCTGCGCGTCGGACAGGTCACGGTCATCGGGCTCGAGAGGGGCCAGCGACTTGAGCCGCGCGAGGTCGAGCACGTCCACGCCGTCGAGCTGGCTGACACCCAGCGCCACATCGCGAGGCAGCGCCAGGTCGACGATGACCAGCCGACGGCCTGCCCGAGAAGCCAGTGCGGCGGCCACCAGGGGGGTGTCCAGGACGATGCCGGCCGCTCCGGTACAGGTGACGACCAGATCGGCAGCGGCGACTTCCGCGGCCAGGCTGTGGATGTCAGCGCAGTCGGCGTCGAGACTGGCCGCGAGCCTCGCGGCGTGCTGTCGGGTCCGGCTGGTCATGGTGATCGCCCGGACCCCGCGACGGCGCAGACTGGCGCCAGCCAACGCGCCCATCGCACCGGCACCCACGACCACCGTGCGGGCCCGCGATAGCGGGCTCAGCAGGACCTCGGCCTCGTTCAGGGCGACGCTCACCAGTGAGGCACCGGCCAGCGAGATCCCGGTCTCGGCCTGGACCCGCCGACCGGCGCGCAGCGCTCGCTGGACCACGGCGTGCAACCGGCGCCCGATGGTGCCCTCGGCCTGGGCCAGTCCGTAGGCCGCCCGCACCTGGCCGAGGACCTGGGTCTCGCCGACGACCATGGAGTCCAAGCCGGCGGCAACCCCGAACAGGTGGGCCACGGCGGGCTCGTCGTAGTGGACGTATAGGTGGTCGGCGAGCTCGGCCAGGTCGACGCCGACCTGCTCGGCCAGCAGCCGGCCGATCTCGGTCACTGCGGCGTGGAACCGGTTGACCTCGGCGTAGACCTCGACCCGGTTGCAGGTGGACAGCAGCAGCGCTTCGCTGACCGGCTCGGCCGCCTGTACCGCACGGAGCAGACCGGCGGTGCACTCGGGGGGGACACTGGCCCGTTCGACGATGTGCAATGGAGCACTGCGGTGCGAGATCCCGACGACCAACAGGGACACGGCTAACCCACCGATTCCACGAGTCCGTCATCCAGACCACGGCTCTTGCGGTGTTCGTGGAAGGACAGGATCTGCAACTCGGCGGCGAGGTCGACCTTTCGTACGTCGACATTGTCCGGAACGGAGAGCACCGAGGGCGCGAAGTTGAGGATGCTGGTCACGCCGGCATCCACGAGTCGGTCGCAGACCGTCTGGGCAGCATCGGCCGGGGTCGCGATGACCCCGATCGAGACCCCGTTCTCTTGCACGACGGACTCGAGTTCGGAGATGTCGCTGATCGTCCGGTCAGCGATCGGTTCACCCACCCGACCGGGGTCGGCGTCGAAGTACCCGACGAAGGTGAATCCACGCGAGGAGAACCCGGCGTAACCGGCCAACGCGTGCCCAAGATTTCCGACGCCGACCAGAACGCAGGTCCGTCGAACCGAGAGACCCAGCGAGGTCGCGATCCGCTCCCGCAGCACGGTGACGTCGTACCCGACGCCGCGGGTGCCAATCGAGCCGAGGTAGGACAGGTCCTTGCGCAGCTTCGCGGAATTTACCCCGGCAATGGCCGCGAGTTCCTCCGAGGAGACGGTGACCGTGCTGGCATCCACGAGGCCGGTGAGGACCCGCAGGTACACGGCCAGACGGGCCACGGTGGCCTCAGGAATCTCCCGTGGCCGACGCTCATTCACGAAAACTCCTGTGCTAACGGCGGGATGAGCCCCAACGGTAACCGCTTGTGAACGCAGGAACAAAGTCCAGCAACGCTTCCGCCGGCGTTCAGCGAAGGGCGGCGCGCAGGCGGGGTTCCTCGACCTGGAAGCAGCCGTGCTCCCGGCCGTCCACCACGATGACCGGCACGCGGTCGCCGTACTCGGCTGTCAGGGCCGGGTCCGTGTCGACGTCGACCTCGTCGAATGCGACGGCCAGGTCCCCGCAGATCCGGTTGAGATCGGCTCGCACCACGTCGCACAGGTGACAGTGGGTACGGGTGTAGAGCCGTACGCGGGGGGCCGGCGTCACTTCGACCGCACCGGCGCTCAGGCCGGCTCTGGGCGGAGGTCGGCGAAGCCGAGTTCGCGCAGCCGTGCCTTGCTGACCTTTCCGGTGACCGAATGCGGTAACTCGTCCACGAACTCCACGGACGTCGGGCACTTGAATCGGGCGAGCTGGGTGGCGGCGTGCTGCAGTACCTCGTCCTGGGTCAGGTCGCCGGCGGCGGACAGGACCACGATGGCCCGTACGCCCTCCCCGGTGACCGGATTCTCGACCCCGAGGACAGCCGCCTCCTCGATCTGGGGATGGCCAGCCAGGACGAGTTCCACCTCTCGTGGATAGACGTTGAAGCCACTGACCAGGATCAGGTCACGACGTCGGTCGACGAGATGCAGATCGCCGTCGGCATCGCGATAGGCGACGTCACCGGTCGAGAACCAGCCCTCGACGTCAGGGCCGCCCGAGGCGTCGGGCCAGTAGCCGACGAAGACGTTGGGACCGCGAACCAGGATCTCTCCGGTGCCTTCCTCCCCCGGGTCGTCGAAGGGATCGTCGGGATCGAAGCCCGCAACCTGCGAATCGCCGTCCTCGAGCAGCCGGAGCTCGACTCCGGGGATTGCCTGGCCGATCGAAC
This sequence comes from Geodermatophilaceae bacterium, assembly GCA_050999295.1. GTDB lineage: Bacteria > Actinomycetota > Actinomycetes > Mycobacteriales > Geodermatophilaceae > JACCQS01. Next base: position 7,895 of record JBPCPI010000150.1, on the reverse strand, counting down.
CGGCCTTGATCCGCCTGGTGACCAGGTTGGAGGTGAGCACCGGGGCGGTCTCGGTCAGGCCGTACCCCTCGTAGACGTCGACCCCGAACTCGGTGCGCATCGATTCCAGAGCGTCGCCGGGTAGCGGGGCAGCACCTGAGGTCGCCAGGCGCACCGCTGCGAACCCGCGGGCGAGTTGCTCGCGGTCCCCCCGGGCGAGCCAGGCGAGATACATCGGCGGTGCACCAGGGACGTTGGTCACCTGGTGCTCGGCCATCAGCCTCAGGCTGGCCTCGACGTCGAAGCGCTCCATCAGGACGCCGGTCGCCCCGGTTCGGGCGATCATCCCGAGCGCGGCGTTGAGTCCGTAGATGTGGAACAGCGGAAGGGCCAGGAGTACGACGTCGTCCTCGGTCATCGGCACTGGGTCAAGCGCCGCACACTGGTCGAGATTAGCCAGCAGAGCCCGATGCGGGAGCATCGCGCCCTTGGGCGCTCCGGTGGTACCGCTGGTGTACATCAGGACGGCGAGGTCCTCGTCGCCGCCGACGGAGTCCAATTCGCTATCCGCCGACTCGTCGTCGTTGGGCAGGTCGTAGAGAACCTCCACGTCGATGGGGAAGGCGTCCAGGCCAACCGGCGGGGGGAGTTCGCGCGCGCTGAGGACCAGCCGTGCGCCGGAGTCGGTGAGCAGGTGACCCATCTCCCGCGCGGTGTAGGCCGGGTTGACCGGTACGACGACCAGGCCCGCGCGCAGGATCGCGAAGTAGGCGACCGGGAAGCTCAACGTGTTCGCCATTCGAACCCCGATCCGGTCCCCTGGGCGCAGCCCGCGGCGGATCAGGCCGCTGGCGACGGCGTCCACCTGAGCATCCAGTTCGGCCCAGGTCAGTACGGCGGTCTGCTCGGCAACCTCAGCTGGATCCCCCGGCACCACCACCACCACCACCAAGGCGGGATGTCTGGGATCGCGCCGAGCGGCCTCCCGCACGAGATCGGCAACATTGTGCCGGAGACCGGGCACCATTGTTCTCCGTCCTGGATCGCCGATGTCGCCACCGCGGCAGCGCCGAGAGGGCAGCCTTTCGCCTAGTCACAATGTGTGAGTATCTTCCTACACAGAGTGTGAGTAGTGTCTTACCCGGACTGTGAGTAGTTTCTACATGGGGGAAGGCCGGACGTGATCAGGGGCTATCCCGGTGTGCACGTTTGGAAGTTGGCCGTTGACGAGGGAAGGCACCACAATGGCCCCTTCCCCAGCTGTCGGAGGTGCTTGGTTGACCGCGTCGAAGTCGGTGCACGTCCGTTCCGCATCTGGTTCTGTGCCGGCTGACTGGGACAGCGACGTGGCGACCGAGGATATCTTCGCGACTACCCAGTTCCCGGCGGTCCACGAGGGGGACGAGCCGCTCGGCGCGGACGGCCGGCACGAGGAGCCCGGATTGGTCTGGTCCGTTGCCCAACGGGTGCAGGACGGGGACTCCGAAGCCTTCGGTCTGATCTATGACGAGTACCTCGACATGGTCTACCGGTACGTCTACTTCCGGGTGTACGACAAACATCTCGCCGAGGACTTCGCCAGCGAGACGTTCACCCGGGCACTACGCCGCATCGACAGCGTTACCTTTCAGGGTCGGGACGTCGGCGCCTGGCTGATCACGATCGCCCGCAACATCGTTCGTGATCACGTCAAGTCCAGCCGGTTCAAGCTGGAGGTCACCGCCGCCGACATGCGCGACGCGGACCGGGCCACCGACGGTCCGGAGGACGCCGTGCTGGCTGGCCTGACCCATGCTGTGCTGCTCAGCTGCATCAAGCGGCTGAGCCCCGAACAACAGGAGTGCATCGTTCTTCGTTTTTTGCAAGGCCTGTCGGTCAGTGAGACCGCCTTGGCGATGGAGCGCAACGAGGGGGCGATCAAGGCACTGCAGCATCGTGCTGTCAGACGGCTCGGGAAGATCCTGCCGGCGGGACTGCGATGACCGCAGACGTGCACGTTGTTACTAGCCGGTACCCCGTAACGATCGCCCGTGCCGCGTCGTTGGGCAGCCAGACTGGCTTCGATCATCGTGCCAGCACATCCTCGAGAACGGTCCCGCGGCGGCATGGTCGGTATCGAGCGATGGGGGAGGGTGGGTTGAATGCCGAGTTCTGACGCGGATCGCTTCGCGGATCTCATCGACGCCTCGGCTCCGGCTCACCTCGGGAATGCCGGACTCAACGAAGAAGCCGGGTACCCCCCGGCACCCGCGGGCGGGACCGGGGAACTCCTCGCCCTGGTTTCCGCCATGCGTGCGATGGACTTCGACGTGGAGCCGAGCGAACAGACTCGGTGGCGCCAGCGCCAGCGTCTTGTCGCCATGGCGGCCGTCCGCAGCAAGGAGCTTGCCGACGCCCCCGAGGCGGGGCGGGACCCCGCATTCGACTCCGAGGTAGGCACCGAGCGGGTCAGCGTGTGGTCACCGGTGCTGGCCCGAATCCGCCACGCACAGTCCAGTGGACGCCTGACCGCCGCTCTGGCCGGACTGAGTGTCATCGTTGCTACCCTGGGAGTCCTGACCCTGCTCGCGCAGAGCGCGATACCAGGCGACACCCTCTACGCGTTCAAACGCGGTGCCGAGCAGGCTCGCCTGGTCCTGGTCGGAAACGACCAGGACGAAGGGCGGGTCCTGCTCGGCTACGCCGGCACCCGGCTCGATGAGATCGACGCCTTGCTGGACGCACCGGCGTCCGTCAACGCCGCCGGATCTGGCCTCCAGGCCACCGACAGCGGTGACGTGTCCGAGCTTCTGGTCGCCACGATGGAGACCATGGATCGGCAGACCACCCAAGGCACGCGTTCGCTGACCACCGCAGCCGTGCACCTCGGCAGCCTGCCGACGCTGCAATTCATCGGCAAGTGGGGAATCGAGCAGTTCGCCGTCTTGGACGACCTGACCAGGCAGATGGCCCAGCCGGTCCTGGACCGCGCCGAGGAATCACAGGATCTCCTGCGGCGCGTCGTCCAACGCCTCGAGATCCTCGCTCGGGCCATCAACTGCGACTGCCCCGAGAATCTGACCGACTCCGACGAGCTCGGCCCGTTGCCCCGCACTGAGAACGGCTCACCGTCGGCCTCGGGTGCGACCGAGGGGTCCGACTACGGGACTGCAGCCCCGTCCAGCAGCTCGGATCCGGCCACTACGACCACCGCGGACCGGTCATCGGATCCCGCCGACCGGTCTGACCCGAGCATTCCGCCGGTGCCGCCAAATCCCGACCCCAATCCGGCTCCCGACCCCAATCCGGCTCCCGAGCCCGACCCGGATCCGAACCCGAGCCCGCCTCAGCCCGAACCGCCGGTGATCCCGCCGAACCCGCCGCCGCCACCCCCGCCGCCGCCTCCTCCTCCCCCGCCGCCGGACCCGCCGCCGGACCCGAACGAGGGTGAGCCGTGTGTGCTGATCGGCTTCCTGGGGATCCCGATTCCCGGGATCTGGATCGGCGGCGTCTGCATCGCGCTGCCTGGCTGAGTTGGGCGGCCGGGCGAAGCCGCCACCTCGCTGGCTGGGGTAAGGATTAGCGGCTTGCAGGTTCTGCTGCCTGGCTAGGCTCAGGGCGATGCCACGACTTCGGGTTCGCCGGCGAGACACCGGCGAGGAGCGCGCCGAACTGGCGGGCTACGCCGCTGCTGCGGCGGCCGAGGTCGAGGCCGCGCTCGACGTACCACCGGATCCGACCGCCGCCGCCTTCTTCGACGTCGACAACACGATGATCATGGGCGCCTCGTTGTACTACTTCGCCAAGGGCCTCGCCGCGCGAAACTACTTCACCACCCGCGACGTGGCCTCCTTCATCTGGCAGCAGGCGAAGTTCCGGATCGCCGGCACCGAGAATCCCGACGACGTCGTCGCCATCCGGGACAATGCGCTGGCCTTCGTGGCTGGCCGCACGGTTGCCGAGATCGTCGAAGCCGGCGAGGAGATCTACGAGGAGTCGATGGCCGACCGGATCTGGACCGGCACGCGGGCCCTTGCCCAGCTTCACCTCGACGGCGGTCAGCGAGTGTGGCTGATCACCGCGACGCCGATCGAACTCGCCGCACTGATCTCCGCGCGGCTGGGGCTGACCGGCGCGTTGGGCACGGTGTCCGAGATCGAGGACGGGATCTACACCGGTCGCCTCGTCGGTGAGCCCATGCACGGTGAGGCCAAGGCGGTGGCGGTCCGCGCCCTCGCCGAGCGTGAGGGCCTAGATCTGCAGCGGTGCGCTGCCTACAGCGATTCGGCCAATGACGTACCGATGCTGTCCGTGGTCGGGCGGCCGGTCGCAGTCAACCCGGACAGTGAGCTCAGGGCGATCGCCCGGGCCCGCGGCTGGGAGATCCGGGATTTCCGAACCGGGCGCAAGGCGGCCAGGGTCGGCCTACCGACGGCGTTGGGCATGGGGATGGTCGGCGGCGCGGTGGCCGGAGCCATCGCCGTACGCCGGCGCTATCGGCTCTGAGCTGCCAAACCGCACAGTCGCGACTAGGAGAAGACCGAGCGGCGCTGCATCAGCAGGCCGTAGAGCGACTGCTGGATCGTCTCGCGCACCTGGTCGGTGAGGTTGAAGACGAGCATGGGGTCATCGGCCGCGCCCGCACCGAGGTGTGCGGTCGGGATGGCCTCACCGAACTCGATCAGCCACTTGGCCGGTAACGGCACCAGCCCGAGCGGGCCCAGCAGCGGGAACGTCGGCGTGATCGGGAAGTAGGGCACGCCGAGGATCCGGGCGAGCGACTTCAGGTTGCCGATCATCGGATAGATCTCCTCGGCGCCGACGATCGAACACGGGATGATCGGCACACCGGTCCGGATGGCCGCGCTGACGAATCCGCCGCGCCCGAAGCGTTGCAGCTTGTACCGGTCGGAGAAGGACTTGCCGACACCCTTGAAGCCCTCGGGGTAGACACCGACGAGCTCTCCCGCGCCAAGGAGTCGCTCAGCATCGGGGTTGCAGGCCAACGTGTTTCCGGTCTTGCGAGCAATCGATCCGACGAGGGGCAGTTTGAAGACCAGATCCGCACCCAGCAGCCGCAGTCGCCGCCTGGCCGGGTGGTCGTCGTGCACGGCCAGTGCTGTCATCAGCCCGTCCATCGGAACGGTGCCCGAGTGGTTGGCCACGACCAAGGCACCACCAGTATCGGGGATGTTGGCCAAACCGAGCGTCTCGATCCGGAACCAGGACCGGTAGAGCGGGCGCAGCGCGGGGAGATAGACGTGATCGGTGAAGTCCTCGTCGAAGCCGAACTCGTCGACCTCGTAGTCTCCGGTCAGCCGGCGGCGCAGGAATGCCAGACCCTGGGCGACCCGCTCGTCCCAGCCCTGGCTCTCGGACACTGTCTCGGCAGCCGGCGGCGTCGGCACCGGCGGCGACGGCGCAGCCGGCGGCGGGGTGGCCGGCTGGACACGGGGTCGGGCGGTATTCGTTCGGGCAATCGGGATCACGCGGGCCTCAGGCATCGACCGGCTCCTGGATTCGGTTGAGCGTCGCGGCCCGCAGCAGTCGCCGTTCGAGCCCGCGGATCCGGGACGGCTCGATCACCGGAGGGTGACTGGAGCAGAAGTCGGCGAAGGCCTCAGCGGTGGTGTAAATGGGCCGATACCCGAAGTCCTCGACCAGGCGGGTGGTGTCCACGACCCGCCCGAAGTTGAGGAACCGCAGCTGCTCTGGCGAGAAATCGGCCACCCCGGCCTGACGCAGGACACCACCGAGGAGTCCCACCAACGGGGCCGGTACCGAGACCGGAATTCGCCCGGCTCGCCGAATCGCTTGGGACAGAAGCAGCACCCCTTCTCCACCGACGTTCACCGTTCCGTTGTAGTCGCCGATCGTAGCCAGTCGGAGGACCTCCAGCGCGTCCTGCTCGTGCAGCATCTGCACGCGGGCGTCGAAACCGAGAACCGTTGGCACGAAAGGCATCGAGAAGTATCTGGTCAGCATCGAGTCGATGTGCCGGCCGATGAAGTTCGTGAAGCGCAGCACGGCAACCGACACCTCGGGGCGACGGCGCACGAATCCGCGGACGTACCCCTCGATCTCCACCGAGTCCTTGGCATAGCCCGACGACGGCACTGCCCGGGCATCGGTGTCCTCGGTGAACAGTGCCGGGTCCCGGGAACTCGAGCCGTACACCGTGGTCGTTGACTTCACCACCAGGCGGCGCAGCGTCTGCGCCTTCTGACAAGCGGCGAGCAGCTGCATGGTTCCGATGACATTGAGTTCCTTCATCGACGTCCGCCCGCCGGCCCTACCTGGCGCGGTGCCGATGTTCATGTGCACCACCGTGTCCACCGCGGCTGAGGTGAGCACTTTCGCGATCAGCGGATTGCGGATGTCGGCCCGTACGAACTCCGTCCGGCTCAACGAGAGCAGCAATTCCGGTGAAGGCGGAACGGAATCAACTCCGATCACCCGTTCGATGGTCGGGTCGGCGGCCAGAACCGCGGCCAGTTGGCCACCGAGATAGCGACTCACTCCGGTGACGAGCACGACCCTCGGCGCCATGCTGGAGCTCGCGGGGCCCGGGGCTACTTCTTGTTCCGGCGCTGTACGCGGGTCTTTTTGAGCAACTTGCGATGCTTCTTCTTGGCCATGCGCTTGCGGCGCTTCTTGATGACCGAACCCATGCTTGCAACCTCATACTTTCGTCGGTGGGGCGAACTGCGGCCCAGGGTACCGGTCCGCGGAAAATCGGCCCGCATGGGAAAGACTGTCCGGATGGATGATCTGATCGTCGTACGGGGCACGGCGGTGTCCAGAATCAGCGCCGATCGGGCCACGCTGACGATCACAGCCAGGGTCAAGCAGCCCACCGCGGCCGATGCCGAGCGCGCATTGGCCGAGCTGACCTCAGCTGTGGACGCAGTGCTGGACGACTTCAGCGCGGTGGTCACCTCCCGTCGCACCGAGCACTTCTCGATCCGACCGAACACCTACTGGCATGCCCCGTCCGGCGCCAACGTCGTCGACGGACAGATCGGTGAGCGGGGCATTCGGATCACGGTCGCCGACATGGGACGGGCCGGTGCGCTGATCAGGGTGCTCTACGACGCCGCCGGCGTAGAGGTGAACGGCCCGGAATGGGAACTCGCCGACGACAACCCGGTACACGGACGCACCAGGCAGGCCGCCGCTCGCGACGCCCGGGAGCGCGCCGAGCAATATGCCGAGGGTCTCGGGCTCGCTGTCGGCAGCGTCGTCTTCGTCCGCGAACCGGGCCTGCGTCCCGAGCCACCTGACCTGGCCAGAGCCCTGGCCTTCGTAGCCGAGTCCGACACCGAAGCCGAACCCGTGATCGATCTCGGTTCGGCCCTCATCCAACTCAGCGCGAGTGTGGAGGTCGGGTTCAGGATCGAGCCCGGACGCTAAGAACTCGACCCGATTCGGATCAGAACGGTGGATCAGGCTCTGTCGCCGGTTGGGCGGGTTCGACGGGTTGGGGTGGGTGGGTGGTGTGGGTGTGTCCGGTGGGGGTGGTCCAGGTCATCCGGGCGTCGGGGTCGAGTTTGGCCCGCCATCGGGGGTGTTGTTTGAGTCGGTGGTGGTGTCGGCAGAGGCCGGCGAGGTTGTAGTCGGCGGTGGGCCCGGCGGGTAGGGGATCGGGTGGTCGAGGTCGATGCGGGGTTGTCGGCAGCCGGGGAAGCGGCAGCGCCGGTCGCGGGTGATCCCGAACTCGGCCAGCGGGGCGGGCGGGGTGTAGTGCCTGCGGCCGACGTCGGTCAGCGCCCCGGTGGCGGGGTCGGTGAGCAGCCGCTGCCAGCTGGCGTCGGCGGCGATCCGGTAGGCCATGCTGGCTGGGATGGGGCCGTAGCCGATCAGTTCGGCGGGTTCGGGGCCGGCGCCGGTGAGCAGGTTCGCCGGCAGCACGACCTGGACCTGCGCCCACGCGGGGG
>JBPCPI010000126.1:0-4338 GCA_050999295.1 Geodermatophilaceae bacterium | reverse complement strand
GGTGTCCAACAACGGCGACACCGCGACGACCGCCGGACGGAGGTTCAGGGCCACGGCGACAGTGGCGACGGCGGCCAGCAGTGCGACCGTCTTCGGACGCACCGCAGCCACCTCGATTACCTGTGTTTAGAAGTCTCTCGCCGATAACCCGCGCCCGATCCCTGCACGTTATGCGGATGACGTCCCGGAATCGGCCGGCGAATCCGCACGTTATGCGCATAACGTGCGAGCAGGGTGGCCCGTGCACCTGCTCGAACTTGCCGCCCGTGGATCTGTCACGCATACGGCGGAAGGACCTGTCGTACGGTGGCGTTGCGTCGATGAAGGGATGCTCGATGGCCAACGCTGATCTATCCGGCCGGATCGCCGAACTGTTCGCCGAGCACGGCACCGCTGACCGTACGAGCTTCTTGCGGGCCAGGTTCGACGCGGGTCTGGCCTGGGTGCATTTCCCGGAAGGGTACGGCGGTCTCGGTCGGCCACGCACCGAACAGATCGCGATCGAGGAGGAGTTCGCCCGGCTCGGGGCACCGCCGACCGCGCAGGCCGACAACGTGATCGGCTACGGGATGGCGGCGCCGACGATCCTGGAGTTCGGGACCGAGGAGCAGCGGGCGAGGTTGTTGCGCCCGATCTTCACCGGTGAGGACATCTGGTGCCAACTGTTCTCCGAACCCGGAGCCGGCTCGGACCTCGCCGCAGTGGCCACCCGGGCCGTTCGCGACGGGGACGACTGGATCGTCAGCGGGCAGAAGGTCTGGACCTCATTCGCGCACGTCGCCAAATGGGCGATCCTGCTGGCGCGCACCGACCCGGACGCCCCCAAGCATCGCGGGCTGACGTACTTCGTCGCCGACATGGCCGCACCCGGTGTCGAGGTGCGGCCGCTGCGCCAGATCACCGGCGAGGCGGAGTTCAACGAGGTCTTCCTCACCGACGTGCGAATCCCCGACTCCGCCCGCCTCGGTGACGAGGGCAACGGTTGGGTGGTGGCGCAGGCCACGCTGATGAACGAGCGGATGGCCATCGGAGGTGGCGCCGCCCGGGAGTCCGGGATGGTCGGTTTGCTGGCCGCACTCTGGCGGGAGCGTCCTGAGTTGCGGCGTCCGGCCCTGCACGACCGACTGATGCGGATCTGGGTCGAGGCCGAGGCCTACCGCTTGTCCAGTGAGCGCCAGCGTCAACAGTTGCTGGCCGGCCGGCCGGGCCCGGACGGCTCGGGCTCCAAGGTGACCTACGCGGCCCTCAACCAGGACAGCGCCGCCTTGGAGCTGGAGATACTCGCGGCCGAGGGCCTGCGCCACGAGGACTGGTCATTGCGCCGGCCGACCGAATCCAACTGGCTGGCCGGAGGCGCGTCGCACCGTTACCTGCGATCCAAGGGCAACTCCATCGAGGGCGGTACGTCGGAGATCCTGCTGAACGTGATCGCCGAGCGCGTGCTCGGCCTGCCGCGAGAGCCGCGCACGGACGCCGGCCTGCCGTGGAAAGAACTGCCGAGATGACCACGTTGGTGATGACCGAGGACCAGGAAGCTTTGCGCACGGCGGTACGGGACCTGCTGACCGACCACACGCCTTGGCCGTCAGTTCTGGCGCGTACGGAATCCGATGAGCCCTACGACATCCGCCTGTGGGGACGGCTCGGCGATCTCGGCGTCACGACCCTGCTGGTCCCGGAGGAGTTCGGCGGTTCGGGTGGCGACACCCGGGACCTGGCGGTGGTGTGCGAGCAGCTCGGTGCCTTTGTGGCGCCGGTGCCCTTCCTCGGCAGCGCGGTGCTGGCAACCGCGGCGTTGGTCGCCGTACGTTCCGAGCCGGTTGCCGCGGGGTTGTTGGGGCAACTCGCAGCCGGCGATGCGACTGCGACCCTTGGGATTTCGGCTACGACGGTTCCAGGAGCCAGCCTCAGCACGACGGTGCAGGCGGTCGGCGGGTTGTTGACCGGCACGGTGACTCCAGTCGTGGACCTGGCCGCGGCGGATCAGGTGATCGTCCTCGCCTGGGACGAAGGCGAGCCGGCCCTCTATGCCGTGCTGCCGGATGAATCCGAAGCCGCCGTCACGCAGATCACGCCGTTGGATCTGACCAGGCCAGTGGGCTGCCTCGAGCTAGCCGCCGCCCCGGGGCGGCTGATCGTCAAGGGCGATCCGGCGCTGGCGGCGGTGGCCACGGCGCTCGTGAATGGTGCCGCGATGCTCGCCGCCGAGCAAGTGGGCCTGGCCCAGTGGTCCCTGGATATGACGGTCGCCTACCTCAAGGACCGCCATCAGTTCGGCCGACCGATCGGGTCCTTCCAGGCGCTCAAGCATCGGGTGGCGCAGGTGTGGCGACGGATCGGACTGGCCCGAGCCGTGGCGATCGCAGCAGCCGACGTCCTGGTGACCGAGACCGACCGCGACGAGATCGCCACGGTTGTCGCCGTTGCGGCGTCGTACTGCTCGGAGACGGCTGTCTTCGCGGCCGAAGAGATGATCCAGCTACATGGCGGGATCGGGATGACCTGGGAGCACCCGGCTCATCTCTACCTCAGCCGAGCCAAGGCCGACGAGCTAATCCTCGGTGCCCCGGACCAGCACCGGGCCCGCCTCGCCGAACTAGTGGACCTGCCCAGCGCGTGACACGACCGAAACACTCCGGTCATTTCGCTGAGCGCACGCCGGGTCTACGGTCGCCGTGTCCGGACTCCTGGCCGCATGTGCCTGAGCAGAAGGGCCCGCCCATGACCACGCTCGATCCGCACAAGCATTCCGATTCCGAGACCCCGCTGGAGGTCATCGCCGAGGTCAGGGAGGGGGAGTACGGCGACCGCGTCGTCCGGGTCGAGCCGGGAGGTGCGGAGTTCGTTCCCCTGGGTGATCGGCACGGCAGTCCGATCCACTTGCTGTGGACCTGGATGTCGCCGAACCTGGAGTTCGCCACCATCTTCCTGGGCGTCCTGTCCGTTGCCGCCTTCGGCCTCACGTTCTGGCAGGCCATTTTGGCGATCGTCGTCGGCACTGGCCTCGGGGCCCTTGGTCACGGTGTGTTGTCCGCCCGCGGGCCGGGCTTCGGTGTGCCCCAGATGATCCTGAGCCGGGTGCCCTTCGGCTTCCTCGGCAACCTGCTACCGGCCGGCCTCAACGTCATCACCGCGGGCGTTGGCTGGTTCGCGGTCAACAGCGTGAGTGGGGCCTTGGCGCTCACCGCGCTCACCGATCTGCCCGCCGTCGTCAGCCTGGTCATCGTCGTTTCGGTCATGGTCGTGATCGGGTTCTTCGGGCACAACCTGATCTCAGCGTGGGAGCGCTACATACTGCCGCTGTTGGCGATCGTCTTCTTGATCGTCTCGGTGATCATCCTGACCAAAGCCTCCCCGTCTGCCGCCCCTGGAGGGGGTGGGATCGGCGGCTTCCTGCTCACGGTCGGAACCTGCTTCGGGTACACCGCCGGCTGGAACCCGTACGCGACCGACTACACCCGCTACCTGAAGCCGGGCAGCGGTCGCTCGGCCGGGATCTTCGCCGGGCTGGGAGTTTTCGTGGCCGTCGCCGGACTCTCGATAGTCGGAGCCGCCTCGGTAACGATCTCCGGGGGCGGGCTCGATGCCAACCCGACCATCGCGTTCACCGACACCCTGCCCAGTGTCCTGGTCGGAGTGACACTGCTGTGCATCGTGGTCGGCGGAATCTCGGCCAACGTGATCAACATCTACTCCGGCACGATGTCGTTCCTGGCGATGGGAATTCGGCTTCCCCTCACGCTGCGGCGGGCCATCGTGGCCCTGGTGTTCGGCGTCCTCGGAGGGCTGTTCGCCTACTTCGGGCTGGCCGACGCGGGCGAGAAGTACGTCAGCTTCCTGCTGGTCATCTCCTATTGGGTCGCGCCCTGGCTGGGGGTCTACCTCGCCGACATGGTGCTACGTCGGGGTATCCGGGTCGACGGTTTCCTGTGCGACCTGCGGCACAGTCCGCTGGCCGGCTGGGTTGCCATGCTCAGCGGCATGGTGGTCTCCTTCCTGCTGTTCTCCAACTAGTCGCTCTACGTCTGTCCGGTTGCCGAGCAGGTCCCATCGGTGGGTGACATCACCTTCGTGGTCGGCTTCGTGCTCAGCGCGCTGATCTACGCGGTGCTGTTCACCGTGGCCGGCGACAAGCGCCCGGCGATCATGGTGCTGCCGGACGAGCAACCTCAGGCCGCAGGAAGGTGACCGGCCGCGCGTCGCCGTGCCATGCCACGGTGGTGACGGCCGGCTCGGTACGGGCCAGGATCCTGCCTGCTCGAAGCACGAGGTAGCGAGGGGCGACCAGGCGGAGCGCGTCCACGTCGGTGGGCGAGTCGAAGACGACGAGGTCCGCAG
>JBPCPI010000057.1:0-5089 GCA_050999295.1 Geodermatophilaceae bacterium | reverse complement strand
GATCTCGATCATCTGGTCGCCCAGCCGGCGCCGGACCTGGACCGTGGCTCCGGACATGCCGGGACCGATGGAGTAGAAGTTGCCACCGAACGCGACCAACGCCTGGGCCGAGACGACCCGCTCGACGCTGAGCGAGACCGGGTAGGGCAGCTGCGGTGGGGTGCGCAACGGCTCGGTGGCGCCCAACGCACCGACGGTGGTCCGCCCACCGACCACGGTGCGTCGTCGGGCGTCGCCGACCCGAACACAGAACTCGTCCAGACTCACCTGGGCCTGGGCAACGCTGACGTCGTCGCCCAGGGTGCGCCACCAGCGTTGGGCCAGCGAGTGGTTGCCCTTCTCCACCACACCCTTGCGGTTGCCGTGCCGCGAGGGACAGATCGCGACGTCGACCCCGTAGTACTTGGCCACGGGCCCGAACGTCGCGGTGATCTTGCCCGAGGCCGGGTGACACACCGTGGCCATCCGGTCGAACCGCCACACCTTGGTGCACCCACCCAGACGCCGTAGGACACCATCGAGAGCCTCGACCAGGTGAGGCTGGTCCTCGGACTCGGCCAGCACCGCTCGCCACTTCGAGGAATGGGACAGGGCGCCGACGAACAGATGCGCCATGGTGCCGCACCCCCAGGAGGGCGGCGGGTCTGGCAGCTCGAGCCAGTCGAACTGGGTCTCGGCCCCCGGCGGGTGGTCGATGATCGCGTGGTCACGACCCGTCGAGGCCTGGCACGGTTCGCAGTGCGGACGCAGCGACCGGGCCCGCAGGCCCCGGGTGAAGCTCGGATACGAACCCGTGTAGCCGAGCGCGACGACCTCGTCGAACAAGGCCGTGGCCCACACGTGTGGGTCATCGACCAGCCGGACCCTGGCGTACTCGGCGAACTCCTCAAACGGGTCGCTCACCGTACTGGCCCGGACGCCCGGGACCCGTTTCCCGTCCAGATAGTCCCGGATTGACTTGCGGTCATGCCCCAGATGCCGGGCGATCGCGCTGATCGTCCAATCCTGGTTACGCAGTGCTGTTGCTTCCACGTCGTTCTCCCATGTGAGCATTGCGGTGGGCTCCTTCGAGCGCTCGAGTGATGTGGTGATCACGAGCGTCGAAGGGGCCCGCTGACGTTGGTGGGATGTACGTTGGCGGGTCGCTCAGGATGGGGAATTTCAGTGAGCAGGTCTGGGGAGATTCAGGTGAGCGTGATCACCAACCATGGCTCCGTGGACGCAATCCACCCAGGGGGCAGTGATGCCGACCCATTCGCCGTTCCGGGCGTGTACCGCGGTACTGAGAGCGAGCCGGGCGTCACGCCGTTCCGGTTCACCCTCGAAGTCGACGGCGAGCTGTTCGCCCTGTGCCCTGATGAGTACGGCGGTACTGAGTACACGTGGCTGAGCGGGCCGAACAATGGCTACGGATTCGGTCTGAGCCCGACACCGAATCAGTCCTTGGAGGCGCACCGGGAGAACATCCGCGCGTTCCTTGCGGAGATAGTAGATCCCGCCACCGGCTACATCGAAGACGATTGACTGACGCCAAGGCTTGATCCGCCTGGGCAGCCGGCTGGGCATCGAAATCGGCGATCCGTGCGTCCCACCAGAGTGAACCGGCAGACGCGTGCTCGCGGCGCCGCTGAAGCGGATCGGTAAGTTCTTCGCCGATGTCAATCGGAGCGGTGCGACGTCAGTGTCGGCTTCGGCCAATGAGCGAGTAGGTGTCAGCCACCTGTCGGGTCCTCAGCCGGCCATGTTAGACAGGATCTGGCCGATCAGCACGGCGAGCACCCCGCCGGCCAGGGCCAGGTACGGCAGGATTCCGGCACGCTTGATCGGAGGCCCGGAGGTGACCGCCGCGCGTCCGGCGCCGGCTTGTCTCGTACCTCCATCGACGGCGATGCCGTCCCGCTCGTCCCCGGTGTCATACATCGAGGCCGGAAAGACTCCCCGGTCCTGCACGTAGTGGCGATAGCAGAAAACCGGGATGATCATTGCGGCGAAGACCAACCCGGTAGCCAGCGCGCCCGGCCCCCAGACGTTGGCGCCCCAGCCCAGCAGCAGCGCGTTGAAGAAGGCGAGGACGGCGCCGGCGGCGATCATCACCGTCGGTGCACGCCAGGGTCGCGGGGTGTCGGCGCGGTCCTTGCGGTGGATCCACCCCGCGTTGAGGTTGAGGAAGTTGAAGATCATGTAGCAGACGGTCGAGGAGGCGAGAACGAAGATGTAGTCGCTCATCAGCAATAGGGCCAGGTTGAAGGCCAGGTCGGTCCACATCGCCCGGGTGGGTGCACCGTTGTCGTTGGTGCGGTCCAGATAGCGCGGCAGCCAGCCGTCCTTCGACCCTTGGTATAGGGTCCGGGACGAGCCGGCCATGGTGGTCATGATCGTGAGCAGCAGGGCCAGGATCAGCATGACGATCAACAGGTTGCCGATGATCGCACCGCCGCCGACCATGTCGGCCATGGCCCTGCCGACGCCGTCACCGTTGACGATGCCATCGGTGGCCAGCCGCTCCACGCCGAGCGCGCCCTGGAAGGTGAACGGGACCAGGGTATAGGCGACGAGGCAGAGCAGGCCCGCGGCAAAGATCGCCTTGGGGGTGTCCTTGGCCGGGTTCTTGAACTCCGACGTGTAACAGATCGAGGTCTCGAAGGCGTAGGCCGACCAGGCGGCGAGGAACAGTCCGCCGGCGATCAGAGTCAACCCGTCGAGGCCCCATCCGCCGCTGAGCGGGGCGAACGGGGTGAAGCTCGCCGAGGCCACGTCACCGGTCACCAGGGGGACCACCCCGACGATCAGCAGGGGGACGAGGACCGCGATGCCGATCACGGTCTGCACTCGTGCAGCGCGCAGGATCCCGCCGTGCTGCAGCGCGAAAACCAGGAGCAGGAAGCCGGCAGCGATCAGGAACGTGGCGTTGAACCGCAGCTCCAGTCCATCCTTGAGGAACCCGAGATCGGCTAACTGAACAGACCACGTGTTGATCGCGGCGTCGGCCGGGAAGAGTGCGGTGAGCAGGTAGCCGGCGGCCAGACCCGAACCGATCGTGAGGACCGGGGACCACGCCAACCAGTTGCACCAGACCGAGATGGGGGCGACGAACTTCGAGTACGGCGCCCACGCCATTGCCCCGAAGACCGAGGCGCCGCCTGACTTGCGCGGGAACAGGCCGGCGATCTCGGCGAAGACGAAGCTCTGCATCAGCCCGAGGAGCACCGACACCGTCCAAATCAGCGGCGAGATCGTGCCGACCGTGGCCGCGATCGACCCGATGGAGAACAGCACGAGTGCCGGGACGCCACTGGCGATCCAGAAGCCACCCGTCCAGCTGATCGAGCGCTGCATCCCGGGGTCGTCGGGTCGCTCCTGCAGGGCGGGGGTGGATGAACGCGAGCGGTCTGACATCGCTGCCTCCGAACCGAACAGGGGAGTGGTGCGAAACGTTCTTAGCTGGCGGGCTTCCTTGCCGTGGTCATGGTGTGGTCGAGAACCGGAGTACGGGCGTCAGTGCAGGGGTGGCTGCCAGCCCTCGAGCTGGGTCGGCTTCCAGTTCTCGCCCACCGTCTGCGGACCGGCCACCCACGAGCCGAGCTCAGGCTGGGCGAACTTTGCGTGCTCGTGCTTGAGCCAAATGCCGTAGGAGTTGCCCTCCTGAAGGTGCTTGATCAGCACCCTGCGGGCGAACTCGTCCTCCCGACCCTCCGGGATGTCGAAGTGGATCTTGAGAAAGGCGTTGGTGTAGCGGTCGAAGACCGCGTTCATGCCGCCCTCCTGCAATAGGTGGATGTCCTCCAGCCAGTTGATGTCCTGACCCGGTGTGGCGTCGTTGAGGTCGATGTCCTCGACCAAGGTGCGGTCGAACTGGTACGGGAACGTGCGCCCGGTCAGTTCCTCGGTGTCGATGCCCTTGTTGGTGGTTAACGTGCGACCTGATGTGTCGTAGTCATCAGCCATGGCGCGGCCCTCCGGTCCCGTCGTTGGCCACGTGCTTGGCGAGCAGGTCCTTGATCTCGGCGAGGGTGCGCTCCTCGGTCACACCAGGGATGTACTTCGTCCCGGCCAACGGCACCTTGGCCATGGCCGCGGCCTCCGTCGTCAGTGCACACAGATCCTCCGGCTCGAGGCTGTGGACGTCGGTCTTCCCGCAGGCCCGGGCCAGCATCTGCACCTCGAGGGTCAGCGTGTGCAGGAAGTTGTAGACCCGTTCGGCTGCCGTGTCGACCTCCAGGCGCTTGCGCAGTTCGGGGTCCTGCGTCGTGATTCCGACCGGGCAACGTCCGGTGTGGCAGTGGTAGCAGGATCCGGCCGGCACGCCGACGGTGCCTTCGTAATCGGTGATCCCGGGCAGTTCCTTGTTGCAGTTCAGGGCCATCAGCGCGGAGTGCCCGATGGCGATCGCATTGGCGCCCAAGGCAAGCGCCTTGGCAATGTCGCCGCCGTTGCGAATGCCACCGGCCACGACAAGGTCGATCTCGTCGGCAAGACCCACGTCCTCCAGCGCCCGCCTGGCCTCGGGGATCGCGGCCATCAGCGGGATTCCGGTCTCCTCGGTGGCGATGTGCGGACCGGCTCCCGTACCGCCCTCGGCGCCGTCCAAGTAGATGATGTCCGGCCCGCATTTGGCTGCCATCCGTACGTCGTCGTAGACCCGGGCAGCCCCGAGCTTGAGTTGGATCGGCACCTGGTAGTCGGTTGCCTCGCGGATCTCCTGGATCTTCAGCGAGAGGTCGTCCGGGCCGAGCCAGTCCGGATGGCGCGCGGGGGAGCGCTGGTCGATACCGGCTGGGAGGGAACGCATCTCGGCCACCTGCTCGGTGACCTTCTGCCCCATGAGGTGCCCACCGAGGCCGACCTTGCAGCCCTGCCCAATGAAGAACTCGACGGCATCGGCCAGCATCAGGTGGTGCGGGTTGAACCCGTAGCGGCTCTGAATGACCTGGTAATACCACTTGGTGGACAGGTCGCGCTCCGGCGGGATCATGCCGCCCTCGCCCGAACAGGTCGCCGTCCCGGCCATCGACGCGCCCTTGGCCAGGGCCATCTTGGCTTCCAGGGACAGCGCACCGAAGCTCATCCCGGTGATGTAGATCGGGATGTC
>JBPCPI010000168.1:0-12863 GCA_050999295.1 Geodermatophilaceae bacterium | reverse complement strand
GAGAGCGGTCCGGGAACGGTTCCGTACGGCGCCACGTTGGTCTTTCCCCGCCTGTGCAGTGCAGTTAACTCGTGGGAGCAGTACTCCGGACCGGACGAGGTCGTTGCCAAGGCGTGGGTGATCTCGGACGGTGTGTTGACCCAGTCCGACCTGCAGTACGGGTCCGACCAGGAGGCCGCCGACGCCCTGGCCCGGTTGAGCGTGGACGCTCAGGCATGTCCAGTTGTCGACGAATACTCCACGATTCAGTACGTCGGCACCGATTCCAGTGTCGGTGAAGAGATCTCCTACTTCGATCTCCGAGTGGAAAGCGGTGAGGACGGGGTCATCAGAATCTTCGAGATCACGGTGACCCGAATCGCGAACGTGCTCGTCGAGGTCGTACTCAGACCGGACGGGCCGACCATGGCCGACGGCGACAACCGCGCCCGAGCGTTGGCGCAAGTAGCCGTGGACCGGGTCGTGACCTTCGGGTGATGCAGCCGGAAGCGGGTTCCGAGGACATGATCGAGTCCAAGCCCAAGTCTGGCCACGGGACCGAGATGCGGCGCCGTCTCGCTCTGCTAGCACCCGTCTCAATGGGCCGCAAACTCGTGGCCGGAATCGTCGCTGTGGCACTGGTGCTCGGACTGGTGGCCGGCTTCCTGGTCGGGAGCGTTTACGGCCCCGAGCAGACCGCCACGCTGGGGATCGACGCCGTGCCAGGGCCAGATGCCGGATACATCCCCATCGTCCCCGGCGACAGCGTCCTCGCGCAGGAGGATGGAGTCATCGTCTTCACTACAGTCAGCGAATTCTTGACCACCGACGACCTCCAGGATGCGGGCGAGACACCCGCGTCGGCTGGTGCTATGAGCGTCGATTTCACCTCAGGATTGGACGGACTCTGCGGAAATGAGCCGAGCCCCGGACGTGAGCCCGTCCCGGCGCCCCGAGTCAACCCGATCGCTACGACCTCCTACAGACTGAGCGGTGCCACCCTTACCGAACACATCGGCCCTGACCTCGGCGTGCTGGCGGCGTCCACCCTGCGCGGCACGGTCGAGCTCGTTGGTAGTTGCGGGAACGGCGACGGTCTCACCGTTCAGACCGACGGCATCGAGGCCGGCATCGGTGACGAGTACGCGACCTTCACGGTGAGCCGCCTCAACCCAGGTTCCGGACTGGGTGAGACGAGTATCGTGGTCCTCGTCCGGGTCGGCGAAAGGCTGCTCGAAATAGCACTCTCGCCCGATGGCGCCGTTGCCGTACCGGACGGCCTGGCTCGGGCATTACGGATCGCAGAGGTTGCCGTTTCGAGGATGCTGGCTGGGTGAGTGACCAGCACGACGAGGACCTGATCGAGTCCGCGCCGCGGCCGAGATCGGCCTGGCGGCGAAGGCTCGATCCTGCGCTGGGCCATCCGGCCGCAGCCGCAGCGATCCTCGTAGTAGGTCTGTTGGCCGGGTCAGTCGGTGGATTTCTCGTGGGACACAACAACCCCCGAACACTCGCCGGACTCGGCTACCTCTTCCTCGGGTTCGAGAGCGACTTTGATTTCTTGGCCGGACCGCCGTTCGATCCGAACTACGGGCGGGAGCCGCTGCCCATCCTGACTGCGGATGACCTCTCAGCGATCGGTGAAGAAGTCGTTCGACAGTTCACCATCATCAGCGCGGCGTCGGCGATCCCGGTCCTGTGCGAGACTTCGATCGGGCAACCCGGTGGCCCGTCGATCATGGATGCCAGCTACCCGTCCATCGTCTTCCGGGTCGACGACGGGCAGTTCACCGAGATGATCTGGCCGCATGCCGATCCGCTCGCGGCGGCACGCACCTTGCACACCCTGGTCTTTCAAGCCCAACTCTGCCCCGACGTACCGGATCCGCAGGCCACGGTCAGAACGACCGGTGTGCTCAACGGGGTCGGCGACGAGTACGTGCTGTTCTTCCGCGAACCGACCACGAGTGCACCCAACACGTTCTTCGCGACCGTGGCGCTGGTCCGGCTCGGTGCCGAGCTCATCGAGATCGCATTCGACTCCGAGATCATCGACCGTCCAGACGCAGAAGCCCGCCTCCTGGCAGTCGCCGAGGCCGCAGTACAGATAGCGTCCGGCGGCTAGATCCCTCTGCTCAGTCGAGACCGTGGGCATCGCGGACCACGGTAACGATCTGGTCCATGATGTCGTTGAGTCCGAAGTCCTTGGGCGTGAACACCTTTGCCACGCCCAGCTCACGCAACCGTCGAGCGTCGGTGTCCGGCACGATCCCGCCGACCACGACCGGAACGTCGTCGAGTCCTTGGGCGCGCAGCCCTTCGACGACAGCCGGCACGACTTGGAGATGGGACCCGGAAAGCACCGACAGGCCGACGACGTGCACGTCCTCCTGGACTGCGGTCTCGACGATCTGGGCCGGCGTCAGCCGGATCCCCTGGTAGATCACCTCGAAACCGGCATCGCGGGCGCGCACGGCGATCTGCTCGGCGCCGTTCGAGTGCCCGTCGAGCCCAGGCTTGCCGACCAGCATCCGCAGCTTGGATCCGATCAACTCGCCGGTTGCACGAACCCGCTCGCGTACGGCGATCAATGCCTGGCCGGGCGCGGCACCGCTCGGGGCTCCGGACACGCCGGTCGGTGCGCGGTACTCACCGAACACCTCCCGCAGCAGCCCGGCCCACTCCCCCGTGGTGACCCCGGCTCGCGCACAGGCCACAGTGGTCACCATCAGGTTGTCCTGCGTCTTCGCGGCATCCCGCAGCGCCTCGAGGGACCGTTCGACCTCGACGTCGTCGCGCCCGGCACGCCAGGCGACCAACGACTCCCGGGCAGCGCGCTCGACGGCGGGATCTACGGTCATGATCGCCGCGTCGAGGTCGGCCAGCAGCGGATTCTCCTCGGTGGTCTGGAACCGGTTGACGCCGACGATGACATCCTCGCCGCTCTCGATCCGGGCCCGTCGCTGGGCCAGCGAGGCGACCATCTCGCTCTTCATGTAACCGGACTCGACGGCGGCGACGGCTCCGCCCATCTCGTCGATCCGGGCGATCTCGGCCTTGGCGCCGGCGACCAGATCGGCCACCTTCTGCTCCACGACGACCGAGCCGGTGAACAGATCCTCGTAGTCGAGTAGGTCGGTCTCGTACGCCAACACCTGCTGCATCCGCAGCGACCACTGTTGATCCCAGGGGCGCGGCAAGCCGAGGGCCTCGTTCCATGCCGGCAGTTGCACCGCACGAGCCCTGGCGTCCCGGGACAGGGTCACCGCGAGCATCTCCAGCACGATCCGCTGCACGTTGTTCTCCGGCTGAGCCTCGGTCAGGCCCAACGAGTTGACCTGCACGCCGTACCTGAAGCGGCGATGGTGGGGATCGGTGACGCCGTACCGCTCGAGGGTCAGCTCGTCCCAGAGCTGGGTGAAGGCGCGCAGCTTGCACATCTCCTCGACGAAGCGCACCCCGGCGTTGACGAAGAAGGAGATCCTGGCGACCACGTCGCCGAACCGGTCCGGTGGCACCTGACCGGAGTCCCGTACCGCATCGAGCACCGCGATCGCCGTACTCATGGCGTACGCGATCTCCTGTACCGGCGTGGCGCCGGCCTCCTGCAAGTGGTAGCTGCAGATGTTGGTCGGGTTCCACTTGGGCATCTTGCTGACGGAGTAGGCGACCATGTCGGTGATCAACCGCAGCGAGGGCGCGGGCGGAAAGATGTAGGTCCCGCGGGACAGGTACTCCTTGATGATGTCGTTCTGCGTGGTCCCGGTCAGTGCCTCGACGGCCTCGGCCGGATCGGTGCCCTCGGCCCTGGCTTGCTCCTCGGCGACGACTTCGTAGAGCGCCAGCAACCACATCGCGGTCGCGTTGATGGTCATCGACGTATTCATCGTGGCCAGCGGTATGCCGTCGAACAGGGCTCGCATGTCGCCGAGGTGGGCGATCGGAACGCCGACTTTGCCGACCTCGCCGGCGGCCAGCGGGTTGTCGGCGTCGTACCCGGTCTGGGTGGGCAGATCGAAGGCGACCGACAGGCCGGTCTGACCCTTGTCGAGATTGCGCCGATACAGCGCGTTGGACTCCTTGGCCGAGGAGTGCCCGGCATAGGTCCGGATCACCCAGGGCCGGTCCCGCTCCCCGGCACTGGACGGGTAGGGCATGGACGGAGTGTAAGTGCGCAGTCCTGCTGTGGGAGGCCGATCGCCAGTGGCGCGAGCCACACTCCGGGGCGATGGCGGGCAACGCAATGGCAGACTGGACTGGTAGGCACGACACGATGTTGGTAGGGCTGAACGAGGAGGTGCGTGGCGTGCCGGTCGATGCGGGCAGCCTCCATTACGCGGTCGGTCCGGTCGCGGCAGTCGTCGTCGTGGTCATCCTGATCATGTTCATCCGCTGGGCATTCGCACCCGTCCGCAGCAGCAAGACGTCCGCTTCCCCGCACGGCCTGCTCCGCCCCGTCGCCACGACCGGGACACGGGAGTCGGCACTGTCCCTGAGCGCGGTCCTGTCCGACGCCGGAATTCGTTCCACCATTTCGGCGCGAGACTCCAGTCATGTCGATGTCCTCGTTTTCGCCGACGACGTCCCCCGGGCCCGGCCGCTGGCCCTCGGGTTCGGCCAGATCAGCGACGCATGACACCGTTGGGCCGCATGAGGATCAGGCGCAGGAGCGGCACCCCGATGAGCATTGCGTCGTGAGCATCGAGCCGGGCGATCTGTATCGCCTCGAGCCAGGTGCGGACATGTTGAGCGCCGCGACGCTCGTGCAGGCCATTCCCGGCTTCATCGATGCCGGGTCTGCGGTGAGCCTGGCGGTCGATCAACTGCTGGACAGCCTGGAGCACGAAGTCGTGGTCCGGTTCGACCACGACGTCCTGATCGACTACCGCAGCCGCCGGCCCCGATTGACCTTCGCCGAAGATCACTACGAGGACTACGTCGCACCGGAACTCCTGCTGTACCGGGTGACCGATTCCGACGGGACCAGCTTCCTGTTACTGGCCGGTCCAGAGCCGGACTTCCTCTGGGATCGCTTCACCGAGGCGCTGTTGGACCTGGTGACGCGTTTCGACGTCCAGCGCAGTGTGGGTCTGTTGGGCATTCCGATGGCGATGCCGCACACCCGACCCGTCACGGTGACCTCGCATGCCACGCGCTCCGGGCTGGTCACCGGTACCAACCTCTGGCGCGGCAGGGTCACTGTGCCGGCTAGTCTCGGTGCGCTGTTCGAGATCCGACTGGGTGCGGCCGGTCACGACGGTTTCGGTTTCGCCGCGCACGTGCCGTACTACCTGGCCGAGTCCGACTACCCGGCAGCCTCGGCCGCGCTGCTCGAGGCGACCGCCGCATCGACGGGCCTCTCGCTTCCGTTGGGTGACCTGATCGAGGCCGGAACCCGGGTGATCGCCGCCGCGGACGGACAGTTGGCCGGCAACGAGGAGATCGCCCGGGTTGTCTCGGCCCTGGAACGTCAATTCGACGCCTTGACCAGCGAGGATGGGGACACCGGCATCGCCGAACTGTCGACGCTGTCCGCTGAGGACATCGGTGCCCAGGTCGAACGCTTCCTGGCCCACCACGACGAAGACGGCCCAACCCCCGGCCCCGCGAACTAACCCCCCCCCGGCTCGGAGGCCAGTCCCCGCGGTTATGCGCATAACCGTCAGATCCAGCGCGCTTCTCTTGCGGTCATGCGCATAACCGCGAGGAATCGGGCTCCTACTCCGCAGTTGTACGCACAACCTGCCATCAACCTCAGGCGGCCGGCCGAGTAAGCGCGGCACGCAGTGAGTGCAGCATGCGCGACGGGTCGTGCAGATCCGCTGCCGTGGCGTGCAGGACAACCCAGCCGGCCGTCACCAGATCGTTGAGTCGGCTTCGATCTCGGCGCATCTGCAGCTGATCTGCATGGTGACCCCCGTCGTACTCCAGGATTACCCTGCGCTCCGGCCAGGCGAAGTCGACCCTGGCAATAAAGCGGCCCGCTAGTCGCACCTCGAACTGTGGGATGGGTTCCGGTATGCCCGCTCGGTGCATGAGCAAACGAACCTCCGACTCTGGCGGCGATTCACTTCGACCGTCGGCGAGATCGAAGACCTCCCGCACACGACGCACTCCCCAGATACCTGCCCCAGCCGCGAGCCGACTTCGCAGCTCCACGGGGGTCACCACGCCCCGATGGAGCATCCCGTCAACGGTGGCCACTGCCGAGGGCACATCGGACAAGGTCGCGACATCCCAACAAGCCCTGCCCGGCGAGGTCACTCTCATGGCGTCGACGAGGCAAACGTCGGACTCCTCGACCGGTGTGCGATGAACTTTGACTCCCCTTGGGCCATCCACTCGGGCGCCTGGGGGCATGGCCGCCATGACAAGTGCATCCGCTCTGGCGTATTCGACCGAGTACCACCAAGCGGCGGAATGCCCAGTCAGGACCGCACCTTCGGACAGGATCAGGGCGGCGGCTAGACACCGGATCCCGTGATCGATGACGGTCCCGGCAGGTACGTAAACACCGTGAAGCACGCGACGGAACTCAGGACCACGCAGTCGACTGGCGCTCACCAGTCCGGCGGAAACAGCGTCTCGCCCCCGAAAGGGCCGGTCACGGAGTGCGGGCGGAATCCTCTGCGCAGCCACCGGCACATCGTTGCCAACGACGCGGCGAGCCCGCAGCGGTTGTCCACAGGTCCGATTGCCAGGACGAGCTCGAGCGGTTATGCGCACAACCGCGGCAAAGCTGGCCTTCTGGTGGCGGTTGTGCGCATCACCGCGGGGGGCGTTCTTAGTTGGGGTCGGTGGTGGTTTCGAGGGTGACGTCGGCGCCGAGGGCGCGGAGCTGCCCGGCGAAATCGGGATACCCGCGGACGATGTGATGCCCGCCGCTGACCTCGGTGCGGCCGTCGGCGACCAGTCCGGCAAGCACCAAGCCCGCCCCAGCCCGAATGTCGTGCGCCTCCACCGGTGCACTGGACAGCCGCTCCCGTCCACGGA
This sequence comes from Geodermatophilaceae bacterium, assembly GCA_050999295.1. GTDB lineage: Bacteria > Actinomycetota > Actinomycetes > Mycobacteriales > Geodermatophilaceae > JACCQS01. Next base: position 5,891 of record JBPCPI010000168.1, on the reverse strand, counting down.
TGACGACATGATGTCCGTCGACCTGTACCTCGGCACCGAGCCGGACGAGTTCGTTGACGAACATGAATCTGGCCTCGAACACGTTTTCGGTGATCATCGATGAGCCCTCGCTGACCGCCGCCAGTCCGACAGCCATCGGCTGGAGGTCGGTCGGAAATCCAGGATAGGGCAGCGTCACGATGTCAACGGCTTTCGGCCGGCCGTTCATGACGATTCGGAAGCCCTCGTCAGTACTGCTGACCGCAGCGCCGGCGTCGGTGAGTTTGCCCAGCGGTACGTCGAGGTGGCCGATCCGGCCGTTGACGATGAGCACGTCGCCGCCGGTCATCACGGCACCGTAGGCAAGCGTTCCGGCCACGACGCGGTCCGGAACTGTCGTGTGCTCGACGGGGCTCAAGCCCTCGACGCCAACGATCTCGAGGGTCGAGGTGCCGGCCCCGTCGATCTGGGCGCCCATGGCCACCAGCATCGAGATGAGGTCCGCAATCTCCGGCTCACGGGCGGCGTTGTCGATCACCGGTGTTCCCTTCGCCAGGACACTGGCCATGAGGAGGTTCTCGGTGGCTCCGACACTGGGGAAGTCCAGCCAGACCGTGGCACCCACGAGTTCGTCGGCAGTAGCGATCAGGAAACCGTGCTCGTTACGGACGTCTGCGCCCAGGCGAGTCAATCCCGCGATGTGCAGGTCCAGCCCCCGTGAGCCGATGTTGTCACCGCCCGGCAGAGGCACGGTGGCCGCACCGAAGCGTGCCAGCAGTGGCCCCAGGACGCAGATCGCAGCACGCATTCGTCGAACGAGGTCGTAGTCGGTCTCCGTAACCAATTTCGGCGGCACCCCGATCCGGGCCGATCCCGCACCTATCGCCGCATCATGGGCCAGTTCGACGTTGCAGCCCAGTCGGCGCAGGACCTCGCCCATGATCGCGACGTCAGCAATGTCGGGTACGGCGTTGATGGTGCTGGTGCCCTCGGCCAACAGCGCTGCAGCCATCAACTTCAACGCGCTGTTCTTGGCGCCGGTGACCGTCGCGGTCCCCGCCAATCGGGCGCCACCGGTCACGGCGAAGATTTCCACACACTCCCCTTGAACTCTCGGCCCGGCAATGTGCGACCACGGAAGCTGTCCACGCTAGCGTGCGGGTCATGAGTGTCCGGTTGACCCGCATCTACACCAAGACCGGCGACCAGGGCTCGACCAAGCTCGGCGACATGTCCGACGTCCGCAAGACCGATGTACGGCTAGCCTCCTACGCCGACGTCGACGAGACCAATTCCGTCATCGGTACGGCATTGGCGTTGGGGCACCTGCCCGCTGACGTACGGTCAGTGCTGCTCGCGATCCAGAACGACCTGTTCGACGTGGGTGCCGACCTGTGCACGCCGGTCACCGAGAATCCGCCCTATCCACCGATCCGCGTCACCGAGGACTACGTGACCAGGCTCGAGGGTCACTGCGACGACTTCAACGCCCGGTTGGCCAAGCTTGACAGCTTCATCCTGCCCGGCGGCAGTGCCGGTGCTGCCCTGCTGCACCACGCCCGGACGGTGAGTCGTCGGGCGGAGCGAAGCACCTGGGCCCTGATCGAGGACGACGGTGACCGTACGAACCATGCGTGCGTTCGCTATCTCAACCGGCTCTCGGACCTGCTGTTCATCCTTGCGCGGATCGCGAATCCGGACGGCGACGTGCTGTGGAAGCCGCGAGGCAACGCCTCCGGCGGGTGAGCTGCTCAGCCCGCCGCCGCGTCATGAAACGGATAGCCCGGCGGTTGAGCCTCCAGCCAGGACAGCAGTCCGTTGACGGCACCGGCACTCATGGCCACCTGCTCGAGGCGGTGCGGTGTCTGGCAAGCGAGGATGACCATCTTGCGGGGCAGCACGATGGCATCACGTTCGCTCGGCATTCGTCGCTCGACGACCTCCAACTGGCCCCGGACCAACACCCGCGCCGGCCGGGGGGACAGCGAGAAGACGCGATACCAGGACAGCTCGTCGCCGTCGAACCAGCCGACTCCCAGCGACCACCGCCGGGGGGACAGCTTGATCCAGATCTCGACAGCGCCGATGCCGCGCAGCAGCAGTGAGCGGCGAACGACGAAGCCGACCACGAGAAGAACGAGCAGCAGGAGCAACAACGAGGCGGCGATGAGCTGGCCGGTGATCGTCACCCGCTGCTCTTACCCCTGCCAAGCGGTCCTGGGCTTCGCCTGGCCGCTCGCCATCCCCCGCCCGGCATGGCTGGCTGCCTAGACCGATTCCCCGGCGGCGAGCAGCCGCGACTCCGCGCGCCTGGCGGCGGCGTGGGCAGCCTCGTCGTCCTCGTCCGCGGCCCGCGCAGTCTCCAATGCCCGGCGGGCCCGGGCGACATCGATCTCCGAGGCGAACTCCGCGACCTCGGCCAGGATCGACACGCCCCGATCGGTCACCGACAGAAACCCGCCGTGCGCGACGACAACCAGTTCCGCATCGGATTCCTGCAGGATCCGTACGACGCCGCCCTCGGCGAGCTGGCCCAGCAGCGGGATGTGTCCAGGCAGGATGCCCAACTCACCTTCCGTGGTACGGGCGATGACCATCGTGGCCTCACCCGACCAGATCTGGCGCTCGACGGCGACCAGTTCGACGTTCAGCGGCACGCTTCTCCTCCGAAGTTGTCCAGACTAGGACTGTTTGGACGGCGTGTCGGATGGCTCGGCCAGTTTGCTCGCCGCCCCTGCCTCGGCGGCGTCTGGTGCCGGCTCATCCGAGGCGTCCGACTTCGGCTCGTCCGTACTGTCCCCCGGCGAGTCCGAAGACGAATCCGCAGTCCCGCTGGCCGAGTCGTCGGCCGAGTCCTCAACCGAATCGTCGGCCGAGTCGGTGGAGTTGTCGGCCGAGTCGGTGGCTGAGTCCGCGGCCGGGTTGACAGCGGTCGAGCCTGCAGGTGGTGCGTCGTCGGCCGCGTCTTCGGGCGCGTCTTCGGGCGCGTCTTCGGGCGCGTCGTCGGGTGAGTCGTCAGATGAATCCTCGGCGGAGTCCTCTGCCGCCGAGTCACCAGCCTTCGCCGACGACCTACGGGTTGGCGTCTCACCGCCCAACTCCTTACCCTTGGCCTCCACGTCGTCAAGCCCACCGCACAGGTAGAAGGCCTGCTCCGGCAGGTGGTCGTACTCGCCCTTGGCCACCTTGTCGAAGGCCTCGACGGTGTCTCCCACCGACAGGAACGAACCCGGCTGACCGGTGAACTGCTCTGCGGCGTACATGTTTTGGGACAGGAAACGCTCGATCCGCCGCGCCCGGCCGACCAGCACCTTGTCCTCTTCGGACAGCTCGTCGATGCCGAGAATCGCGATGATGTCCTGCAACTCCTGGTAACGCTGCAGGATCCGCTTGACCTCCTGGGCAACCCTATAGTGCTCGTCACCGATGTACTGCGCTGCCAGGATCCGGGACGTCGAGGTCAGCGGGTCCACGGCCGGAAAGATGCCCTTGGAGAACACCGATCGGGACAGTTCCGTGGTCGCGTCCAGGTGGGCGAAGGTCGTCGCCGGTGCCGGGTCGGTGTAGTCGTCGGCTGGCACGTACACCGCCTGCATCGAGGTGATCGAACGGCCCTTCGTCGAGGTGATCCGCTCCTGCAGCTCACCCATCTCGTCGGCCAGCGTCGGCTGATATCCCACTGCCGAGGGCATCCGGCCGAGCAGCGTCGAGACCTCCGAACCGGCCTGGGTGAAGCGGAAGATGTTGTCGATGAACAGCAGCACGTCCAGGTTCTGCTCGTCGCGGAAGTACTCCGCCATCGTCAGCGCGGACAGGGCGACCCGCATCCGAGTACCCGGCGGTTCGTCCATCTGACCGAAGACCAGCGCGGTATCGCCGATGACGCCGGCCTCGGTCATCTCCGTGATCAGGTCGTTGCCCTCACGGGTGCGCTCCCCCACACCGGCAAAAACCGACGTCCCACCGAAGTTCTTGGCCACTCGTCGGATCATCTCCTGGATCAGCACGGTCTTGCCGACGCCGGCACCGCCGAACAGGCCGATCTTGCCGCCCGTCACGTAGGGGGTGAGCAGGTCGATAACCTTGATGCCGGTCTCCAGCATCTCGGTCTTGCCCTCGAGTTGGTCGAAGGGCGGGGACTTGCGGTGGATCGACCAGCGCTCGCCCTCGAACGTGAGGTCCGGATCGTCCAGGCATTCACCGAGCATGTTGAAGACATGACCTTTGACCTGGTCACCGACCGGCACTGCGATCGTGGAGCCGCTGTCGGTGACTTCCGTGCCGCGCACGAGGCCGTCTGTGGGCTGCATCGAGATCGTCCGAACGAGGTTGTCACCCAGGTGCTGGGCCACTTCGAGGGTCAGCCGCTTGCGTACCGCCTCGAGTTCGATCTCGGCATTGAGCGCCTGGAACAGCGGAGGCACCGATTCCCGTGGGAACTCCACGTCGACGACCGGTCCGATGATCCGCACGACGCGGCCGGCCATGCCGGAGGAGTCCGCCCCGGTCTCGGGCTGCGCCGAAGCGTCAGAGGCGGTTGTGGTGGGGGCAGAGCTCTTGGCCATTTAGTCGTCGCTTCCTACAGATACGAGGGCATCGGCGCCGCCGACGATCTCACTGATCTCTTGGGTGATCTGGGCTTGTCGGGCTTGGTTGACATCACGGGTGAGCCCGCGGATCAACTCGTCAGCGTTGTCGGTAGCCGCCTTCATCGCCCTACGGCGAGCAGCGGACTCCGACGCCGCCGATTCCAGCAGGGCTGCATAGATCCGGCTGGTCACGTATGTCGGCAAGAGCGCGTCGAGCAGGGTCTCGGGGTCGGGCTCGAACTCGTAGGACGGTTGCTGCTCGGACACCTTGCTGGATTCGTCCTCAGCGAAGTCGACCTCTTCCACCACCAGCGGGGCGATCCGGTTGGCCGTCGCTTCCTGGGTCAGCATGGACACGAACCTGGTGTGTACGAGATGGATCTCATCGACGCCCAGGACGCCGCCCTCGCCCGCATCGTCCCCTTCGTCGTCGACCCCGGCCGAGAACGCCTTGATCAGGGTCGCAGCGACATCACGCGCGTTCTCGGCAGTCGGCTGCTCAGAGAACCCGCTCCAGGTGCGGGCCACGGGACGTTTGCGGAAGCTGTAGTAACCGATTCCCTTGCGACCGATCACGTACAAGATCGGATCCTTGCCCTCGCTGCGCAGCAGCGCCTGCAATTCCTCGGCCGCGCGTACGGCGTTGGAGGTGTAACCGCCGGCCAGGCCCCTATCGCTGGTGACCACGAGGACCGCCGCACGCTTGGGGTTTTCCCGCTCCACCAGGAGCGGATGGTCCAGCGACGCGGAAGCGGCAAGGGATGACAGTGCGCGGGTGATCTCCCGGGCGTAGGGCTGGGCAGCCTGAACTCGCTGCTGGGCCTTGGCGATCCGGGTGGTAGCGATCAGCTCCATGGCGCGGGTGATCTTCTTGGTCGAGGTAACAGTCGAGATACGCCGACGAATCTCTCGAATCTGCGCCATCTAGCGAATCACTCTCACTTCTTGGCCTTCTTGCGGACCTGGATCTTTTCCTGGCCAACATCTTCGGAATCCATGGCCTCGGCCTCAGCCTCACGCCCCGCCAGGGAGTGTCCTGCGGTGGTGGTGAATTGCCGGCTGAACTCCTCCACCGCGGAGACGACCGCCCGCTCGGTGTCGTCTTCGAATTTCTTGGACTCCCGGATAGTGTCCAGGACTTCCTGCTTGTTGTGCCGCATGAAGTCCAGCAACTCGGATTCGAAGCGGCGTACATCCTCGACCGGCACCTTGTCGACCAGGCCCTGGGTGCCGATGAAGATCGAGACGACCTGCTCCTCGACGGGGTACGGCGAGTAGACGTCCTGCTTGAGCAGTTCGACGATCCGCGCGCCGCGGTCCAGC
>JBPCPI010000164.1:0-5234 GCA_050999295.1 Geodermatophilaceae bacterium | reverse complement strand
CTCGGGCGGTGGGTGTGGTGACGTTCGGGCGGGCTTGTTTGCGGGTGCGTGGGGACTGCCAGAACACGGCCTCGCGGCCGCGGGCGGTGGTGAACACCAGCTGCGAGCGGTTCTCCCGTGCCCGGTCAAGGATCAGGTCGATCGCGGCACCGCGTCGGACGCAGGAGCGGACCGGAACCTGCTCCACGATCTCGGCACGTTCGGGCCAGTCGTCGGCGGTGAGCTGGTAGCAGTACAGCGCCTTGGTCCGCGGCCAGGTGCCTGCGGTGCGGAACACCAGGCCGCTACCGAGCGGGACGCGGATCAGGTAAGGCAGTCGTGAGTCCGGGTCGGGGTTGTGGGCGATCAGCAGCTCAGCCATGACTTGCCCGGATCGTCAGGGTGCATCGTCGACGTCGTCGCGGGCGTTCGGTTCACGCAGGTTCTCAACGATGGCGTCGAGATAGAAGAACCGCTCTCCTCGGCCGCCGGCAGCTCACCGGTGAACCGACCGTACGCGGCCACCTGCTCATCCGTCATGAACTCCACCGGCATGATTCACGACCGTAGATGGGGCAAGGAGCACGCTCAAGAGGGCAGACGGCACACAGATCATTCTCACCGCTCATGGCAGCTCCGTTGTTCCGCAACCCCGGAGCTGCACAAGCGGATCATCGGTCAGGAAGAGGCGATCAAGGCGGTCAGCCAGGCCATCCGCCGTACCCGGGCCGGTCTGAAGGACCCGCGTCGCCCGGGTGGCTCGTTCATCTTCGCCGGCCCCCGCGGCGAGGCCAAGCCGATCGACGTACCGGAGCACCTCCGGTGAGTCTGTTGGCCGGCGAGAGCGACAGCGCCGGTTAGCCCGATAGCGACTCAGGGGACCCCTCCAACGTTAGGTCCGTACCAATCCTCCCCTGATGGCGGCCAGGACGGCGACGAAGGCCGGGACCCGCACCTGCGGGGCCCAAGCCTCACCATCCGCCGGCGTACGGGGTGGGCGTACAGTGGAGGGATGGCAGACCGCCGGCGCATTAATACTGCGGCTGCGGCTGTCCTTGCCCGCGACCTTCTGGCCGAGCACCCGGGAAACCTCACAGCCGTGTGGCGGCACACCATTCTGCAGCTCCTCGACGACTACAACGGTGCCCTGCGAAGCGGCGAACGGGCACACGAGCTCTTCATCCCCGAACCGCCACCTACCGGTGACAGCCGCGTCGACTCCGCGCTGGCCGCCCTCGGCGAGTACCTTGCCCGCCGCGATGGCTGGGCCGCACCGGCGTGGGTCACCGATCCGGCCCGCTACGCCCAGCCCTGGTGGTTCGTCGCCGGGCTGCGTTCCCTCGAGGCCACCGCCGTACAAGAATCCCCGTTGCCGTTCCGCAAGCGAGGGGTCTTCATCACCGCGAAGGCCCTGAGTAGGGCATGACCACCCCGCCGCTGGATGCCGACGGGATCCGATCGCTGCTCGATGATCTCGGCGCAGAACTCGTCCGGCGCGGGTCCGCGCGGAAATGTTCATCGTCGGCGGGGCGGCGATGGCCTTCGCCTACAACACCCGTCGCTCGACGCGTGACGTCGATACAGTCTTCGAACCCAAAGCCGCCGTGTACGACGCCGCAACAGCCGTGGCCAACCGCCGGGGGATCGCCCCGGACTGGCTCAACGATGCCGCGAACAGTTACCTCCCCGGCCCAGACCCAGACCCAGACAAGCGACAAACCCTCGACCGCCCCGGCCTCACAGTCGATGTCGCCTCCCCGAAGTACCTCCTCGCCATGAAGCTGCTCGCTGCCCGAGATACCGACATCGAAGACATCCAAATCCTGTACGCCGCATGCGGGTACACCACAGCCGCCCAAGGCCTGGACCTTCTCGAGGCTACATACCCATCCCACCTCATCACCCCTCGAGTCCGGTACATCCTCGAAGAGCTCTACCCCGAGCAGGCCGACACGGCTGACCACGCCGGAACGGCCTCCTGCACGAGGTGCGGCCGCCCCCTACGCAACCCAGACAGCATCGCCCGCGGAATGGGACCAGCATGCGCGAGCAAGACGTAACCCACGCACTCGCCGACGCACGCGCTGCAGCCAGTGATATCCAGGCCGCCCAGCTAACGATCCGCAGCGCCGCGCATCGCCGTCAACAGGCCATTCTCCGAGCCGCCGAAGCCGGCTGGTCGGTTCGCCGGATCGCCACAGACCTCGGCTGCTCACCCACCGTCATTCAGGCGGCCATCAGGGCTGCCAGAGATCAAACCGAAGCACAGCCCTCGACGTAGGGGCCCCGATGCCCGGCGCTGGGCTGACCCCGTCTGTGATGTTCTGGGCACGGTCGCCCCCGGCAACATGCCCAGCGCCCTCGCGCTCCGCGGTGATCCTTGGACCCTCGGGCGAAGAACTGGAACAAACCACGGTGACCCTCCCGGTGGAGGCCATCCACGGAGTGCTCGCTTAGGGCCCCGCACGTCCGTTCAGGTGGTACAGGCTTGGTTGGGCCAGATCTACATCGGCGGGCTAAGCGTCCGGGCTGGCGCTACGCTGGTTTTGGCCCGGATCCCCGTGCCGAATCTCCTTGTGCCGGCGCCGTGCTGAAAGATCAAATGCCCTTTGACCAAAATGGAAGACGAGCTGCACAAGCAGATCATTGGTCAGGAAGAGGCGATCAAGGCCATCAGCCCGGACATCCGCCGTACACGGGGCCGGTTTGAACGACCCGCGTCGCCCCGGTGGCTCTTCATCTTCGCCGGCCGTCGTGCACTTCGACCTTCAAAGAGCCATCCGTCATCTCGATGCCGACGACCTAACCGGGAAGCGCATATAACGTAGCGCGGTAATAACGCGACGCGTTAGCTCGACGACGCGCGGATTCCACGGGTAACCGGCTGGAGAAGTTGCGTGGCGATCGGGCCGGGCAGCACAGCATCCGGGTGAACAAGCAGTGGCGGATCTGCTTCCGCTGGACCACCGCCGGACCTGAAGACATCGAAATCGTCGACTACCACTGAGGAGGCCCAATGAGCACCGTATCCATGGCGCCCATCCACCCTGGCGAGGTTCTCGCAGAGGAATACCTCGCCCCGCTAGGCATCACCCAGCACAAGCTCGCCGTTGCGATCAGTGTGCCGCCGCGGCGAATCAACGAGATCGTGCACGGCACGCGGCGAATCAGCGCTGATACCGCGCTGCGGCTGGCCCGCTACTTCGGCACCTCGGAGCGCTTCTGGATGAACCTCCAAGGCCGCTATGACATCGAGGTCGAGCGCGACCGTCTCGCTGGTGTGCTTGACGAGATCCATCCGCTCGCCAGCGCGTGATCTGGGCGCGGGCGGATCGGTGTTCGGAGAGCACTGCTTCCGGCCGCGCTCACTCGCACCTGATCAGATGTGGCGCTCGCCCGACCAGTCGTGCATGCCTTCGATGGCCAGCATCGCGGCCAGGCTGACCGTCGGAGGCCAGATTTGCCGTTCGGCTAGGGTAAGCGGTCGCATCCGTACCGACACGATCCAGCCGGCACCCGAGTGGACTGGTGCGTTGGCTGGGGTGGCGCTGCCGGTAAGCAGGTGCCGGCCGGGTTCTGCACCGTCATCGAATTTGCGGCGCAATTGGTCCCCGACGGCGGGCAGCCGTTGCCACTCATCGTGAGTACAGGGCCGGGTGCACTGTCGGGCTGTGTCGGATCGGCGTCGACAATCTCGCGCCCATCGGCCCCATCCAAGCGGAACATCGTCTCAACACACCGGCTGGCGGTGTCCGACTTGCCCACTGCTTTGGGCCGTCGAGGCAAACTGCCGGCAGGCTAGCAAGCAGCTCGTCCAGTTATGACCGCCGTCTGGTCGGGCCCGCCGCAGCCGCCGGCGCCGAACTCGTCCGACCCGGCGCGTGACGACTTCGCCCCTCGTCAACCGACGTGGCTGGTTTCGATGACGCATCGCTTCGGGCGCCCGCTGCGCATGGAAGACGAGCTCGGGGTTGAGGAACAACCGGAACAGCCAATAGCGGTAGGAACGATCTTGCTGGTTGGCCTAGCATCGGAACGAGTCTGGCCCCTGCAGCCATCCGGATGGTCGGTGCGCCGGGCTTCGCGCTGTCCGGGGCGGGTTCAGACCTCTCCGACCGTGACCGGGGTGCCCGCGGCTTCTATTCGCCGCCGCCAGTGTCCGCCTTTGGCCCAGCACCAGTCGATGGCGTCCAGGATCGCGAGTAGCTGCTCGGTACTGGCGCGCCGGTGTTCCAACGCAGCCGCGGCCTGTGCGCGTCCGGGGTGAGTGCGTAGAGGCGGCGACGTCGCCGACGAGGCTGGACAGGCAGTCTTACACGTGTATCGTCATCGTATGATGTCGATACACGTGCCACTGGAGGTGGGATGAGAACGACGCTCGCTCTGGATGATGATCTGATCCGGGAGGCACAACGCCTGACAGGAACCCGCGAGAAGAGCGCGTTGGTGCGCCAGGCCCTGCAGGCCTTGATCGAGCGCGAGAGCGCCCACCGGCTGGCTCAGCTTGCCGGGAGTGACCCGCACGCTCAAGGCAGCACGAGACGGCGGACGACACCTGCGTGATTCTCGTAGACACCTCGATCTGGATCGATCACCTCAGGGTCGGCGTACCGACGCTCGCGACACTGCTCGAGGACGGTCACGTGCTAGCCCATCCATGGGTGATCGGCGAACTCGCGCTCGGCCAGCTGTCTCACCGCAGCGAGGTACTCGATCTACTCAGCAACCTTCCCCGAGCGCAGACCGCGACAGACGTCGAAGTCCTGGACCTGGTCGAGCACCGGCATTTGTTCGGGCTCGGCATCGGGTACGTCGACGCGCATCTGCTCGCGGCGACCCTGCTCACCACAGGTGCAGCCCTGTGGACTCGCGACCAACGACTCGCGTTGGCAGCCACCCACCTCGGGTTGGCACACCTGGAGAACCAAGGATGATGAGCGCGCGCGTCTCGGGACGGTCGCCGAGCGGCTTGAGCGGCGAGAGCGACAGGTGTTCCAACGCACTGCCTGACGCAGAGCGTCACGCGCCAACTTGTCTTCAAGTCGGCGCCAACTCACGGCAGCCAACGTGCCGGCGAACGACCCGCTTACGGGCGGCGCGCCTCGAACCAGGCGTGCCAAATCTCGGGTCGAAGTCGGCCGCGGTCAGGGACGTGGAGCCCGGCTGCTCGTGCCCAGGTGCGTACCTCGCTGGTGGCGGGTGTCGCGACGACCGGCAGCGATTGATTGGTGGGGTCGTCGGTGTCGGCACCGATG
>JBPCPI010000138.1:0-21063 GCA_050999295.1 Geodermatophilaceae bacterium | reverse complement strand
TGGTTGGCCTCCATCCCGGTCAGGGCGTCCGGGCTGAACGAGGAGCGCTCCTCGGTGGCGATCCGGATCTCCTCGTCCCAGTCGATGTCGTCCAGGGAGAAGGTGAGCAGACCCAACTCGTCGGCCTGCTCGGCCACCAGCCTGGCGCCGATCTCCTTGCGCAGCCGGTCGATTTGGTCGGGGTCGCCGTAGAACCGGGACTCCAGTCGGGACAGCCCGTTGCTCATCGGGAACGCGCCGAAGTTGGAATCGGTCAGCACGATCTGCGCGGGCTCACCCTCCTCGCTGAGGTTGCCGTCCTCCATCAGACCCTCAAGCATGTACTGCCGGTCTGCGGCTAGCACCAGTTCGAGCAGCGGTCCGGCGAAGCAGCTGCCCGGCTCGATGACCGCGATCAGGCTGCGGCTGGTCACGTCCAGGCGCTTGAGGACGCGCTTGTAGAGGTGCCGGATCTCGTTGACGAACCAGTCGCTGCCGCTGTGTTCGGCGATCACCCGCTCGAAGGCGAGCACCCCGGAGGGATCGCCCTTGGTCTTGAGCACCCAGGTGCCGAGCTCGAGTTCGTTGGTTCGCAGGTGCAGGATCAGGTCGTCGAGCTCCCGGCTCATGGCCAATGGCCAGAAGTCCGCGCCGAGTTCGTAGATCCGATCGAGGTTCTCCGGTACGGCGCCGGGCGGGCCGAACACAGTGATCGTCGCGACCTTGCTGTCGCGGTCGAGATCGGCCCGGATATGCCGGTAGGCGATCTGGGTGTCGGTGATCGTGGGCTCCAGCGGGGTCAGGGCTACGGGTGCGCCGCCGCCGAGCCGCTGCGAGTCCTTGGCCGCCTTGCCGGCCGCGGCCGTGATCGCCTCCGCCCAATCCTTCTTGGGCGCAACGGCATCAACCAACCGCCAGGCCACCGCGGTCTTCCCACGGATGCCCTCGGACTTGGTGGCGAAGACATCGGCGAGGTCCTTGCGGACGCCGCGCTTGTCCACCACCCGGGTGAGCCCGCCGGTGCCCGGAAGTACGCCCAGCAGCGGCAGCTCGGGCAGTGAGACGGCCGAGGAGTTGTCGTCGATGAGCAGGATCTGGTCGCAGGCGAGAGCCAGCTCGTACCCGCCGCCGGCCGCTGCTCCGGTCACCGCAGCGAGATAGGTCTGGCCGGAGTTCTCGGTCGCGTCCTCCATGCCGTTCCGGGTTTCGTTGGTGAACTTGCAGAAGTTCACCTTCCAGGGGTGATTGGACTGGGCCAGCATGCGGATGTTGGCCCCAGCGCAGAACGACTTCTCCTTGCCGCTGGTGACGACCACCGCCTTGACCTCAGGGTGCTCGAAGCGCAGCCGGTTGGTGGCGTCGTACAGCTCGATGTCCACGCCGAGGTCGTAGGAGTTCAACTTGAGTTCGTACCCGGGCACGATCCCGCCCTGCTCGTCGACGTCGAGGGTAAGCGTGGCCACCTCGCCGTCGACGGACAGCTTCCAATGCTTGTAGTCCTCAGGCCGGGTCCGGAAGCTCACGGTCGGTACGTCGCTCACGACGGGCACTGGTTCGGCATCGGTCTCAGTGACTGGCACGCCGGCACTGGTCATAGTTGCTCCTCACGGTGCGGGATACGTCCAATTGTCTACAGAATGCTGGCGTCGCGTCAAGACCTTGTCGTACATTATCCCGTGATCGTGGCGTACGAGACGTGCCTGCGCGGCATCCCTCGCACTGCTGTGTCACGATCGCCACGGAGGTTCTGGGTCACGGAGGTTCTTGGTCACATGACGCACCAGATGGCCGGCGCCGACCTGTCGTCCACGCGTCCGGCTCGGCCCAGTCCGCCAGGCGTGGCGGCTCGACGGCACGAGTTCGGTACGGCAAGTGCCTCCTCGTACCTGCTGACCGTGCTCGGTGAGTTCGTGCTGCCCCGCCAGCAGCCGGTCTGGACGGCAGCGCTCACCGACACCCTCGAGCTGCTCGGCATCGAGCACCGGGCAGCGCGGCAGGCGCTTGCCCGGACCGGTGCCGACGGGTTGATCGCCTCGACGAAGGTCGGCCGGCGAGCCCAGTGGAGCCTCACGCCGACCGGACGGCGGCTGCTCACCGACGGCGCCGAACGGATCTACAGCTTCGCCACCGAGACCCTCGAATGGGACGGGGAGTGGCTCGTCCTGCTGGTCAGCGTCCCGGAGGCCGAACGCGGATTGCGCCGTCGCGCCCGTACCCGGTTGGCCTGGGCCGGTTTCGGCTCACCGGCACCCGGCGTCTGGGTGACCCCGCGGCCGGCGCTGGCCGACGAAGCCCGCGAGGTGCTCGCCGATCTCGGCCTCAACCGGTCGGTCTTCTCCTTCGTCGGAGAACATGCCGGGATCGGGCACGAGCCAGACTTGGTCGACCGGGCATGGGACCTGCCAGAGATCGCGGCGAGGTACGAACGGTTCCTGGCCACGTTCGGCGAGATCGAACCCGCCGATGACACCGACGCGCTGCTGTTCCAGATCCACCTGGTGCACGAATGGCGGCGCTTCCCCTTCCTGGATCCGCAGCTGCCGACCGCCCTGCTGCCGGCGAACTGGGCCGGACGCGTCGCCCGCGAACTGTTCCACGGCAAGCACGACGCCTGGCGCGCCCGCGCCGAGACCCAGTGGAACCTCCTCTGCTGCAGTTGATCCCCGGAAGTTGATCATCGGAATTCCGGGGTTTGTTTCGGCTTCGACTCGCGAAAACCCGGCCACTTTCCGATGATCAACATGGAATGGGTCAGGCGACGCCGAGCAGCCGTCGTGCCGTCGGCTCGTCGGCGCGGAAGTCGGCCGTCGAGGCGCGGTGCGCGATCTGGCCCTTGACCATGACCGCGATCTCGTCGGCGACCAGGAACGCCAGATGCAGATCCTGTTCGACCAGTAGCACCGTCACGCCCTCGGCTTTCAGGGTGCCGATCACCCCGCCGATCTGATCCACAATGGTCGGGGCCAGGCCGTCGGAGGGTTCGTCCATCAGCAGCATCCGTGGACCGGTCAGCAGGGCCCGGGCGATCGCGAGCATCTGCTGCTCGCCGCCGGAAAGCTGACCGCCGAGGTGCTTGCGCCGTTCACCGAGGCGCGGCAGCAACTCCAGGATCTTCGGAACAGTCCAGGTGCCGTCTGCGGCTCCGCGACCGACCCCCGCACTGCGCCCACTGGGCGCACTGCTTCGTCGGGAGGCCAGCGTGAGGTGCTCGGTGACGTCGAGGTTCGGCCAGATTCGTCTGCCCTGAGGAACCAGTGCCAGTCCGGCCCGGGCGATCTGATCCGTCCGGCGCCCGGCCAGTTCCTTGCCGTCCAGGGTGATCGAGCCACCGGTCGGGCGGACCAGGCCCATGACGGTGTGGATCAGCGTGGTCTTGCCGACGCCGTTGCGCCCCAGCAAGCCGAGGACGCGGCCGTCCGGCACGTCCAGGTCGACGCCCTGCAGGACGCTGCTCCGGCCGTACCCGGAGGTCAGTCCGGCAATCTGCAGCGTCACGACTCACCCGTTCGGCCATCTGGATCCGAGTGAAGTGCACCTTGTGTCGATAGGTTCGATACCGGGTGCCCTTCACTCGGAATGGACCCGGACTCATTGCCGGACCGGGCGGCCGGGCTGAAGAGTTCGCCGCGGTTGCTGGACCCGAGGTAGGCCTCCTGTACGGCGGCGCTGGCGCGCACCTCATCCGGGGTACCCGTGAGCAGCACCTTGCCCAGGTGCAGCACGGTGACCCGTTCGGCCAAGGCGAAGACCACGTCCAGGTCGTGCTCGACGATGACGACGGTGATTTCGCGCGGCAGGTCCAGCACGAGCTGGGTGAGCCGACCGCTCTCGGCCGGTGACATGCCAGCCGCCGGCTCGTCCATCAGCAGCAGTAGCGGTTCGCAGGCCAACGCCACGGCGATCTCGAGTTGGCGCCGCTCACCATGGGACAACGAGGACACTGGTACGTCGGCCCGCGACGACAGCCCAACCGAGTCCAGCAACTCGCTCACCCGCGCCTCGACATTGCGTTGTCGACGCGGCAGCGGCCAGGTCGCGGTGCCCCGGTGCCGCTGGGCGGCCAAGGCCACGTTCTGGGCGGCCGTACGGGTCAGGAACAAACTGGAATGCTGCATCGTCTGAGCCAGACCACGCCGGGCGCGGCGCACCTGGGACATCTTCGTCACGTCGCTGTCGGACAAGGTCACGGTCCCGCCCGTCACGCGCATCTCACCGGAGATCAGTCGGAACAGGGTGCTCTTGCCGGCACCGTTCGGCCCGATCAGGGCGTGCCGGGCACCAGACTCGACGTCGAGGTCCACGCCGTCCACTGCCCTGAGCGCACCGAAGCTCCGGCCCACGCCGCGCAGTTCCAGCAGGGCACTCATGGCCGTTCCTCAGGCGGGTTCTCGCTGCGATCAGGGGAAGAAAACAACGAACCTAACGTTGCAGGGGTCCCCTGAGTCGGATCGGGAGGGGGCTGTGCAGCGTCGGGGGGTGGGGGTGGGCGGCGGCGGAACCGGGTTGTGGCCAGGCCGGCGATCCCGTTGCGCAGCGCATAGACCGCCACGATGAAGCCGATGCCCAGGACCATCGTCCCGTGCCCGTCGAGGTCGGGGCCGTACACGTCCCGGATCAGGACCACCAGCGCGGCAGCGATCGCCGGACCCCACAGCGAGCCAGCCCCACCGACCGCGACCGCGAGCAGGGCCAACGCCGACGTGGTGAACCCGAGATCGGCGGGGGTGACCAGCTGCTGTTGTACGGCGAGCAGTCCCCCGGCCAGCCCCGCCACGGCCCCGGCGATGACGAACCCGGTCAGCTTGTACCGGAACGGCGAATATCCCAGCGATCGCATCCGCTGTTCGTTGTCCCGGATGCCGCGCAGGGCCGCTCCGAACGGGGAGCGGGACACCGCCCAGATCACGGCGAACCCCAATACGGCGAAGACCAGCACGTACCAGTAGACGTAGCCGATCTGGCTAAGTGGCTCGCCGGCCACCACGACGCCCGGGATGCCGTAGAGACCGTTGTCGCCGCCGGTGACATCCGACCAGCTCTCGGCCAGCTGTTGGATGAGCTCACCGATGGCCAGGGTGAGCATCAGGAAGAACACCCCGTGCGATCGAACGGCCAGCCACCCGGTGGCTGCGGCGGCGAAGGCAGCTACGACGACGGCGGCCAGCAGCGGAACGGGAGCGGCAGCAGTCCAGTACTTGGCGACCAGACCGGCCGTATAGGCCCCGACCCCGAAGTAGGCGGCGTGACCGAGGGACGGCAGGCCGGTGATGCCGACGAGCAGGTCGAGGCTGACCGCCAGCAGCGCGAAGATCAGCATCCGGGCGAGCATCGAGGTCTGGAACGGCGCGACGAACAGCGGTACGGCCGCCAGGACGAGCAGGACTGCCAGCGAGATCAGCCTGGCGATCGGCAGCCGGCGGCCCGACGAGCCGCTCGAGCCAGTCGAGCCCGAGCTGGTCGAGCCCGAGCCGGTCGAGCCCGAGCCGGTCGAGCCCGAGCCGGACCCACCCGGCGAACGGGCACCCGGTTCGCCCACATCGGGGGTGGTCATCTCGGCGCTCATACCGCGCCCGCCCTACTGCCGAACAGGCCGCGCGGGCGCACGATCAGGACCAGGGCCAGCGCGCCGAACAGCATGAAGGACGCGTAGTCCGAATAGAGCGCCTTGCCCAGGGACTCGACCTGACCGATGACCAGCGCCCCGATCAGCGCGCCGCGGACCGAGCCCAACCCGCCGATGACGATCACCACCAAGGCGAGCAGCAGCACTGTCTCGTCGAGCCCCGTCCGAGCGCCGTACACCGGACCACCGAGTACGCCGGCCAGCGCCGCGAGCATGGAGCCGAACGCGAACACGCCCGCCTTGACCTTCCGGTTGTCTACACCAAGCGTGGACACCATTTCCCGGTCGCTAACGCTGGCCCGGATCAGGGCGCCGAGCGAAGTCCTCTCGATGACCAGCCAGACCACGACCGCCAGCACCGCCCCGACTCCGATCAGGGCGAGCCGGTAGGCCGGATACGTGTTACCGAACACCTGCACCGACTCGTTGAGCCCCGGTGGCGCGGTGACATTCTGGACGTCATCACCGAAGATGATCGAGATCACCTCGACCACGACCAGGGCGACTCCCAAGGTCAGCAACGCCTGATCCAGATGTCCGCGGCCGACCAACGGCTCGGTCGCCACGGACAGCAAGACGCCGGCGACCAGCCCGAAGCCGGCGGCGACCGCTAGCGCGGTCAGGAACCCGCCCCACGAGGAGACGCCACCGGTGAACTGGTAGCCGACGTACGCGCCGATCAGGTACAGCGCGCCGTGTCCCAGGTTGAGCACGTCCATCATTCCGAAGACCAACGACAGCCCGACGGCAAGGATGAACAACAGCGAGCCGATGGCCAACCCGTTGAGGATCGAGACGAAGTTGTCGGCGAACCACTCAGTCATGAGGGGCGAACCTTACTGCTCCGGGTCGCCGTCTACCCCAGCCAACGTTCGGTGCGGCTTCGCCCGGCCGCTCTACTGACCGTATTCGCCGAGCTCCTCGACGACGACATTGATCAGGCCACCGTCCCTCTCCTGCACCTCGCGCAGGTACTCGATGTGCTTGGGTGACTGCCCGTCGAAGCTCCACGGGCCACGCGGACTGTCGCTGATTTCACCAAGTCCGTCCAGAGCCTCCGATACCGCGTCTCCGGACAGCTCGGCCGCCTCCGCGAGGGCGAGGTCGAGGACCAGGGCGGCGTCCCACGTCTGTACGGCGAAGCACGTGGGCAGGACGTCGTAGGCCTCCTGATAGGCCTCGACGAACTCGGTGTTGGCCGGGTTGTCGATCTCGGTCGAATAGTGCAATGCGGTTTGGATGCCGACCGCCGCTTCGCCCTGCGCCTCGAGCACGCTGCCTTCGGTGAGGAAGCCCGAGCCGTAGAGCGGCACCGAGTCCTTCAGCCCCAGACTGGCGTACTGCTGGACGAAGCTGACCGCCTCCCCACCGGAGTAGAAGACGAAGGTGGCCCCGGCACCGGACCCAGGGATCGCGGACAGGAACGGCTGGAAGTCCTGGGTGGTGCCGAACGGGGTCAGCGTCTCCCCGGCGATGGTCCCGCCACCGCCAACGTAGGACTCCTTGAAAGCCGCGAAGGTCTCCTGGCCGGCTGCGTAGTCCGGCGCCATCAAATACACCCCGCCCTCGGGCTGTTGCCCCACGAGGTACTCGCCCATCGCGAAGGCGGCCTGGGCGTTGTTGAACGATGCCCGCCAGATGTAGGGGTTGCGGGCGTCGCCGGTCACCGCGTTGGCGCCGGCATTGGCGATCACGAGCACCTTCTTGGCCGCCGCGATCGCCTCAGCCGACCCGAGCGCGGAGGCCGAGTTGACGATCCCGACCAGGACGTCGACGTTGTCCCGGGTGAGCAGGCCCTGGATCGCCGGCACGCCGGTGTCGGGTCCTTCGCCCTCGTCGGCGACGACGGTCTCGACGTCGTACCCGCCGAGCTTGCCGTCGCTGCGCTCGAGGTAGAGATCCCAGGCGTTCTTCATGTCCACGCCGAGCGGGGTGTAGACCCCGTCCTGCGGGACGATCAGTCCGACCTTGATCGATCCGCCGCCACCCGAGGAACCCCCGCCTCCGCCATCACCTCCGCCGACGCTGCTGCCGCAGCCGGCCGTGGCTGCCAGACCGGCCAGGCCGAACACGCCGAGGGCACTTCGTCGGGAGAGAACCGGTTGCATCATGAGCTACCCCTCAGGTCCGTACGGCGGCTGGACCACACGATCGTGTGACAGCCTGGGTGCGCGATAATCACACTTTGTAGAACATCAGCTGTGATCCAGTCAACAGGGAGAGGCGATCCGTCGACAGATTTCCCGGCCGCTCGTGACCTGACCGTGACCCTATGCGGACAGGGCCGCTAGCTTGGGGCCACATCCCGCAGCGAGCGGGTGACCATTTCCACGGCCGCGCTCAGATCCTCGCCCAGGTACGTGCCGGGGACGCCCTTTCGGGCCGCGGGGGTGAGGAAGGCGTTGCCGGCATAGAACAACTGGGTGCTCGTACGGTCGGCTGCCTGCAACGCCAGGACAGCTGCCCGTCTATGGCTGGCGATGTGCGAGACCAGAATGGCCGCCCCAGCTCGGGTTCGCTCGATGGCCGCCGTGAGTTGCGCGGGTAGGATGCGCTCGCCGAGCAGGTGACACTCCCAGCCGCGCCGAGCCAGCAGCACCCGCATCGCCTCGAGCCCGACGGTGTGCAGGTCGCCGGGTCCGCAGCTCAGCACGATCGGCTCGGGATGCCGAGGAGCCGGCTCCTCGGACAGCGCCTTTTCCAACCAGCCACGTGCGCCCCGCGTGACAAGGTGCTCCTGGGTGACGTCGCATCGGCCGGTCTGCCAGGCCACCCCGATCTGGCGCATACCCGGCAGGACGACCCTGCAGATCGCCTCCTCGACGCCGAACCGGTCCCGGCAGTGGTCGAGCAGGTAATCAATCTGGCGGGCGTTCATGGAATCCGCGGCGTCGACGAACGCCTTGATGAAGGAGCGGTACGGCTCGGCCGCCTGCGCAGTGTCACGGACCAGGATGGCCGCCTCACTCGTGCGTCGACCACGGCTGATCTCGTCGCGCATGTTTCGCAGGTCGGAAATCTCGGCCGTCGTGTACCTGCGGTGCCCACCGCCGGTGCGTGCCGTCCGGGCCAGACCGTAGCGGCGCTCCCACGATCGGATCGTCGGCGCCGGGATCGCCAGCAGGTCACTCACGGCCTGAATGGACAGACCCCCGCCATTGCCGGAAACGTCAGTCGCCACCGAGGCATACGTTTGCAACCGGCGCGCTGGTTCACTGACCGGAAACTTTTCCGGCTGCCTATCCCACGCAGAGCACCACGACCGTGCCGTCGTCCTCCAGCGGCTCCTTCCAACTGTCGGTGACGCCCTGCAGAATGGCCATCGCGGTCGCAGCCGCGGTCGGCTGCTCCAGGCCAGCGACGGCGCTTCGGATCCCCTCGAGCCCGAACCGCCCGCCCCCTTCGATACGTCGCTGGGTGATGCCGTCCGTCACGAGGATCACCCGCTCGTGCGCGGCGAGTTGGCGACTGGTCAGGGCGAAGGTCGGTACGTCCTTGCCGGTGCCCAGCGGAGCATGGATCGGCCCCTCGAGTTCGCTGACGTTGCCGTCGACGTCGGCCAGGTAGGCGTGCGGGTGCCCGCAGTTGACCCAGGTGAACGTACTGGTCGCCGCGCGCCACCGGGCCACGAGCGCGGTCACGTAGAAGTCCGGGTTACCCAGTAACTGCACCGTCTCGTGCGTGGCCAGCAGCGCCTGCGCGAGCTCGTGGCCGCTCCGGCGAGAAGCCCGCAGGGCTCCGAGCGCGGCGGCACCCAGTCCGGCCGCGGTCGGGCCGTTGCCCGCCGCATCGGCGATGGCCAGCCAAGCGCCGTCGCGGTTCTCGACGAAGTCGAACCAATCGCCACCCACTTCGTAGGCAGGCAGGATGCCGCCGGCGAGCTGGGCACCGGAGATCCGGGCAATGCGGGGTGGAAACAGGTTCTGTTGAATTTCAGCGGCGGGGGTGGGCGGCTTTCGCCGTCGTGCAGCCTCCACGACATCGGTGTAGACGTTGGCAAGTTCCAGTGCTGCCGCGCCCTGTTTGGCGATGTCATCCAGGGGTGCGAGCGGTGCCCCGACGCACAACAGCAAACCGGTGATCCGCCCCCTCAGCCACAGCGGCTCGGCGACACAGCCGGGTAACTGCTGACGTAGCCGAACCTGGAACGCCGGTAGACCCTCGGGCACGATCTCGGGGCCCAGGGCGGGCGGCGCCTCGAGTTCGGCCGGGAAGTCCTCCGAGCCGGCGAGCCGGACCAGATAAGCGCCGGCGATGTCGACGACATAGAGGGCAACGGCCACACCGGCGGCGCGGCGCGCCTCGGCGACAAGCTGGTCTGGGACCAGGTGGGGCGGTACCTCG
This sequence comes from Geodermatophilaceae bacterium, assembly GCA_050999295.1. Taxonomy (GTDB): domain Bacteria; phylum Actinomycetota; class Actinomycetes; order Mycobacteriales; family Geodermatophilaceae; genus JACCQS01. The sequence continues at coordinate 11,117 of JBPCPI010000138.1, read as the reverse complement.
TCGAGCACGTGGGTCACCTCGAGCGGCAGGGGTTTGCGCCGGCCGAGCTGGCCGGGCGCGCGGAAGGGGCCCGCGGCCAGGTCCGCCGACGGTGCCGGCGACATAGCGGCTAGTTCGTCGGCATGCCGTTGGCGGGCCAGCTCGAGCGCCTGGCGAGTCGGGAAGTGCCGGTACAGCGTCGAGCGCCCGACGCCGGCAGCGGCTGCGATCTCGAGCATGCTCACCCGACGGTCACCGGCCAGCGCGGCCGCCGCGTCCAGAATCCGCTTCCGACTGGCGACAGCGTCGGCCCGCGGGACCGCCCGCTCACGGCTGTCCGCGTCCCGCTCGTCACTGGTTCCCCGGAAATCGATCAACGTACGACGATGTTAGTGGGTGAGGCCGCGTATGTCCCGATTATCCCGCAGCATGATCCTGATTACCCCATATTGTCCCAATTACAGAGGCATGTCTGGTTGAATACGGGAGGTCAGGGTTAGTATGTCCCGGTCCTGTCCCGCTGGCGAGACAAACGTCCCAAGCGGGAAGGCGCTGACAAGCGCCCGCAACGTGCGGGCGAGACCATGAGGAGGAACTCGTGCTAGATCGGCAGAACGTGGATCAACTGATGGGTGCCACCGTGCACGACAGCTCTGGAGACAAGCTCGGCACCGTCGAACAGGTCTACCTCGACGACAACAGCGGCCAGCCGACGTGGGCGACAGTCAGAACCGGGATGTTCGGTACCAAGGAGAGCTTCCTTCCGCTGGAGGAGGCCAACTTCTCCAACGGTTCCCTGTCGGTCCCGATCACCAAGGACCAGGTCAAGGGCGCCCCGCAGGTGCAGGGCGATGGCCACCTGGAACCGCAGGAGGAGGCCGAGCTCTACCGCTACTACGGCCTGAGTTATGGCACCGACAACGACGTCGAGGCAAGCGGCACGGTCGGGCAGGACGTGTCCGGGCCGACCACCGACCAGGCGATGACGCGTTCGGAGGAACGCCTCGATGTCGGCACCGAGCAGGTGCAGACCGGCCGCGCCCGGCTGCGCAAGTACATCACCACCCACACCGAGTCGGTGGAGGTACCGGTCTCCCGGGAGGAGATCCGCGTCGAGCGCGAGCCGATCACCGAGGCCAATCGGGACGCCGCGATGACCGGAGCCGAGCTGTCCGAAGAAGAGCACGAAGTGGTCCTCACCGAGGAACGCCCGGTGGTGCAGAAAGAGACCGTGCCGGTCGAGCGGGTCCGGTTGGACAAGGACGTCGTCACCGACACCGAGCAGGTCTCCGAAGAGGTCCGGGCCGAGCAGATCGACGTCGACGCCGACCAGGGCGTGCGCCCAGGCGAGCAGGACACGACCCGCTAGTCGCCAGCCTGGCCCGACAACCTTCGACCCTCACAGAAAAGAGCTGTTCGTGGATATCAAGCAGTCGTTCACCAACCTGCTGGACACCGTGGTCCAGTTCCTGCCCAAACTGGGCGGCTTCCTGCTGATCCTGATCATCGGCTACTTCATCGCCAAAGCGCTGGAGAAGATCCTGACCAAGGTGCTGCAGAAGGTCGGCTTCGATCGGCTGGTCGAGCGAGGCGGAGTCAAAAAGGCGCTTGCCAAGTCTCAGTACGACGCCGCCGGGGTCTTGGCCCGACTGGTGTTCTACGCGGTCATGCTGTTCGTGCTGTCCACCGCCTTCGGAGTGTTCGGGGACAACCCGATCAGCACCTACCTGGCAGCCATCATCGGATACCTACCCAAGGTGTTCGTCGCGATCCTGATCGTCGTCATCGCCGCGGCCGTCGCAGCGGGGGTCAAGGGCGTCATTCAGAACACGATGGGCGGACTCTCGTACGGCAACGTGCTGGCCAACGCGGCGTCCATCTTGATCCTGGCGCTGGGCATCGCTGCGCTCAACCAGCTGCAGATCGCCGAGAACGTGGTCAACGCGGTGCTCTACGCCAGCCTGGCCGCGATCGTCGGCATCGTCATCATCGCAGTTGGTGGCGGCGGCATCGGACCGATGCGCAGCCGCTGGGAGTCGGCCTTGGCCAAGGTCGAGACCGAAGCACCGCGGCTGAAGGCGCAGGCGAGCGGCGCAGTCCAGGAAACCCGTTCGGATCCCAAGCACGTCGCCAGCCAGTCCGCCAGACTGGATGGCGAAGTCCGCGACAGCAGCTAGGCAGGTAACCGCCGGGGGCCGGCATGTTTCAAGTCGGCCCCCAGCGGTTACCAAAGCACCTACTCGTCTGACCAGTATGGATCGAGGAATCAAACCGTCATGTCGACAACTCCGCACGAACCCAAGCACCAACCGACGTCGGACAGCTACGGTGAGCCGCCGCCGACCACCCAGCAGATCCCTCCCGACGCGCGGTCTCCGATGGACCGCAGTCCGGCGCCCGGTGATCAGTCTCAGGTTGCCGGGTCCGGCGTCGGGTCCGGCTCGGCCACGGACGATCGCTATCCCGATACTCAGCAGCGCATCGCGCCAACGCGCGACACCGGGTACGAGCGCGGCGACGAGCCCAGCGGGGCCACTGACGTCAGACGAACCGCGACCGACCAGAAGAGCGTGCGGGCGCGGGAGAAGGAGGCGTTCGGCGGCATCAAGTTCGGATCAGCCTTCTTCGGCTGGCTGACCACGATCGGCGCCACGATCCTGCTCATCGCGATCGTCTCAGCGGTCGCAGCGGGCATCGGCATCGATACGAGCGTCTCCAGCCAGGACCTCCGAGGTGTCGGAATCAGCGTGGCGATCGCCTTGCTCGTGATCCTCTTCATCGCCTACTTCGTCGGCGGGTACGTCGCGGGCCGGATGGCCCGATTCAACGGCGCTCGCCAGGGCCTTGCCGTCTGGCTCTGGGCGGTCGTCGTTGCGATCATCCTGACCATCGCCGGAGTGATCGCCGGGCAACAGACCGACATCACCAGCCAGGTGAACCTGCCCTCCATCCCGGTCAGCGCGGACGAGGTGACCGCAGGGGGTCTCATCGGTCTCGCGATCGTCCTGGTAGTGACCCTGGTTGCGGCCATTCTCGGTGGGCTGACAGGGATGCGTTTCCACCGCCGCGTGGACCGGGCTGGCTTCGACACATCGAAAGATGACGCGGAACTCGACCAGCGCAGCAGGTGAGCGCCCCGGCTGGAGAAGCGTTGCAGCTCAGAAGTGTTCGAGTAGTTCCGGGAATCGCTGGAGTCGCAGCACGCCCGAGTCGTCGGCGTCGATGTCGTCGTGCTCGAGGATCCAGGTGTTGTCGTTGGGCAGGAATACCGCATTCAGCCCCGCCTTGCGCGCGGGATTGATGTCGGATTTCGGCGAATTGCCGATCATCCAGGTCTCGGCCGGCGTCAACGACTCCTCCCGTACGAGCCGTCGATAGGTCTCGACGTTCTTCTCGGCCACGATGTGGGTGCTGCGGAAATGGTGGCCGAGACCCGAGACGTCCAGCTTGTTCTGCTGTTCATCCGCGGCACCTTTGGTGAGCAACAGCAGGTCGTGGCGGGTGCCGAGCTCGGTCAGGGTCGCTGCGACGCCGGGCACCAACTCCACCCGATGTTCGACCAGTGCCGCGGCCAACGCTTCGACCTCGCGGCGCTCATCCTCGCTGGCCGGCCGAGCCTGTAGGCGGGCGAAGCACTCGCCGAGGCTGCGCAGAAAGACCCGACTTCCGTACCCGTGGGCGACGGTATTTGCCGCCTCGATGTCGTTGAACACTGATCGGATGGTTGCCCGGTCCAGGGTTGGATGGGCGAGCCAATCCATGAAGTCGTCGATCACCCGCTCGAAGAGAACGTTGTTCTCCCACAGCGTGTCGTCGGCATCGAAGATCAATGTCCGTCCGGTCGGACGCGTCAAATTGCAGCCCTCTCGAACATGCGTGGACCGGCGCGCTGCTGGGCTACCCGAACAGCGTTTTCGCCTGGTCGATAAGCAGCACGATGGAGAACCCGCCATAGAAAAGTACGGCCCAGCCGAGGACGACCAGCCGACCACCCCTGAGCCCGATCTCGCGTGGCAGCACGCCGCGGTTGAGCTGGATCAGCAGGATGGAGTACACGAACATGACCAGGCCGTTCAGCGACGAGGCGATGACCAGCAGCACGATCGGCTGGGTGACACCGGAGAGCAGGATCACCGATCCGAAGACGATCTCGGTCCAGACCGTGATGAAGTAGAGCCGGCTCTCGGTCCACTTCTCGCTGTCCCGCAGCGGGCCGGTCTTGAGTACGTCCGCCGTGACCCGCCCCACCATGTCCAGCACGGCCAGGTTCGTCGAGAACAGCACCACGGTCCCGATCAGCCAGAATGTGGTGCCCAGCCAGGCACCCTGCTTGTCTTGGAGTGCTTCACCTTGCAGCTGGATGAAGTCGAAGCTCGCCGCTGCACCGCCCGTACCGACCGTGACGTAGGTCAGGGCCATGAACACGAACAGGGTGATCGCGCCGATGACGAAGAACGTCGAGAACTGCTCGCGGTCGGCGACCTTCCACCATCCCTTCCAGCGGCGCATGTTCGCCTCGTCGCGGCGGAAGAAGAAGCCCGTGGTCGGCGCCGCGATCTCTTCACCGGTGAACGGCGACACGATCTTCGGCAGCCGAGAACCCATCCCGAGACCCTTGTCCCGTACCCAGTTGGACTGCACCAGGTTGAGCGCCCCGCCGGCTCCGGCGAACGCGATGGCGCCGAGCAGGGTCGCGGCTCCGATTTTCGAGATGCTGTCCGGGATCTCGCCCACCTCGACGAACCCGCGGCCGAGTGCTGCGTACCCGTCGAACCCGAGCAGGAACAGCATCGCGTAGACAATGAAGAGCACGATCAGCCCGACCATGAAGAACTGGATCTTCTCCACCGTCCGATAGACCACCGGTGACATGGTCAGCACGATGCCGATGAGGATGAGGACGCCGATCGTGATGTACGGGATCGAGTCCGCGGAGAATCCGAACGCGAAACTCAGCGTCGTCGTGCCCCCGGTCGCCCACCCCGGCCACGCCCACGGCACGATCGTCATGATCACGAACAAGATGCCCCACGGCTTCCAGAGTCGGGTGAACCCGGTCACCGCGGTCTCTCCAGTGGCCAGCGTGTAGCGCTCGATCTCCATGTTGAGGAAGTACTGGGTCAAGACGCCGAGCAGGGTCAGCCAGACAAGGGTGAGGCCGACCTGCGAGGTGATGTACGGCCAGAGCACGTACTCACCGGATCCGATGGCGCCGGCCAGCAGCAACACGCTCGGGCCGAGAACCTGCTTGAGCGGAAGCGGTTCTGGTAGGTCGGCATACTCGACCGGGGCGACGTGTTTACTCGGAATCTCCGTCGCGACGTTCGAGCGCCCTTCGGCACCTGCTGCAGGCTCGGACATGATTGTCAAACTCCTTCGGTGGGCTGTGGTGACCAGGCGGCGTCGATGAGCTCTCTGCCATGTGCCATCCGGCCTCCCGAGGCGACAGGCGATGAAGTTCGGTCCGCGCAACCTTCTCCGACCGGCAGGCTAGGGCGGGAATGCAGGGCGGTCAACAGTCCACGTTGTCATCGGGGTCAGCGAGCGAGCGCGGTAGCCCGGATCGCCATTCCGCGATCATCCTGGATGCCGCGAATGGGGGGGGCGAGGTGCCGTCGACCTCAGCCGGCCCGGATGAGTTCGGCGGCGAGTAGATCCATCAACAGACCGTCGTGCCAGGTGCCGTCGGGTGCCCGCTCGTACTGACGCATGACACCCACCGGCCGGAAGCCCACCTTCTCGTAGGAGCGGATGGCGCCGACGTTGGCAACGGCCGGGTCGATCGTCAGCCGGTGGTGACCGCGCTCGTCGATCAGGTACGCCGCGAGCACGGCGACGGCCTCCGTACCGAGGCCTCGCCCCTGGAACCGATCGGAGAGGTAGATGTCGATGCCGGCGTGCCGGTGGTCGGGCTCGTTCTCCTCCACGTACTGGATGCTGCCCGCGACCTCGCCGTCCACCTCGATCACGAGGAACACCTCCTCGCTCTCCCCGCGTAGCTCGGCGGCGATCTCGTCCTCAGGATCAGCCCTTCCCCACCACCGACTGACCGAGGGCTGGTTCCGGATCTGGTGCAGGAGCGCGGCGTCGGCCGGTACGCCGGGGCGCAGGCGCAGGCGTGGGCCGGGCAACAGCGGCGGGGTGCTACGCACGGCGTTGTGCTGACCGGAGGGGGTCGACGCGGGATCGGGGTGGCTGCTCACGACCGGCAGCCTGCCCACTTCCACGTAACCTGTCAAACCATTATAGTGGTTACTGTGACCTCCGCGGGCGGGACTGCCGAGGCGCAGCGGCTCGTGGCCCTCATGAACACCCGGTACCTACCGGACGAGGACGACGCGCTGGCCGACGAGCGCTCCTTCGGGTGGTTGCAGGAGTGGCTGGAACCAGGTCAGCCCACGAAGGTGCGGCGAAGTAGGCAGCGAGCGCCACAGCGCCTGCAGGATCTGCGAGATCTGCGAGAGGCCCTGCGGCAACTCGCGGTCGCGAACAATGGCCAGGAGTACGACCGCGACATCCTCGCCCGAGGCACGCGCGTGCTGGGCTCGGTGCCGCTGATCGTCGAACTCGGGGATCATCAAGGCTGGCCGAGCCTGATCACTCGCGGCCGTACAACCGCTGACCAGGCCATCGCCACGGTTGTGTCGTCCTATCTGGTTGCGCGCCTCAGTGGCGATTGGCCACGTGTGAAGGCGTGCGCGTCTGCCGAGTGCCGATGGGGCTTCCTGGACACGTCCCGCAATCGATCACGCCGGTGGTGCAAGATGGCCTACTGCGGCAACCGGGCGAAATCTCGAGCCTGGCGTCAGCGCCAAGAGCGTCACTGAGCTGGCACGAAATCTCCAGCCTGCACCCGTGGCCCGCCAGGCGATCGCCCATGAGGTGGGCTGCCGACGACGCGCGAAAGCGGGAGGATGGGCGGATGGTCCGCGAGGAGGTCACGCTCGGGGTGGGTGATGCAGCCTCCGGGCTGCACGAGTTCCCCACCACGGACATGACGCTCAACATCGGACCGCAGCACCCGTCCACCCACGGAGTGCTGCGGCTTCGGCTGGTCCTGGACGGCGAACGGGTGGTCAGCGCCGAACCCATCGTCGGCTACATGCACCGCGGCGCGGAGAAGCTCTTCGAAGTGCGCGACTACCGCCAGATCATCGTGCTGGCCAATCGCCACGACTGGCTCTCCGCTTTCTCCAACGAGCTCGGCGTGGTCCTGGCCGTCGAGCGGATGCTGGGCATGGAGGTCCCGGAGCGGGCCGTATGGCTGCGCACCCTGCTCGCCGAGTTGAACCGCGTGCTCAACCACCTGATGTTCCTGGGCTCCTATCCGCTGGAGATCGGGGCGATCACCCCGGTCTTCTACGCCTTCCGCGAGCGGGAGACGATCCAGGCGGTGATGGAGGAGGCCGCCGGCGGCCGGATGCATTTCATGTTCAACCGGGTCGGCGGCATCAAGGAGGAGGTGCCGGCCGGGTGGACGGGCCGAGTCCGCCAGGCAGTTGCCGACGTACGCCGCCGGATGCCCGACCTCGACGGTCTGATCCGCAACAACGACATCTTCCTGGCCCGTACCCGCGGGATCGGGGTCCTCTCAGCGGAGCAGATCGACGCGTACGGCGTGAGCGGACCGGTGGCCCGCGCCTCTGGGGTGGACTTCGACCTTCGCCGCGACGAGCCCTATCTCGCCTACGGTGAACTGCAGGACTCGCTGCGGGTGATCACCCGGACCGCCGGGGACTGCCACTCCCGGTTCGAGTGCATGCTCGACCAGGTCTATGCCTCCCTCGACCTCGCCGATGCCTGCCTGGATCGGCTGGCATCGGTGACCGGGCCGGTGAACGTACGACTGCCCAAAACGCTGAAGGCACCCGAGGGTCACACCTATGCGTGGACCGAGAACCCGTTGGGGCTCAACGGTTATTTCATCGTCAGCCGTGGGGAGAAGACCCCATGGCGGTGCAAGCTCCGCTCGGCGTCGTACAACAACGTCCAAGTGCTGACCGAGTTACTGCCCGGCGCCCTGCTGCCGGACCTGGTCGCCATCCTCGGCTCGATGTTCTTCGTCGTGGGCGACATCGACAAATAGCCCGTGCCGCCGGCCAGTTCGGGCCGGGGATTTGGTGATCTTGACCTTATTGCGGCGACACGCCGTGCAGAGGGCCCCGAAACCGACAATAAGGTCAAGATCACCGCGGATCCCATGGCTGGTACCCCTCGTCGTCCTCGTCCGCGTAGCGGTGCTGGCGGCGCCGGCTTCGGACGGATGCTCCGGACTCGGCCAGCACTCGGGTCAGCACGTCGTCGGGCTCGGGCGTGCTGTGTGGTGCGTATGGAGGGCTCGGCGGCAGCGCGGCGCCGAAATCGGGACGCGCTAGCGTCGGCACCGGCGCAGTGGGCACGGGGCGTGACCCGCCCGGCACGAAGGAGAACTCCGTCGTACCGGGACCGTCCCCGTCCGGCCAGGCGGAGCTTTCCACTGGGGCGGGGCTCGCGAACGGGGCGGGGCTCGCGAACGGGGCGGAGCTTTCCACGGGAGCGGGACTCGCGAATGCGGCGGGGCTCGGCGTGGGCCAGGGGTCCTCGATCTGGACGTGCCGATCCTCGTCGATGTGCTCAGCGGTCTCCCATGGCGCAGCCTCCACAGGGACGGCGTCGATGCCGGCCCGGTCGTAGGGGGCATGCTCCAGGGACTCGCGCCGGTCGCCAGCCATTCGGACCGACTGGGTACGCATGACCATCCGTTCGACGCGGAGTTCGCTGTCCCACTGCTCGGACAGTTCACGCCGGAGCCCGACCACCTGCTCGTGCAGGGCTCCCACCTGGGCGGTGAAGTCCTCCTGGACTTCCCGGCGCAGTTGGGCCTCAAGCCGCAGTTCGTACTCCCGGCGTGCGGCCACCTCGCGTTCGAGTTCCGCCTCGTAGCTCTTGCGCAGTTCGACTTCGGCGCTGGCTGCTACCACCTGCTCGGTCTGCCGACGCCCAGCGGCCAGCGCCGCGAAGACGAAGCCCCACAGCGCGATCACGATCCCGATCCGCAGGTACTCGGCGTTCTCGGTCACGAAGATGGTGACGCTGGCCACGACAGCACACCCAAATCCGATGGCCAGGGCGACTGTGCGCAGCGGCGAGAGCGCGGCGGGTCCCCGTTCCGTGCGCACTGCCATACCGAGCAGGGTACGGCGACGCGGGTGCTCAGCCAGCCTGGCAGGCTTGAGCGAGTCGGGAGGGCCGGAGCGGGCCGATTCGGGGAGCGCAGCTAGGGAGGCGACCAAGTGAGCCTGAGTGTCCTGGGATGGCGGCGCGCGGTCGCCGAACTGTACGGGCGGGTACGCGCCTGTGAGCAGCCTGAGCAGGGCTTCGACCTTTGGCGGCAGGGCCGCGACAAGCTCTTCGCCGAGCATCCCGAGTCACCGCTGGAAGCCCCCGCCCGAATCGGTTTCACGGGCCTGCCGTACGCGCCGTACGACCCCGCCTACCGGTTCTCCGCGCGGTTGCAGCCGGTTGCCGAACCGGCCCGGCTGGTCATTGCGACCCAAGGCGACGAAGTCCTGACGATGGACCGGATCGGGCGCATCCAGTTGGGTGATCTCGGGTCCCTGGACGTGTGGTGGCTGGCGCAGTACGGCGGAGGGCTGTTCCTCCCGATGCGCGATGCCACTGCCGGCCGGGGTGCGTACGGCGCCGGGCGCTACCTGTTGGACACGGTGAAGGGGGCCGATCTCGGAGCTGGCGGCCGCTCACCGGCCACTCCGGCGGACGCAACCATGGTCGTGGACCTCAACTTCGCCTACCACCCGTCCTGCGCCTACAGCCCGCGCTGGGTCTGCCCCCTCGCCCAGGCCGGCAACCGGCTCGAGGTGGACGTACCGGTCGGTGAGCAGTACCCCGAGGACGGCTGGCCGCACGACTGAGCCGCTCTATCCGCTGGCGAGGTTCGGATCGGTGCTGAGCACCAGTCCGACCGAGACCTGCCCCTGCTTCAGTGCCTCGACCGTGGGTGCACCGATATCTATGTCCTCGACACTCGCGAAGCTCATGCCGTAAGTGTCTTCTAGACCCAGTTGGCAGAACTCGCGCTCCGGGCACTCCGGCGGGCCGCCGAGGATCAGCGATCCGTCCGCGCAGGCTTCGGCGAGCTCGGACAACGTGGCGACCCCGAGGGCATCGGCGAACTCCTGGGTGACCGCGAAGGCGTTCTGGTCCTGGGCCTCGGACGGCTCGCCGAAGCTCAGCCCGACGCCCTCACCGAGGGTGGTCAGGTTGGCAACGGTCGCGTCGAGATCACCACTGGCCGGCGGGTCGGACTCGTTGGCTTCCGGGCCGTTGACCTGGGCGTTGATGAACGTGGCCAGCGTCCCGACGTACTCCGGAACGACCTGGATGTTGCCGGCGACCAATTCCGGGTAGTAGAGCTCCCGGTTGTCCACCTGGGTGACCGTGGCAGTGAAACCGGCCGCGGTGAGCACCTGGGCGTACATCTGGCCGAGGATCAGGTTCTCGGTGAAGCCGGCCGCACCGATGACGATGTTGCCGCTGCCACCGGACAGCCCGTCCGCCAGGCCCTTCTCCTCAACATAGGCGGCCGCGGTGTCCTCCACGCTCTCGAACTGCAGATCCACCGCTGCGTTGAGGTTGATCAGGTCCTCGGTGGTCAGCGCTGCCGACACTGCGTTGAGCGCAGTCAGGAGCGGCTCGGTTGCGGCTGCGGTGGTGACGGCCGGGATAACGTTGTCGACCTGCTGCAGCCCGAGGTCGTCCTCGAGCAGGACGACAGTTTCGCCGGAGACCGGCGCACAGGCATCGCCGGAGGCTTCGGTTCCGCCGCCCCCGCCGTCACCCCCGCCGGAGGAGCCTGACTCACCGCAGGCGGCCAGCCCGACGAGGGTTAATACAGAGAAGAGAATGGTCGCGGTACGACGGAGTCGCATGTGCCCGCCTTCTGTGTCCCGTGCGGCCAGCATTGGCCACAACGCGTGTCTGGCGGGAGGTGTCCCGCGGCTTCTACTGAACTCCTATGAGCGGCACCCTGCAACCAGATCGGCGGTGCCGTCATCGGCCCGCTACCTCTTGCCAGAATGTCAAGTTATGGCAACGACACCACCTGACGGATTGCCCACCTACCGAGTGCTCACCGGACC
>JBPCPI010000056.1:0-4371 GCA_050999295.1 Geodermatophilaceae bacterium | reverse complement strand
CGCTCGCCGCGACGGTCGGCACCACAAAGGCGTGCCCAATGTTTTCGCCGGCGAGCAGCGGGAGCGTGCACAGCTTGATGACAGCTTCCCGGGCCGAGTTCGCGTGGATCGAGCACATGCCGGGCATCCCGGTGAATGTTAATGCACAATGTAGAAGTGACAACGAGACGAGCGGCCATCTACTGCCGGATCAGCCAAGACCGGGAAGGCGCCGGTCTCGGTGTCGACCGCCAGCGCAAGGACTGCGAAGCGCTCGCCGGCAAGATGGGTTGGACCATCGTCGCAACGCACACCGACAACGACCTGTCCGCGTACAGCGGGAAGCCCCGCCCCGGCTATCGGGCGCTCCTGGCCGACCTCGAGGGCGGGCGCGCTGACTCGGTACTCGTCTGGCACACCGACAGGTTGCACCGCTCGCCCCGTGAGCTCGAGGAATACGTAGATCTCTGCGAGCGCCACAAGGTCGTGACCCAGACGTGCAAGGCGGGGGAACTCGACCTCGCCACCCCATCCGGGCGTGCAGTGGCTCGCACCCTGGGCGCCTGGGCAAGGTTCGAGGTTGAGCACAAATCTGAACGAACCAAGACTGCGCAGCTACAGGCGGCCGCGGCCGGGAGGTGGCTCGGTGGCGGGAGGCCGTTCGGCTGGAACGTGCACGAGGACGGGTCCGCGCTCCTGAACAGATCCGAGGCGCGCGAGGTGCGTAATGCTACCAAGGCCGTACTGGCGGGCGCGTCCCTCGGCTCCATCATCACCGACTGGAACAACCGTGGTGTCCTCACCTCGACGGGTCGGCGCTGGTCCTACTCCACCGCCCGGCAACTACTCGCAAGGCCGCGAAACGCTGGCCTCTCGACGTACAACGGCGAGATCGTCGGCAAGTCCACCTGGCCGCCGCTGGTCACCGAGGACACCTGGCGATCGGTGGTCGCGCTGCTCGAGGACCCTGACCGGAGGACGTCCACCTCTAACCGAGTCAAATGGCTCCTCGTCGGCATCGGCATCTGCGGGACCTGCGGGGAAACTATCCGCTCGGCCGCCGTCATCAGCAACCGAGCCAAGGGGACCTCGCGCACGATCTACCGGTGCGCGACTACCGAGCCACGTCGGCAGTCGGGGAAGCCGGCGCACGTCGCAAGGGCCGCGATGCCACTCGACGAGCTGGTGCACGGGGTGATGGTGGAGCGGCTCTCCCGCCCGGACGCGCTAGACCTGTTCCTGTCCGACCCCGGGCACGACGCTGAGGGATTAAGGGTGGAAGCGGTGGCGCTACGGATGCGACTCGGCGAGGCCGCGGACTCGTTCGCCGAGGGCGCGATCACCAAGGCCCAGCTTGAGCGGGCGACAGCCAGGATCAGGGATCGCCTCAGCGAGGTAGAGGCCGTGATGACACGGCAGTCGCGGGGAGGACCGCTCGCCTCGCTGGCGGGTGCCGCTGACCCGGCGAAGCAGTGGCGCAAGATCGGGCTCGACCGGCAACGGGCGATCCTGTCCGACCTGGTCACCATCACCATCCTGCCGAGCGGTAAGCGCGGCAAAGCATTTGACCCTGACCTGATCCACTTTGAGTGGAGGCGGCCGTGAGCGCTCCGGGGATGCCCCGCATGCTCATCGTGTGCAACAGCAAGACGCACCAAGGTCGCATCGCCAGGCTTGCCCGGTTCCGGCGTCAGCCCGCCCCGTACTGGTGGAGAGAGGAGCCCCGGAAGTTCTTGGTGGACTCGTCGGTGACCGGGGTCAACCTCCAGGGTGATACCCCGGTGGAGGAACCGAACGACCTTCCCGACGGGACGGTGTGTCGGACGCGATACCGCTTCGAGTGTGGCCTCTGTGGAGACTCGTTGGAAGTCGTTCACGAGAGTCTCTATCCGAAACTCAGCGCGGCTGAAGATGCTGGCGCGTCGCAGATCTCGATCGCCCTACTCCGCGCTACCCTGACCTAGAACCAACGAGCCGTAGCGCTCTACTCCGGCATCAAGGCCTCTCAGCGGAGGCAGGTTAATCCTGCCCCGGAGGCATCCGATGTCCTGGACCGCTGAGAGAGCGCGCGTCGCTTCCCTCTCCCGCTCCCGCCCACCCGACGATCCCGACCTCGTCAACGCTCGCCGTCAACTCAAGACCGAGCGGCTGGCCGACTACATCACCCGCACTGTCGACGCAGCCCCGCCGCTGTCGCCCGATCAACGCGACCGCCTGGCACTCTTGCTGCGGCCATCCGACGGCGCCGCAGCGTGAATGACAGAAGCCGCCCGAAGGCGGCCTCCGAGACCCCGGCGAAGAAGTCCACAGCCAGTATCGCACCGAGCGGTGACATCGGCTCGCAGGTAAGGCCGAACCTGAACCCCGAAGCCGCCTACATCGGCGCGCTGCTGTGGCTTGAGGTGGACCGAGCTGGCCGCGCTGCCGGGCTGGTCGAGCCGGGTGACTTGGCAGATCCGCGGTTGCGTGTGGTCCTAGGACTGGTCCGGGATGTTGTCGCCGATGGCGTTCGACCCGATCCGGTGGTTGTCATGGCGCACGCCAGAGCCGCCGGGACGGTTACGACCACGCACGCCATCAAGTCGCTGGCTGAGCTGTTGGCAGATCTGTATGCAGAATGTCCACTGGCCGCATCGGTCGGTTACTACGCCGCCGCCGTCCTGGACGGGTCGCTGCGACGCCGCTGCGCCTTGCTCGGCGAGCGGATCGGCCAGATAGCCGACTCCGCGTCGCTGGCCGAACTCGTTCGGGTCGTGGGCGCCGAAGTGGTCGAAGTGTTCGAGTTGCGGAACCGCCGCGCAGCCGTCCTTGCCGGGCTGGGCATGCCGGTTTTGGAGGTGGCAGCGTGAGCGCCGATCACCTGTTCGGAGCATCGACCGATGACCACGTCGATGTCGAGCAAGACGACCACGTCGATGACCGGGATGTTGCAGATGTCGATGTTGCAGATGTCGTTGACGAACTAGACCAGGATCGGCCACAGAAGTCGGTGGCGACCCAGCTGGTCGAGCTGGCCAGCGAGGTCTACACCGTGTCCCTGGCCGATGACGGCACGGTGTTCGCCGTCCCAAAGTCGGGGCCGCGCATTGTGTACCCGCTCCGGGGTGGCCGTTCGTCGCTGCGTTCGGCGTTGGCCCGGCTGTACTTCACCCGCACCGGCCGGGCAGCCTCACAGCAGGCGCTCGCCGACGCGCTGATGATCCTCGACGGACAAGGGCAGCAAACCGACCCCCAACCCTTGCACCTACGGGTCGCCGAAGCCGAGGGCGCATGGTGGATCGACCTCGGTGACCAGACGGGCCGCTCGATCAGAGTCACCGCCGCCGGTTGGGAGCTGGCCCAGGCCGCACCGGTCCTGTTCCGGCGTACCGCGTTGACTGGGCCGCTGCCCGAGCCGATCTTCGGTTCGGATCTCGGCGGGCTGTGGGAGTTGCTGAATGTGCAGGTCGAGGACCGGCCGCTAGTGCTGGCCTGGCTAGTCGCCGTGCTCATCCCCGGGATCGCGCATCCGATCCTGGGGTTATTCGGTGAGCAGGGTGCCGGGAAGACCACCGCCGGGAAGATCCTGTCCGGACTGCTCGACCCGTCCCCGGTCCCGGTACGGAAGGCACCACGGGACTCCGACTCCTGGGTGACCGCGGCATCCGGTTCCTGGGTCGTTGCAGTGGACAACATTTCCACGGTCCCCGACTGGCTGTCGGACACCTTGTGCCGGGCGGTCACCGGTGACGGTGACGTACGTCGCCAGCTCTACACCGACGGTGACCTGATCGTGTACTCGTTCCGCCGAGCGGTGATCGTCACCAGCATCGACATCGGCGCGGCCAAAGGTGACTTCGGCGACCGGCTGCTACCGATCAACCTGGACCCGATCAGCGAAACCCAGCGGCTCACCGACCGGTCATTGTGGCCGCGTTGGGACCAAGCACATCCACGAATCCTCGGCGCACTGCTCGACCTGGCCGCGGGGGTGACGGGGGTCCTGCCCTCTGTTGAGTTGGAAACACTCACCAGGATGGCCGACTTCGTGGAGGTCCTGGCCGCCGTGGACCAGATCACCGGCTCGACCGGTGTGGTCCGCTACCGGGCCAAGGTCAACACGCTGGCGACAGACAGCCTCACCGGTGACCCCTTCATCGCCGCCATCGCCAGCGCCCTCACCCCCGGCGAAACCTGGGAGGGGACCTCGGCCGAGTTGCTCGAACGGGTAACCCCGACCGCTGAACGGTGGCGGGCGCCGAAGTCCTGGCCGGCAAGCGCCCGCGCGGCCACAACTCAGCTCCACAACCAAGCCCCGGTCATGCGCAAGGCTGGCTGGGGTGCCGATGACCTGGGCTCGGACAACCACGCCAAAGCCGTCCGCTGGCGCCTGACCCAACCTGAGAAGGTGCG
>JBPCPI010000021.1:0-6598 GCA_050999295.1 Geodermatophilaceae bacterium | reverse complement strand
CGTGGGCCAGTTCCTGCAGCTCCAGCAGGTGCTCCAGTTGCCGGCGCATCACCTGCCGGCCCCCGACAGGCCGGCTGAGCACGACCTCGTCGACGATGGTCCACAGCCGGGGTGGGTCCTCGCGGGTCAGCAGCTTCTGCCGCTGCATCCTGACCGCCACCCGGCCCGCCAGCTCCTCGGGCCGTGTCTCGACGCGGATGCCGAGCACCGCGCGAGCATAGTCCTCGGTCTGCAGCAGGCCGGGTACGAACTGGCTTGCGAACTCCCGGATCCCGGTCGCAGCCTCCTCCAGTCCGAGGAACGACCGCAGTTCGGTGGACAGGGCGCCCCGGTAGGGCAACCACCAGTCCGGCTTCTTGGCCTGGCGAGCGAGCTCCAGCAGGGCCTGCACCTGCTGCTCGCCGGTGCCGTAGAGCCGCAGCAATGCCTCGACGTCGCGGACCTTCGGTACTCCGACACCCCGCTCCAGCCGCGACACCTTCGCCTGCGACATGTCCTCGACCCGCTCGGACACCCCGATCGTGCTGAGCCCGGCGGCGTCGCGCAGGGCACGCAGCTCGATGCCGAGCTGTCGGCGGTGCATCGTGCCGCCACCCGAGCTGGCCATCGTCCTCCTTCGTATGTCTTGTGCACGGTGACTAGTCACCACTACTGTCTCGCGATGATCGGCTAAAGGTAGACCGGTCCTCGGCAGCCCGGCCCGTGACCCGAACCGGGCCGGGCTGCACCCTTCGGAGCGGAAGCGATGACAGTGAGTCACGGCCATGGGTACGACCTGCACCGTCACCGGTCATCGGAAGAGCTGGACGGCGGCAGCGCCGGTGGTGATGGTGCGCCGCCACCGGCGGAGTGGTACTGGCGGCCCGAGGTGCGCCCGGTGTTGGCCGCCCACGACATCGCCGCTCTGTACCGGCTACTCAAGGACGACGGGCTCACCCAGCGGACGATCGCGCGGCTTACCGGGCAGTCGCAGTCCGAGGTCTCCGAGATACTCGCCGGCCGCCGGGTACTGGCCTACGACCTGCTGGTCCGCATCGCCGAAGGTCTCGGTATCCCCCGCGAGCTGATGGGTCTGTCCTACGGACAGGACGGCACCTACGGTGCAAAGTTCACTGACACCCCGGAGGGGGTGAGCCCGGAGAGGATGCGCCGGCACATGATCGCGCTGAGCGCGATTGCCACGTTCGGCGGGCCTGTAGTCGGTGAGCTGTTAGAACTGTTTCCCGATCCGTCGCCGGTGCCGCTGCCATCCCGGCTTGGTGTGATCCATCTGGAGAAGGTCCGCGACCTGACCCGCCGGCTCGGCGAAGCCGGCAACGCCTCCGTGTCCGACCCGGAGGTGCTCAGCGCGGCGACCATGTGGGCCATGCAACTGCTAGGAGTGCCCGCTGCGGAGCCGGTGCAGCGGGCACTGATGGTCGCGGTCGCCGAACTGCACATCGAAGCAGGGTGGGCCGGGTTCGACGCGGGCCGTTACGACCGGGCGATGTTCCATTACGCCCGCGGGCTGGAACTGGCCACCGAGGCCGGCGACGCCTACTGCCAGGTTCTCGCCATGAACTACGCCGGGCTGGCCACCGCCGAGCACGGCCACCCCAACGACGGGCTGAAGATGCTCCAGATCGGGGAGCTCAAGGCATTCGATATCCCGCCGGACGAACAGCGCGCAGTGGTGATCGGGGAAAACGGCAAGGCAGCTGTCGAGGCAGCCGGTCGAGCGAACTCCGCGACCGTCCTGAACCGTCTCGGACACCCCGACGCCGCCGACACCATGCTGGCCAAGGCACGGCAACTGTGGACACCTACCCCCAGCGACACCTACGGTGACCTGGACCGTCCCGCCGCCTGCCTCGAACTCGAGCGGGGACGCCTCGAGGCTGCGGAGCAGTTCGCCGTCGCATCGGTGCGCCGCTGGGAAGGTGGCAGTCAGGTCAGCCGCACCCAGTCCGGCATCGTGCTGGCGACGATCTACGTGAAGGCCGGTGAGCCCGACGGTATTCGGATGGCTCACCACGCCGTCACCGCCGCGATGAAGATCGCCTCGATTCGAGTCCACCAGCGGCTCCTCCCGCTGATCGCCGTGCTGGAAGCCCGACGCGGCCCCGACGCCCACGAGCTGGCCCGGATGGCTCGACAGGTGGCCACCGTACGGGTGTAACCACAACTGTCCGGCGCGCGGCGCGCGCCCCCGCAAGGCTCGCACTGAGCGGCTTCGCCACTGATGATGGTCGATATCAAGGTTGGCCGTACCAAGCCGTTCGACAGCCTTTTCGATGTGCAGGTTGTCGGTGTCGTTCTGACGCTTAATGAAATTGAATGTCGTTGTAATAAGCGACACTCGGGCCGTTTACGGTATACTGGCTACATGTCAAGAGAGAATTGGGCAGAGCAGAAGCTCAACCATGCAAGCTGGCATTGCGACAACCTCGAACGACATCTGGATGTTTGGCGGGGCTCCGGTTCAATTAGTGTGGTTAGCAAAGTCAGTGACGATCGCTTAAGGCTACATCTGGATTTATCGGTTACGGAAACTCCACCGACAGAAATATGGAGCCTCACGGCGGGAGATTGCGTCCACAATATTCGATGCTCGTTCGACGCATGGTTATGGGGAAAAGCACTCGAGCGTGAAGTTCCGCTACAGAACGAAAAAAGGATTCAGTTCCCGTTCGCAGATAAGCCAAAAGAATTCTCGAACAACAGGGATCAATTAGCGCGAGACATCAATGCCAAGGTATTGGACGCAATCGAGGAGGTACAACCGTATAGAATAGATCCTAACAACGGACTTCGGCGCTGTCTAGAACTTATACGAGATCTTGACAATCAAAACAAACACAGGTTTCCTGCAGTCACAAAGGTGGGGGTGGCGGATGTGCTAGCCGTGGGTTTAAGCCTCGAATTTGACGACGATGACTCGGCTCAAGCCGAGGACCCCGAGGCCGCTTCGGAGTACTATCTTCCCCCTTTGACTAACGGGGGACGACTTCTTACTTACTCTGCAAAGAGCCCTATCAAAACAGGAGGGCAGGTGCGCTATCAACTCGACCTCAAGCCTCATATTGAATTCGAGGGCAATGACTTGCCTTTGATCCCGCAACTCCGCAAACTGATGGACGCTGCCGCGAAAGTCCTGATCTGGCTTGAGTCACAGGTCTCGTAGCTAAGCCGTTCCCTCGCGATCGTCTGTGCACACCCGCGTCGTTCAGTGCGCGAATGCCAACTGAGTCACCTCACTTATCACCAAGCATAATTCTCGGCACCGCCGGAGCCGGTGATACTCGACGGCCTCAAGCAGGAAACCCGGCAGGGCCACGTCGCTGTGACCGGCGGCCTGGGCGGCCACCACGGCGGCCCAACTGGCCGGCTCGGCGAGGTCATCGAGCCGGGCGCGGGCAGTGTAGGTGAGATTGTTGCGAGCACCCGGAGATGCGATGGCGAGAAGTTGGGCAGTGACGTGGCAGGTGACGCTGCCGGGCGTGTGGGGCGCGGTGGATCCCGAGTGGTTGCCGGCCGACCACACCGAGGTGTGGCGGCGTGTGTTCGCCGACGAGGATCTGGCGGGTCAGGTCCTCCGATCCGGCGGACAGGATCTGCCATGGGCGCGGCTCGCCAACGTGGCGAGCGTGCGGTGCTCGGCGCTGCCCTACTATCGCCAGCAGCTGCGAGTTGCCGAGGACGAACCGGGGGTATGCGACCACCGTGCCGTGCACCTTGCGGCGATCTCCGCCGCCGGCGAGACGCTGACCCCGCCGACGCGAACACATCCACCGGGTCGTTGGCGGGTCCGGGCGCTGGTCGACCGGGCCGCCGTCGTGCTGGGGGAGCACACCGGTGGCGACCTCGCCGAGGGTGACGCCGCGACCGTGTCACTGCCGCCCGACGCAGTGACCTGCTGGGCGGAGCCGGTGGCGGCCGGACCGGCGCCGGCACCCCTGGCGCGACCGCCGGGCTGGGCTCCGGTTGTTCATCCTGGGCTGCGTCGTCGGGCATTCGCGGTGGAGGACGCGGTCGCGAACCTGTGCCTCGCCGCCACCGAGGGCTACACCGGTCCGGACGTGCTAACCGGTCCGCTGCTGTGCAACCTCGGGGTCACCGCATGGCACATGATCCGTGAGTACCGGACACTGTTCAAAGCGGCCTGGGCAACGCTCGACGCCTGTGGTCTACCCCCGCATGAGAGGAGACTCAGCCCTCTGCACGGGCACCCGCCGCCACCTCGTTGCGGCGGACCGCGTAGCCGCGCAGGGCATGCACCGAGGTGAAAACCTCGTACCCGAGCTCGGTCAGGCGGTCCAAGTCCGCACGATCCGGGTCCAGCTCGAGCACCGCCGGCACCCCTAGGCCGACCTGCAGCCCATCCGGCCAGAAGGCCTCCGCAGCCGCCAAGACCCGCCCCGTCTCCGGATCGGCGATCTCACATTCAAGCTCGGGCCTGGCGAAGCCGAGCGACACCAGTTCGTCGACGATACCTGCTACCTCGGCGTCACGCGCATCCCTGTCGCCTTCGGCCTCGACCGTCACGGTGAGACGTTCCAGGCGGGGCGCGGTGGTCGCCGCAGCCCCGCCGCGGAGCTCGCCGAGGAAGGCATTGGCAGCGCTCGCGAGCAGCTCGCGACGCGCGGCCAGAAAGTCGTGATACCGGTCGAGCCGCCATAAAGTGGGTTCGGTGGGAATCCACTGCGAGGCGAGCACGCCCGGGTACTTACTCTCGCACTCAGCGAGGTACTTCTGCGGTGCTCGCTTTCCGACAACCAAGTTCGTCTGTTGTGTCAGAAAGCAGAAGTTGGCCACTGCGTTGACCTCGCCCCGCGAGTAACCGGACTCGTAAAGTAGAGCTTTCGGGAAGATATGGTGAACCTGCAGTGACGCGAGGTGGCCGAGCATCTGAGCCTTCAACGGGATCCCCGTGCCGAGATCGCGCGCACCGCCAACCCGGGTGAGCAGGTAGAGCAGCGGGTAGAAACGGGAACCGCGCCCGAAGCCCTCGAAGTCCTCCGCGTCGATCGCCAGGTTGCCGCCCCGCCACCGCTCCAGCGCGCGGATCAGGCCGTCGATTCCGGCTCGCTCGGCGGTCTCGAAGTCCTGGGTGAGTACGGTCTCGGTGGACCCGGCGAAGCGGCCCCACAGCGCTGCCTGCACGTACCAGTACAGCACCCGGTCGACCTGCGCAGCGTCGATGAACTGCCCCCCTTGCAGATGGAGCAACCGGGCCACAACGGGCACCGCGTACCGGCCCATGAGGACCCGGTCGTGGTCCAGTCCCAGCCTCGCGCCGACCCAGTCGAGGAGGTGGTTCACGTACTTGACCGATGCGTTGAGGGCGGTCGCGAAGGCTGCTGCTTCGACGTCGTCGAGCGCTGAGAAGGGCGCGCGGCCCGTGGCGACGGCGTTCACGTTCCTGAGTAGCCAGTCGAGGGTGAAGCCGAAGCCGGCCTTGCCCCAGGCGTCGATGTGCGTACGCATCTCGGCACGCGCCTCCGACCAGTGCGCGCAGATCTTCGCCAACGCAAGGTCACCCTTGGACAATTTGGTGCCGCCCGAATTGACCTTGTTGAAGATCTCGACCACCGTTTCGGTCGACATGTCCTCCCCTATGATCTTCTCGATGTGGAACTCCCGATCGAGCACCCCGTTGAGCCGCGCTATCCGGTCGACGTACGTGGCGAAGCTCAGTTGGGACGTAAGCTTGGCGTACTGCACGGCGGGCCCGTGGACAAATAGTCCGGTGACGTCGATCCACAGTGGATCGTCCTTCATCTTGCTGGGCGCGGAGAACTCGAAGGCCTCACGATCCACATTGAAGTACAGGTTCAGGAATGCTGAGCTGTCGCCGTCGAAGAACTCCGGGGGTTTGCCGCGGGTCACGCCGTACATGGTCGTGACCCGCTGTTGCCCGTCGAGCAGGAGCTGCTTGGTTCCACCGCTACCGGAGACGCTTCCCCGCACCGAAGCCGATGACGTATCAGTCTCCCACACCAGCAGTCCTCCGACGGGGTAGCGCAGGTAGAGCGAGCGCATGAGCCCCCGCACCTGGTCGCGGTTCCACACGTAGCCGCGCTGGAACTCGGGCAGCAGCAGCGTGCCGTGGTCGACCTGGCCGAGGATCGTGCCGAGCTTCATCATCATTCTCCTGTGATGTCAGTCGTGATGCGCGACGCGACGGGTCATGCGGCGCGCCCTGGCCAACATGCTGCGGATCCCGCATCAGCGAGTGAACCAGCTTGCGAGGCAGCGAGGGTTCCAGGACACCGAGCGGCGGCCGCCTTCTGAACCCGGGCGGTTGAAGCGAACACGTGCCCACAGCCTGGAATCGATGCCCTTGCTCTGGCTGCTGATCGGCGGGGTGCTCGCGGTCGCGAGTCTCATTGCTGGTCATAGCGGAACCGTGCCGGCCCTGCTCGCCGAGCCAGGGACTGTTGACCCTGCGAGTCTTGGCTGAGCCCGATTACTGGCCGAGCGCCTGCTCGCACCGCTCGATCAGCCGCCAGATCATCGGCGTGAAGATGAGCTGCATCGCGAGATCCATCTTGCCGCCGGGACAGACGATGGTGTTCGCGCGCGACATGAACGAGTCGTGCAGCATCGAGAGGAGATA
>JBPCPI010000015.1:0-5709 GCA_050999295.1 Geodermatophilaceae bacterium | reverse complement strand
CACTCGCGCCGCGGCTCGCCCGCATGGCCACGATGCGGCGCGTCATCGACGGGCTCACCGAGGCCGAGCTCGATCGGGTGTGCGGTCGAAAGCCGGCGGACCCGTATCCCGACCAGGAGTACGTCGTTCGCCGCTGCCTGAAGGTGGTGCTGAAGGAAGAGGCCGAGCATCACCGTTATGCGGTGCGCGACCTCGCCGTGCTCGAGGCCGGTGCCTGAACCGGGTGACGCTCGCCGTAAGAGGATCCCGCTGTGGTGCTTTGCGGCAAGTCGAAGCGACGGATGATGCTTCCTTGGCCACACTCGGAAGCTCTGGCCGTCCCGCAGCGCGATCGACGCGATCGAGGAATAGTCAAGACCTTCCCGCGCGGCCCTCGGACGACCAGTCATCGACAACACCCCTCCTCGGACGAGGTGTTGCATCGAGACCCTCTGAACCCGAGAACGCACGGATGTCTCAAACGGCCGGAGCGGCTCAGCCCGCCTCCGGCGACCGCTGTTCCTGCAGCAGGGATTGAACCTCCTCGGTCCAGGCGATCGTCGCCTCGGCCTGGAGCACCCCGTGTCGGGCGGCCGCTCGGCCGAAGCGGTGTGCGCCGGTGGGGCCCTTCGCGTCGAGGTGTCCGACGACTGCCGACAGCTCGGCACGGAGTTTCTCGGCCTGCTCCTTGTGGTCGCGCAACTGCTCGGCCAGCCGGTCGGGGTTCATGTACGAGCCGAGGAATGTCTTGAGCACCATCGCGTGCTGGCTGCGCTGGCGTAGCTGCTGCGGCGCAGCGTCGAGCCACTCGCGCAGCGCCGACACGCCCGATGGCGTGATCGCATGGACGCGCTTGTTCGGGTACCGGTCCTGGTGCACCGCGGTTCCGCTCGCCCAGCCCAGCTCCTCCAGGCGGGACAGCTCGGTGTAAAGCTGGCTGCGGCTGATCGGCCAGAAGTGGCGCACGGACTGGTTCGCGAGGGCGGCGATGTCGTAGCCCGAACCGAGCCGCTTGGCAAGCAGGCCCAAGACGACGAAGGTCATCGCCGAAGACGTCACATCGAAACTCTAAACTAGTCCGGTCTGGCACGTTCCAGTCTGCACTAGTAGCCTTTGGGCATGTTCGCCTTCCTCGGTCGCCTCGCCTTCCGCCGCCGCTGGTTCCTGCTGGCCGGGACCGCCGTCTTCCTGGTCGTCGCGGTACTGGCCGGCCTGTCGGTCTTCGACCGGTTGAAGTCGGGCGGCTTCGAGGATCCGACGGCGGAGTCGGCCAGGGCCACGGCGATCCTGGACGAGCGGTTCGACGCGGGGAGTCCTGATCTGGTGCTGCTGGTCCGACCTAGCACCGGGGATGTGGACACGCCCGGGTCCGTGCAGGCCGGCCGGCTGCTGACCGAGCGTCTCGCAGCTGAGCCCGGGGTTGGCGGAGTCGTGTCCTACTGGAACACGCAGGCCTCGGGTGGCGGAGACCCCGGTCTGCGCAGCACCGACGGGGACCAGGCGCTGGTGCTGGTTCGGCTTGCCGGCAGCGAGGAGCAAGCGGACCTGGTCTCCGAGCGGCTGCAGGCTGCCTACGACGGCCAGGTCGGGGCCTTGTTGGTGCAGATCGGCGGCCCCAACGTGGGACTGGGCGACACGATCGGTGGGGACCTCGCGCGCGCCGAGTCGATCGCGATCCCGATCACGCTCGTGCTGTTGCTTCTGGTGTTCGGCGGTCTGGTCGCCGCGTTGCTGCCGCTCGCGGTGGGCTCGCTAGCGATCCTCGGCACGTTCCTGGCGCTGTTCTTGGTCACCCTGGCCGCTGACGTCTCCATCTTCTCCATCAACTTGACCACGGCGCTCGGGCTCGGACTTGCAATCGACTACAGCCTGCTCATCGTCTCCAGGTTCCGGGAAGAGCTGGGCAACGGGCTGAACACGCCGGCCGCCGTCGCCCAAACCCTGCAGACCGCCGGGCGCACGGTGGCGTTCAGCGCGGTCACAGTGGCCGTCTCGTTGTCCGCCCTGCTGATCTTCCCGCTGTACTTCCTCCGCTCGTTCGCCTACGCCGGCATCGCCGTGGTCGCCATCGCCGCGGGAGCGGCGCTGCTCACCCTCCCGGCGCTGCTTGCCGTGCTCGGCCCGAAGGTGAACCGGCTCGCGGTGGGCCGCAGGAGGCGTCGCCCGACCGCGTCCGATCGGGGGTTCTGGCACTCCCTGTCGCACGCCGTCATGCGCCGACCCGTCCTGACCGGTGCGCCCGTCATGGTCCTGCTCGTCCTGCTGGCCGTGCCGTTCCTGGGGGTGTCATTCAGCCTGCCCGACGACCGCGACCTGCCCCCGAGCAGCACCGCACGCATCGTCGGAGACACCCTGCGCAACGACTTCAGCGACGGCGCTGCCCGTTCCTTCCCGGTGGTGCTGCCGAGCGCGACGCCCGAGCAGACCACCGCGCTGGCCGCCCAAGTCTCCGCAGTAGCAGAGGTGAACCGGGTGGACACCAGTACGGGTAGCTTCGCCGGTGGTTCCAAGGTGGCCGAGCCGGGACCTGCGGCGCAGCGGTTCAGCGACGGAACCGGGGCCTACCTGGACGTGGTGAGCGACGTCGAACCGGTGTCCCCGGCCGGTGAGCATCTCGTCGAACAGATCCGGGCGTTGGACGCCAGCGCTTCGTTCCTGGTGGCCGGCCCGGCCGCAGATCTCGCCGACTCCAAGGACGCGATCTTCGGGCTGGTCCCGCTGGCACTGGCGATCATCGCCGCGGCCACGTTCGTCCTGCTGTTCCTGATGACCGGCAGCGTCCTCATCCCCATCAAGGCGATTGTGCTCAACGTGCTCAGCCTGGGCGCGACCTTCGGCGCGATGGTGTGGGTGTTCCAGGACGGCAACGGCGCCGACCTGCTCAACTTCACCCCGACCGGAGCGCTCAACACGACCATGCCGATCCTGATGTTCTGCATCGCTTTCGGCCTGTCGATGGACTACGAGGTGTTCTTGCTGTCGCGGATCAAGGAGGAGCACGACCGCACCGGCGACACCACCGCCGCGGTGGCGATCGGCCTGCAGAAGTCCGGACGGATCATGACCGCCGCGGCCGGCGTGCTCGCCGTCACCTTCATCGCGTTCGCCACCTCGCAGGTGACCTTCATCAAGCTGTTCGGAGTCGGCCTCACCATCGCGATCCTGATGGACGCGACGCTGGTACGCGGCGTGCTCGTCCCGGCGTTCATGCGCCTAGCGGGGAACGCGAACTGGTGGGCGCCGCCGCCGCTGCGTCGACTGCACCAGCGGTTCGGCCTGTCCGAGGCGGCACCACCACCAGCAGCGAAGAAGATCAAGGTGTAGAGCCGGACTCGTCATCTGCTGCGAACTGGCCGACCTGCTCGTGCAAGCAGCCGCGACTGGCGAATACATAGGCCGGGTTGCCGCCGGCCGATGATGAGGAGAACCGATGAACGTCCTTGAGTTCGCGACGCTGATGATCACCGGCTTCGTGGCATGCGCCGAATTCGGATCGTACGCGTTCGTGCATCCGGTCATCCGCCGTCTACCGCCGGCCCCACACCTACAGGTCGAGCAAGGCCTGCTGCGGACCTTCGGGCGGGTGATGCCGGTGGGATGACGCTGTGCGTCGTGCTCGCGATCGCGAACGCGTCGGCGACCGAAAGTGACGGTGGCTCGCAGTTCTGGGGTTGGTCGGCCTGCGCCGCGTTCATACTGGCGCTGGTCTCGACGATCGTGTTCAACGTGCCGATCAACTTGGCCACCGGCAAGTGGGAGGCCGAGGACCCCCCGCCGGACTGGAAACAGACCCGCAACCGCTGGGAACTCTTCCAGGGGGTGCGATCCTGGCTCCTGCTCATCGGCTTCGTACTGATCTGCGCCGCGGCGGCCATGGAATGACGACCCGGCGCCGCGTAACACCCGCCGACCAAACCACCAGCCAGCCGACCTCGTACTCGAGTCTGCGCTTGTGCCCTCAAGAGTGGCCGCAGGTCAGAGCTTGTCGGACACCGTCGCGTGATGGATGGCTCGGCGGCTCACTGGAGGAGGAGGCATGTTGGAACAGCTCAGACAGGCGCTCGAGATGACAGACGCCGCCGCCTTGGTCGCTGGGTTGGCCGAGGACGTGACCCTGCGGGTGGCGGTGCACGACGAGCCGAGGGCGTGGCAGCCGCTGCGCACATCCTCGGCGTCGTCCTCGACGGAGTTCTGCGCGACGTCGAGGTGCTCGAGTCCATCGAGGGCGGCGCCGAAACCGCAGTACTGATGTTCCGAGCGCGCGTCGCGCAGCATATAGGCCGGGCTGACGGGTTGCTCGTCGTCCGCTCCGGCGCCAGCGGCCGCATCTCGGACCTGAACGTGTATCTCCGGCCACTGGCGGCCCTGCAGGCGTTGGACGACGAGATGGGACGACGGTTGGGCGGGCCGCGACCTGGCGCAGGCGCATGACGACCAAGACGTCCTGCTCAACCGGGGTCTCGACCGGCCGCAATCCTGTCCTCGCCCTTGCCAGGCACTGAAGATCGACGACGACGGCAAGATCACCGACGAGCTTGGCGTCTGCCACCCCGCATCGACCAAGCCCTCGCCGGCATCCAGGCGGCATCCTCGCTGCCCCCGTGACCTCCAGGAGCCGGAAGTGCTTATCGGTCCTGAGCCGTCGGCCAAGAACGGTGCTGCCAACGCCTCAGTCTCCCGGTCGAATTCATAGGCTTCGGCGAAAATCCCGTGACCGCGTCGGGGTCCTCATGCCCCGCTCGCCGGACTCTTGGGTCACTTGCTCGGGCGGTCGAGGAGAGGTCCGCACGGTCATGATCGGCATGCTGCCCGCGGACTGGAAGCTGGGCGGCAGCTGATCTGCGAGGGCCTTGTCAGCGCCGGCCAACATCAGTAGGCCGGGGCAGCTTCGTTTCCCGATCTGAGTGAGCGGCTCCTCGGGGTCCAAGTGTTGACGCGGGACCAGCATCGCGACGAACGGGATTCCGGGTGGTGTTGGCATCCGCACGAGCAGCCATCGGGTGTCGGACCGGACGCCCCCAACCTCGGGGTCACTGCACCCGGTACATGCCTTCCCGCCTTCGCCGTCTCGAGGACAACCTCGCCGCCCCAGCTCACGACCCATCCCGACACCCACATCTACGCGTCCCTGCCCCGCGTCAAGACCCTGCGCACAGCCAGACTGCTCGCCGAGATCGGTGACGCCCGCAGCGAAGGCCTGTGACTTCGCCGGCGACTCCCGCCACGCCAACGCCTGGGCAGCCGACCTCTACAACCGAGCCATCGCACGCGGACACGACGTCATGCCGCCACCCCCACGCCGTCCGCATCCTCGGCGGGGCCTGGGCACACGTCATCTGGGCCTGCTGGCACAACGATCTCAGCTACGACCCAGCCCTGCACCGAGCCCTCCAAACCTCCTCGCCAACACCACGACCGAAGCGGCCTGAACGGCCAGGGGTAGACACAGGGCAACTCATGGCGCGACCGGTTCGTCGGTGACTGACCATTGCGCGGTGGGCCGCCCGAGTGCTCGCCATTGGTGCTGGCCTTCCGGCTGGCGCGGCCAGTCCTGCGGGGAGTCTTCCCATCGTTCTTGACGGCCGAAGACGGTGAGGTCGAGAAGGTGGTAGCTGGTATCCGCGGCCTCCGTGCCACGGTCGGTAGTCCAGTACGTCTCATAGGCGTGTTCGTCCGTTCGCAGGTAGCAGGCGATGAAGCCGAACTCGCGCCCGGCCAGGAGGGTTTCGC
>JBPCPI010000012.1:0-19936 GCA_050999295.1 Geodermatophilaceae bacterium | reverse complement strand
TGCGAGCCCGCTTGCCGTTCCGAGTCTTCATCCTGGATGGCCCGGGCAACGGATCGCGACTGATCATCGACGTCGCTCACCGGTGGTAGGCGCTGAGGCCTCAGTCACGACCAGGCAGGCAGGACGGTGAAGCCGACGTCTCAGAACGAAGGGACGTCGGCTTCACCTTGAAGATGCGCACGCCGCCTGTGGCGTAGATGCGTTGCAAGGAGTCCGAGTCGTCAAGTCTGCCAAGTCCTGGGGCCCGCTCGAACCAACCGCGCAGGAATCCCTGACCGAGGAAGACATAGGCGATGTTGTACGTGTCGATGAGTCGCTGGACGGTTTCGTCGGTGTCCAGACAGTTGAACGAACCAAGCAGGGACTGTGCGTCTGCGCTCAGCCCCGAGGTAGCAGCGCCGGGATCGACCACATGCCCGAAAATGGGTTCGATGCCGGTCAGGGCGTACATCCAGACGGACCCGTCTCTCGGGTCGTTCATCACCCGTTCTCCGGGCTGCGCAATCCCGGCGAGGTAGGTCATGGCCGTTCGCTCCGCCGAGGAAAGGTATTCGCTGGGCCGGAATGCCACGCTCATCCGATCTGCGTTGTACGGCGCGTAGAAGCCACCGCTCCCCAGCCCCACAACCGCGAGGAAAACCAGAAGCGCAGCACCGAAGACCAGCCGGGCAGGACGGACCCGGACCTGCGGGACCTTGCGAGCCAAATTGGCAGCGGCGTCTGCAAGGGTCACCAGGCCGTGGGCCGCGAGAACGGCGAGCCCCAGGGTCACGATCGCCACGAACCGCCAGCGGTCGTTCCACCACGGAAGGGTTATCGATTCGGTCAGCGGCCCGTCGTAGGCCGCCGCGGCGACGAAGAGCACTCCGAAGACTGCCGTGCCGGCGAGGAACCATCGCAAGTTAGGCAGCCGGGAGAAACCGAGGGCCC
This sequence comes from Geodermatophilaceae bacterium, assembly GCA_050999295.1. Lineage (GTDB taxonomy): Bacteria > Actinomycetota > Actinomycetes > Mycobacteriales > Geodermatophilaceae > JACCQS01. The sequence goes on along the minus strand of JBPCPI010000012.1, from coordinate 19,006 downwards.
CGGCCACTAGTAGCAGGATCAGCCAGTACTGCGGATACTGCGCCGCATGGTTCAGAAACAACAGCTCACCTATCGCTTGGCCCGGAGACTCGACCGCCGGCCAGTCGATCTGCGCCTGCGCTGCCATCCCTCGCGCCCGTAAGGCCCCGCTGAGGAAAGTAAGTCCGAATAGCACGGTGAGGAGCGCGGCGGAGCCGGCAACGACAAGATCGTTCCGGATCGGGCTTGGTCGACGCAGCCATCGGGAGATCAGCAAGGCGAGCGCGAAAACGGCGGCTGTCAGCGCTGTCGCGGGATGCAGCCCGAGCAGACCTGCTGCGGCGATGGCGGCGACCAGGACGAACGTGGGGCGTCGCGCAGCCAGTGCGTCCGAGAACAACAGGAGGAAGGCCGGAACGAGGGCAACTCCGGCGGCGAATGGGAGGAGCGGTCCCCTCCAGAGAACGTCGATCGGAAAGCCGGAGAAGCTCGCCAGCAGAAGTGGGACGACCGCGGCCACGGCGACGCGCCCCGCGCTGGCCCGGATGAGTGCGGCCAGTCCGAGTCCGGCGATGCCGGCGATCAGGATCGTCTGGGTTCCGAGCAGGGCCGGAATCGAGGCACCCGAGACTTGTCCGGCCACCGCCCCGAGGGCGTGCCAGGTGTTCGGGTAATAGAGCTACTCCTGAGGGTAGAGCGCGGAAAGGGCACGCGGGTCGGCATTCCCGGTGTCGAGAATGAATCGGGTCGCGTTCGCGTGAAAGCTCGCGTCCCAGTCCTGGTTGATCGTGTCGAGCGCGCCCATCGCGGTCAGCGCGGTGAACGCGCCGAGCAGCGCCCCAAGCGCGATCCCGCCGACGATGATCACATCGTGCTGTCGGCTGCGGGTCGCCGGTGGCCCAGATCCGCCGGAAATCTGAACCCTCCCGCCGTGTTCCCTCGACCGCGATCGCGTGACGAGAACCAGACCGAGGACCGCTGCGGTGCTGAAGACCATGACCACGAGAAGCGGGATCGGCCCGAATGAGAAGCCGGACGGCGACGCACACCTGCTCGGTCACGGCGGTGAGCCCGTGGGTGACCAATGGCGCGGCACTGACGGCGGTCCACCGGCCCAGTCCTGCGGTTAGGCCAACGATGCTGCCGGGTACGAACGGGACCAGCACGAACACGAGCACGAGCAGAGCGTCACTGAACGACACCGACGAAACTTCTCCTCAGCTGGACTGCCCGACCGGGCAAGTCTAAGGATCGCTCAGCGAGTGGGCGTCGGGACGCGAAGGATGTGGGCCACCTCGCGGTGTGGTCCGAGTTCGACGTAGTTGTACTGACCCCAGTCGAACACCGCACCGGTGAGCTCGTCGACAGCGCGAAATCGCGCCGCCCAATCCAAGCCCAAGACCGGCATGTCCAGGGCGGTTGTGGCGATCTGGGCGTCGTTGGGCGTCAGCGAACACACGACGAGCACCACGTCACCGCTTGCCGGGTCGGATTTCGAGAAGCACAGCAGATTGCCGTTCTGGATGTGATGGAAGTGTAGGTCGCGCAGCTGCTGGAGCGCCGGATGGGCCCGGCGGATCTCGTTGAGCCGACGCAGGAAGGGCGCCAAGGACCTCCCGGCCGTCTCCGCCGCGGCATAGTCACGCAGGCGCAGCTGATACTTTTCCGAATCGAGGTATTCCTCGCTTCCGGGACGCACCGGCCGATGCTCGAACAGTTCGTAGCCGGAGTAGACCCCCCAGCTCGGTGCCATCATCGAGGCCAGCACCGCACGGATCTTGAACATCTGCGGTCCGCCCACCTGCAAGGACTCATGCAGGATGTCCGGGGTGTTAACGAAGAAGTTCGGCCGCATGTAGTAGGCCGCCGCGGCAAGCTCCCGGCCGTACTCCTCGAGTTCGGTCTTGCCGGTCCGCCAGGTGAAGTACGTGTAGGACTGGGTAAATCCCAGCTTGGCCAGAGCGTGCATCATGGCCGGCCGGGTGAACGCCTCGGCCAGGAAGAGCACGTCGGGATCGGTCTTCTTGATCTCCCAGATGAGCCAGTGCCAGAAGTTCAGCGGCTTGGTGTGCGGGTTGTCGACCCGGAAGATCCGGACGCCGCGATCCACCCACAACTTGGTGACGCGAAGGACCTCGGCGTAGAGCCCGGCGGGGTCGTTGTCGAAGTTGAGCGGGTAGATGTCCTGGTACCTCTTCGGTGGATTCTCCGCGTAGGCGATCGTCCCGTCCGGCTTAACCGTGAACCACTCCGGGTGCTCGGTCACCCAGGGGTGGTCGGGAGCGCACTGCAATGCGAGGTCCAGGGCCACCTCCATGCCCAGTTTCTGGGTACGGGCGACAAAGTCGGCGAAGTCCTGCTCGGTACCCAGAGCCCCGTGGATGGCGTCATGGCCGCCGTCCTTGCTGCCGATCGCCCAGGGGCTGCCGACATCGTCCGGACCCGGGTCCAGCGTGTTGTTGGGCCCCTTGCGGTTGACCACTCCGATGGGATGGATCGGCGGGAGGTAGACGACGTCGAAGGCCATCTTGGCGATCGCCGGCAGCCGCATGGCCGCGTCGGCAAAGGTGCCGTGCACTGGTTGCCCGCTCGCGTCAGCGCCGCCCTCGGACCGGGGGAAGAGCTCATACCACGAGCCGTAGAGCGCACGCTGCCGATCGACCCAGATCTCATGACGGGGGGAGCGGGTGACCATTTCCCGGACCGGGTTGGCCTGGAGCACCGTGTCCACCGCCTTGCTCAGCGCCGAATCGACGCGCGTCGTCAGATCAGACGCCTCGTCCCGGAGTCGGCGGGCGGTCTCCTGCAACCTCGTGCGGGCATCGCCGCTGGCTGCGTTGCCCGCACGGTCGAGGATGCGGGCCCCGTCCTCGAGCTCGTTGGCGAGCTCATCCGCGTCCTGACCGGCGTCGAGCTTGACATGCACTGCGTGCAGCCATGTGGCCCACGGGTCGCGCCAACCTTCGACGACGAAACTCCACAGTCCTTCTCGGTCCGGACTGAGCAGGCAGACCCACCGGTCGGGCTCTGCACCGTTGGGTCGCATTCGTACGGCCTGCTTGCTCGGCTTGGTCGCCGTGGCGTTGGGGGCGGTCCACACCACGGTGGCAGCGACCAAGTCGTGGCCTTCACCGAAGACAGTCGCAGTGATCGGGATCCACTCGCCGACCACAGCTCGTGCGGGAAAGGCACGGCAGGAGACCGACGGGGAGATCTCGGCGACCCCGAGGCGCAATGCAGGATTGGGCTTCATCGTCGGCAACGCTACCGAGACAGTTCGACCGCGCTGGTCAGGCCTCGTCCCGGCTGTAGCGACCGCAGCCGGGAACGGCGGTGCTCGGCGCGGGCGACTCGGATAGGTCGACCCGGTAGATCGCGATGTCACCCTGGCGGTAGACCAGGTCAAGAGAGTCCGCAGCCCCGAGATCCCGCAGGCCGTACGGGCGGGTGAAATCGGCGCGAACAAACCCCTCACCGACGTAGGCGTAGCTGATGTTGTAGTCCTCGATCAGTTCTCGTACCTCGGGATCGGCGTCGAGACATTGGAAGGAGTTGAACAGGGTCTGGGCCTCAACGCTCATGCTCAGCTGAACACCGGGGAAGATGATGTGCGGGAAAATCGGGCGGACGTCGGCCAGCGACCACATCCACGGTGACCCGTCCCCGGGGTCATTCATGACCCGATCGCCTGGCTCCACCAGGTCGGCGAGCACGTCCATAGCGTCCTGCTCATTGCGAGTCAGAGTTGGCGACTCCACGAACCGGAAGCTCATCCGGTCGGAGTTGTAGCCGCTGTAATAGCCATTGCTGACCAGGCCGAAACCAGTCAGGCCGATCAGCACCACCATGGCGGCCGCGACCAGCCGGCCCACTCGACCGCCGGATAGCCGCCGCAACAAGGCCGCGCCGAGGTCCGCGAGCGTCGTCAGGCCAAGCCCCGCCAGCATCGCCTGCCCGAACACGACGAGCGCGGCGAAGCGGAATGCATCGTTCCACCAGGGCAGTGTCAGCAGCTCGGTCAAGCGATGGTCCGATGCGGTAGCCATCACGAACAGGACGGCGAACACGGCGCTGCAGCCCAACCACCACCACATCCGGCGCAGCCGCAGGACGGTCAGCGCGCCGGCGATCACGAGGACGAGCAGCCAGTACATCGGCGCCGCCGCTTCGTGCTTGAGCAGTACGAGGTCTCGGATGGCTGAAAGAACGTCGCGCCTTGCCGGCCATTGGATCCCAGAATCCAGGGCGTTGCCCCCAACACCGGCCGCAGCCAGAAGTGCGTTCGGCGCGATGACCGCACAGGCGACTCCCGCCGCCGCGAGTAGACGCAGGTCGCCGGCGACGCGGGAGCGGTCGGAGATCCAGCGTTGGACCAGGAAGGCAAGCACGTAGATGACGGCCGCCAGCGTGGCGCTGGGATGCAGGCCGAGCAGACCAACGGCGCCCACTGCCAGCACGGGCACCCTGGGCCAGGCGTGGTCGCGGACCGTCTCGCTGAGCAGGAGCAGACACGCCGGGATCAGGGCGACCCCCGTGCCGAATGGGAGCAGGTGGCCCCACCACATCAGGTCGGTCGGGAACGCCGAGAACATCGGGAGGGCAAGAGCCGCTCCGGCACAGGTCAGTGCCCGTAGACCGAAGGACCGGAGGAGGGCGGCCAGCCCGAGACCGGCGATCAGGCCCCAGAGCAACGAGTGCGCGTTCATCGTCGCCGGAATGCTGGCTCCGGTCGCATCGGTGACCAGCGCAGCCAGGGCATGGTAGGTCGTCGGGTAGAAGCCGGTCGTTGCCCCCGGGTCGACGATCGCGCCGGCGACCGAGGGGTTGGCATTGCCGAGATCGAGGATCGCGCGGATCGCGTTGGCGTGATACTGGACGTCAGCCTCGTTGTTGATGGCCTGAAGGCCGCCGAAGCCACGCCACAGCGTCACCATGCCCAGTACGGCACCGCCGAGCACGCCTCCAGCGATGGCCAGATCCCGGTGCCGGGCACCAGGCGGATTGGCGTCCTTGGTCGAGCCGGGTGCGTCGGCCCCGGATCGGGAAGTCCTGGCCTGCAGCACCAGACGCAGGCCGAAGACCGCTGCCCCGACGAGCGCCGTAGCCGCGACGAGGGGCAGGATCCCCCAGTCGATCCCGACGGTGGCCAGGACCGGCGCGAGGATCGTGACGAGCCCATAGGTGAGCAGCGGCGCCGTGGCCGCTGCTGTCCACGGTCGCAGCCGAGCGCAGGTCGCGATGACCAGGCCCGGGCCCCACAGCGCGACGATGTGGGCGAGGACCACCAGGACATCAGCCATCGCTACGGCGCCGGGTGTGGTCACGAGGATCCAACCTAATCGGCGCTCGGCCGCACCCGCCGCACCCGCCGCAGTCGGGCCTGGGCCGGCTTGTGGTGGGTTCAGGCATAGACGGACAGGGCTAATGTGACCAGCCACATGAGGCCAAGCACCTGCAGCATGTGATCGCGCAGCGCGATGTCCTCAGGTTCCCCCGCATCGCCGCCGTCGACATCCACGGCATAGCGCAGGACGGCGATGACGAACGGAACGATCGAGATCACCGACCACGGCGTGTCGTTGAGCTCGCGGATCTCGAAGGACCACAGGCTGTACGCGGTGATGACGCCGGCGGCGGCCAGCGTCCAGACGAAGCGGAGGTAGCTCGGTGTGTAGCTGTCCAGGATGCGCCGGGTGACCACGCCGGTCCGCTCCGAGAGCCGGATCTCGGCATATCGCTTGCCGGCCACCATGAACAGCGATCCGAAGCCAGCGCACATCAGGAACCATTGCGACAGCGGGATCTGGGCCGCAGCTCCTCCAGCGACCGCGCGCAGCAGGAAGCCTGAGGCGACCACACACAGGTCGAGGACCCGCTGATGTTTGAGACCGAAGCAGTAGGCGAGTTGGACGGCTTCGTAGACAGCTACGACGATCAGCAGTTCGACCGTGGCCAGCAGGCTGACGCCGAGCGCGGCCAGCAGCAGCACTACCGCCAAGCTCACCGCCACCGGCGCGGGGACCACACCGGCGGCGATCGGCCGGTTGCGTTTGGTCGGATGGGCCCGATCCGCTTCGACGTCGCGTACATCGTTGATCAGGTAGATGCCCGACGCTGCCAGGCAGAAGGCAACGAACGCGACAGCGACCTTGACTGGCACCCCGGGATCGAGCAGGACGCCACCGGCGACGGGGGCAACGGCCACCAGCACGTTCTTCAGCCATTGTCGCGGGCGGATGGCGCGGACCAGACCCGGAAGCAGGTGCCGTTCCGAGGCCGCCGGGGCCTTGGACGCGTCAACGGTCACGGTGTCACCGTCTCACGCCAGTACCTGGCGCAGCTTGACCGCCACGGCCCAGCCGACCAGCGCACCGACGGCCACGTCGGTCGGGAAATGGACACCGAGTACCAGCCGCGACACCCCCATCGTCGCCACGACGGCCGCGGGAATGACCGGCCCAACCGCGAGCAGCGGCCCGTAGGCGACGGCGGCGGCCGTCGTCGAACTGACGTGTGCCGACGGGAAGCTCAGCCGGCTGGGCGTGTCGACGAGCACGCGGATGCGCGGGTCGTCGGGGCGGGGACGGCGGATGACCCGCTTGATCAGTACGGCAGCAGCATGGGCAGCGGCGACCGACTCGGCGGCTCGCAGCCAGTCCCGGCGCCGTGCGCCGCGGGAGGCCGACATCCCCACGCCCCCCAGCACCAGCCAGCCGAGTGCATGTTCGCCGCCGTGGGACATCGTGCGGGCAGCGGCCACCACGGCCGGGTTGGCCGCGGCCCGTTGGATCGTGTGCAGACCAGCGGTGTCGGCTCGGCGCAGGCTAGACAGCAGGCGGACCCTCCCACCCCATCAGCGGCACCGAACTGCGGGTCAGGTCATAGGCCGCGGTCGCGTACGGGCTGGCCACGCGGAAGACGGCGAACGACTCGATCTCCGGCGCCCCGCGGATCTCGGCGATGACCTTGGTGATCGAGGCTCCGGGAACGACCGGGGCGAACAGGCCGCCCCGTTGTCGTACCCAGGTGTTCTCGAAGAGGCCTTCCACACCGGTGCCCCAGACCACGGCGTACTCGATCGGCTCGGCAATCCCGCCGCTGACCCGCGGCTGCCGCTGGCAGGGGAACAGGAACGAGAGCTGCCACCCGACGCCGACCGCTGCCTCGTCGGGCAGGTAGGACTGCAGCGTGGTCATCTGGGCGACCGTTGGTCCGGTGAAGGCCAGCCACCCGCCGATCCCGCCCGAGAAATCTCGAGCGACGAGGCGAACCAACTGCGCGTCCTCAGCGCCGACGTCCAGCTCGAAGGATCGCCAGACGGGCGAGTCAAAGTCGTCGGTGATCGTCTGCTCGGACAAGATCTCCTGGCCGTCGGCAGCTGCGTATTGAAGGACCAACTCGTTCCCGTCGTCGAGTTGCCCACTCGCGGTGACCACCTGCCGTTCGCCCCCCGCAGGGCTCTCGGGCAAGGTGAACCACGGGGTGGTGAACGAGCCGAAGCTGTCCTCGCCATCGACGCCGGCCAGGCTGCCCCACAGATCAGTGGCCAGGCCGGTGCCTGGTGTTGCGGCCGGTGGCTTGCCTTCGAGGAAGCCACCATTGCGGACGAAGCCCGAGTTCTCCTCGACGGGTTCGGACACGACGGTGCTGCGGGACAGCGGGACAGCCGTGGATTCGTCCAGGACCTCGATCCCGCCCGCCGCGTCGCAGCCACTGGCCAGCGGGTCCTGGACGGCCGACGCATAGGGCGAATAGGCGTCCAAGGTCCGGACGGTGGCCAGGGCGAAGCCCCCGCCGAGATAGGTCAGCGAGGTGACAAGGAACGTGAGCACCAGTGCGGGGATGGCCAGCACGGCAGTCAGGCCGCGCCATCCCGCCAGCCGCCCACGCGAGACCAACAGGCGCAGGACGGCGATGAGCAGGCCGAGGCCGAGGGTCCACCACAGCAGACTGTCCAGCTCCACGAACGACAGGTGCGGGCTCTTTCCGACGTTGGGCATTCCGAGCAGCCAGTTGTACGGCCATTCGTTGGGACCGTGCATGGCCAGCGCGACCACTGCGACCGTCGAGAACCCCGCGAACACGGTCGTACCGGTGGGTAGCCGCATTCCGCTGTCGCGCAGGGAGCGAATCAGGAACGGGACGCCGATCAGGAACAGCCCCAGAAAAGCCGGGCCGAGCCCGGCCATGGCCCCGAAGTGATGGGTCCACTTACTGGGGGTCAGCCAGAGCAGGAAGAACGCCAGTCCGAGCGTGAACCCGGCGGCCACCAGGCGCGGTGGGATCTCGACGCGGCGCATCCGCGCGGTGACCAGGATGAGCAGGAGCCAGACCAGCGAGATGATCGCGATGAGCACTGCCGCGCGCTTGGCGTAGTTGCCCATCGGGATCTGGCTGAGCAGGAAGCTGTAGCGCTGCCATTCGTCGAAGATCGAATTCTGGTCCTGGATCGACAGGAAGATCTCCTGCCCGCGCAGGAAGTCGTGCAGCGTCGCGTCCGAGAAGCTGGCCGCACTGGCAAGCGCCCCGGGTGCGAGCACGGCGAACGCCCGGGCGAGGGTGCCGCGCAGCGAGCCGTCGGCTCGCACCAGAGCCCAGATCCTGGGCGCCCCCACAATCAGCGGAGCCAGGCAGATGAAGCCGGTCGGGTGGGCGGGGACACCGAGGCCGGCGGCAGCGACCGCAAGCGCGATCGGCGTCAGCCGGACCCGTTCGATGCCGGTCGCGACGCCCAACAGACTTGCCAGCGCCAGGACGGCGACGACCCCTTCCGGTCGGACGCCCATGTTGTACGGCATCCACCAGGCCAGGAACGCCACGGCGACGACGGCCAGGGCGGCCAGGGTCATCCGGGGGCTGGAGCGCACAACGCCCGGCAGGGAATGGCCGCCGAGCACGAAGCGCCGCAACAGCAGCCAGGTGGCGACTCCGCAGGCGAGAGCGGGGATCCGGAGGATGACCGCACTGTTGCCAACGCCCTGCCACAGGCTCAGGACATTGTAGAACCAGGTGAACGGGGTGAAACTCTGGTTGAGCAGCTGGTAGTAGTTGCCGACGTATCCCTCGAAGGGCGCATTGCGCGCCATTGCCGAGTAGTAACCGTCGTCGTCGGTCATGGGCGACAGGAAGACCCAGGCGACGAGGACGAGGACGACCCCCGCGTCGAGGGCGTACCGGGACCGCTGCCGGGGGGATCGTCCGGAGTCTCGGTCAGCCGCTGAACCGCCCTCGGGCTCGCCAGGCTCGAACTGGTCCCCGGCCTCGACGTTGCGGCGCCGTCGGCCGTCCAACCGGACGAGCGCCAACAAGGCGACCCCGGCAGCCAGCAGCATCAGCACCAGCATCGAGGTCTTGATCGCCGTGGGGCTGCTGGCCATCTGGTTGTCGACGAGCACCCGGACGGACAGGTCGTCCGAGCCGGCGCCGGGTAGGTCGGTCAGCGATGTGGCCAGGACATCGATGTCGGGTAGCTCCGCAGCGCTCGCGAGTTCCGTACCGTTGCGAGACACCGTGAGTCCGCCCGAACCGCCGTCGATCCGGTACCCGCAGACGCCGCCGGGCACCTCCTCGTCGACCAGGCTCTCACCGACCGCATCGATCTGCACCCGACCGCTGCGCACCCTGACGACCAGGCCTTCGTCGTAGGCCACCGGAAGTTCTGGGTTGATCGTGGCCAGAACGGTCCCGTCTGACGTCCGGTCGGCCGCGCGGGCGGTCTGGCAGCTGAATCCGACCTCGAGTCCATGGGGTGTCTGGTTGACCAACTGCAGACTGGTGGACTCCGGCGCCGTCGGGTCCTGGGGCCAGGTCACCGAGGGCATGCTCATGTTCACCGGGGCCAGTGGCAGGGCGACGGCCAGGCCGACGGCCAGCAACCCGGCTATCAGCGCGACTGCCGTCCATCGGGTCGGCGCCGGGTCCGGTCGCGATTGCTCGCTGTTGGCCTCGAGCCGCTCGTGGATGGGCGGAGTGATGGACCTCAGTGCGCCGGATCCTCTCGGGTCGTGACGCGGCCGACTACGGGCCGCTGCTTCGCTAGGTTGGTCGGTGCCACGTCACCGGAAGGTCGGACGCGCCGTATTCCGACCGAAATCCTACCTTGCCTGGGAGTCTGACCCTGTCCACCGCACCGGAGAACGCAGCCGCCTCCGAGGCACCGCGTGATGGGGTCCGCGGGGGATCGCCGGAGCGTCGAGCAGGTGCCGGTCGGCCGCTGGCCCGGGTGGTCGTCCTACTGATCGCGGCCGGGGTGCTGGTCAATGTTCACTTCGCGGTGCTGGCCCGGGTGCTGAGCGAGGCTGAGTACGGACGTTTCGTCTCGTTCGTCTCGATCGTGCTGCTCATCTCCTTCGGCGGGTTCCTGCCCGTCGAACAGGAGATGGCTCGTCAGTTCCAGACCGGTCATCGCGGCCGTGCGGTGCTCCGGTCCAGCGCCGTCGTGTCGGTCGGGATCGCGGTCGTCGCCGCTTGCCTCGTCGCGGGTCTCGTCCCGTGGAGGGTGCCCTCGCTGGCCGACCCACAGATCCTCGTCGCGCTGCTGTGCCTGTGCCTGGTCTGCGTTGTGCAGTTCTTGGTCCGCGGGACCCTGATCGGCACCGGTCGCATGACCGCACACGGGCTGATCCTGCTGTGGGATGCCGTACTGCGACTCGGCTTCGCCGGCATAGTCGTCGCGGCGACTTCGGCCGGAGCGCTCGCCGGCGGCTATGCCATCGCGCTGGTTGCTGCGATCGCCGCCGCGCATCTGCCCGCGCTGGTCTGGGTCCATCGTTTGGCAGGGCGTACCGGCGCCGATTCGGGGGGACCTACGACCTCTACGCGCGAGACCGGGGGGATGGTCGGGCACCTCATCGCCGGATCGATCAGCTCGCAGATCCTGCTCAATGCCCCACCCATCCTGGTGGCGGCGGCCGCGAACGCCGGGCAGGCCGATCTGGTGGGCCGTTTCGCGGCCACGTTCACCCTGGCGCGCGTCCTTCTGTTCATCGTCGTGCCCCTGCAGAGTGCGTTGGTGCCGATCTTCACTCGCATCGCCGAGCGGGGGGTGGCGCGTGAGAGTCGGCTGATGGCTGGCCGAATCGGCCTGGGGACCCTGGCAGCGGGTGCTGTTGCCGCGCCAGCAGCCTGGCTGGCCGGGCCCTGGGTCATCGAGCTCGTCTTCGGCCCCCGGTACGCGCTCGGGGGCCGCGATGCGGGGCTGATGGTGGTGGGAGCGATGCTCTACCTCGGAAGTGTCGTCGCGGCGCAGGCATTGGTCGGAGCCGGGCAGCATCGTGATGTGGGAGTGGCCTGGACAGTCGGCCTTCTGGTCGGTGTGGTGGTCTTCCTCGCCGTGCCCGACCTCGTGCTCCGGGCCGAATTGGCCTTCGCCTCGGGATCGGCGGTCAGTCTGCTCACCGCAGTCGCCCGGTTGTGGCGATCGGAGCCTCGACGAGGGGCCCGCGCCAATCCCACGCCGGCGCCGGAAGGGATTCGTTCATGACGGCGAACCGCGACCGGAACTGCGACGTCGTGCTGATCCTGAACTACTACTCGCCGTACGTCAGCGGGCTCACAAACGTCGCCCGCGATGTCGCGGAGGCGCTGGTCGAGCGTGACTGGCGCGTCCGCGTGGTCACCACCCGCCACGATCGGGACCTTCCCACCGCCGAGGTGATCAACGGGGTCGAGGTCGAGCGAGCCGCTGTGCTGACCACGATCGGCAAGGGGCCAGTCAGTCCGGACTTCCTTCGCCGGGCGATCCGGGCAACCGGTCAGGCCGGGGTGGCCAACCTCCACCTGCCCATGCTCGAAGCCGGGGTGATCAGCCGCTTCTCGCGGTCGCCGGTGGTTGCCACCTACCAGTGCGACGTCAGTCCGCCGGCCGGGGTGTTCAACAGCGCCCAGCGCCTAGCCGTCGACATGTCGAGTCGGGCGACCCTGCGCCGCAGCTCGGCCGTGGTGGTGACCAGCGACGACTACGCCGAGCACAGCCGGATGTGGCCACACATGCGCGGCCGCACGGTAGCGATTCCGCCGCCCTGCCACGACCGCGGTCGAGGTCAGCCGCGCTACCGCGACGGTGCCGGGTTTCACGTCGGCTTCCTCGGCCGGATCGTGGAGGAGAAGGGGCTCGAGTTTCTTGTCGACGCCGTCCACGGCATCGACGACCCGGGCATGCGGTTGCTCATCGGAGGTGAGTTCGCCGCCGTGGCCGGCGGGAGCGTCATCGATCGAGTCCGGTCCCGGGTCTCCGGCGACGAGCGGATCCAGCTCCTCGACTTCCTCTCCGAGACCGAGCTGGCCGACTTCTATTCCTCGATCGATGCGTTCACCCTGCCGTCGGTGAACCCGTTCGAGGCGTTCGGCATCGTCCAGGTCGAGGCGATGATGAGTGGGGTCCCGGTCCTGGCCAGCAATCTGCCCGGGGTGCGGGTCCCCGTCCAGCAGACCGGCTTCGGGGTTCTCGCCGAGATTCGGGACGTGGCCGGGATCGGCCGCGGCTTGGTGGAGTTGCGTGATCGAGAGTGGGATCGCGACCGGGGTGCGTCGCTGGCGAAGAGCGCCTTCTCACTCGAGGGGGCCGTGGATGGCTACGAGGAGGTCCTCCGGTCGGCCCGGCGGCCGGCTCGCTGATCAGGCCGACGGTCGCGAATCCGGTTGCCCGTAGAGTCCAGGTGCTGGGTGACGGATCCGGCAACGAGGGGCAGAACATGACGCCACGGCAGGTGGGTGCATCGGCATGAGTGCCGATCAGAACGGATCGCAGCTGGGCCGCTCCGAGCAGGACCCCGGCCATTACGACGAGTCGTACTACGAATCTAACGGCCAGATCGGGGACCGCCCGGCCCTGCGGTTCTACGTACGGCTGGCCGATCGCTATGGCGCCGGCGGCCCGTACTTCGACTTCGGTTGCGGGACAGGCCATCTCCTGCGACGTCTGTCCGGGCTGGGTCCAGCCTCGGGCTTCGAGATCTCGGACTTCTCTGCTGCCCGCGCCCGCGAGACCGCACCCGGATGCACGGTGACCACCGCGCTTGCCGACATCACCGACCACTCGGTGGCCACGCTGACGGCGATCCACGTTGTGGAGCACGTCGACGACGAGACTGCCGACGAGATCATCAAGGTCTGGAAGCGGGTGGTGCGCCCAGGCGGCCGGATGCTGGTCGTCACGCCGGATCTCGGCGGGCGAGCGCATCGGATGCTGGGTGAGTCATGGGACGCGTTCTCGGATCCGACACACATCAACCTGAAGTCACACGGTCAGTGGCGCCGCTTCTTCGCTGATCGCGGGCTCGAGGTGGTCCTCGAGGGCAGCGACGGCATGTGGAACCCGCCCTACGCGGGCGGATCCCGCCTGTGGGAGGCGCCTCGCTACGCTCTGCCCGCGCTCGGCCAGTTCCTCGCCGGACGGCTCGTGGTGCGCCCCGGCCAAGGGGAGTCGTCCATCTTCGTTCTCGAAGCCCGCTAGGAGTCGGCTTCGTCCACTTGACGATCTCGAGATCAGCGGGGGTGGCTAGCCGACCGGCTGACCGCTGCGCTGGACCGGCTGCTCGGCTTTCGCGGCGAGATCCTCGGCCCGCTCCACGAGTTCCACGGGGGGGCGCAGCAGCTTCGAGTCACCGGTGGTGGGGATGGTCATGATCCCGGAGAACATGCTGAACATGATCGTGGTGAACCCGAGCACCATGCCGAGGACCGCCGGGATGGCGACGCGGACGGTCTGCGCGACGTCCAAGGCGCCAAAGCCGAAATCGCTCCAGCGCAGGACCTGAGCGAATGCGATCACGATTCCCAGCACGAAGATGGTCAACCCGACGACCAGCCCGCGCTCGACGCTCAGCTTCTCGACCAGGCGGCGATAGCGCGGACTCATCGGCAGGATGCCCTCGTGTGAGGCATAGATCTTGGTGAGCACCGAGAACAGCACCGACAGGTAGCCGAGGATGGTCAGCGCGGAGCTGTAGAGCATCGTCCCGACGTCGAGGCCGAACGGGCCGATCTTGACCGGGGTGATCAGGAGGGTCAGGGTCACGCTCACCCCGATGACGAAGGCCACCAGCCCCGGGAAGAGGAACAGCCACCGCGGACTGAAGATCAGCAGGAAGCGCAGATGTCGCCAACCGTCCCGCCAGCTACGCAGGTGGGGTGGCCTGCTCCGGCCGTCCTTGCTCAGCGTGGTGGGTACCTCGTGAATGTCCAACCGGGCAAGGCTTGCCTTGACCACGACCTCGCTGGCGAACTCCATGCCGGTCGTGGTCAGCCCCAACCCGAGAATCTTCTCCCGGCGAAAGCCGCGCAGTCCACAGTGGAAGTCACCGACGTGGCTGCCGAAGAGCAGCTTTCCGATCCCGGATAGCACGGGGTTGCCGAGATACTTGTGGAGTTTCGGCATCGCGCCGGGCTCGATACCGCCCCGGAATCGATTACCCATCACCAGGTCGGCGCCGTCGCGCAGTTGCTCGACGAACAGGTCCAGGTGCCCGAAGTCGTAGCTGTCATCGGCGTCACCCATGATCACGAACGTGCCGCGCGCGGCGCGAATCCCGCCCATCAGGGCGCTGCCGTAACCCTTGTCGGACACAGCCACGACGCGGGCGCCCAGGGCGGTGGCGATCTCCTGCGAACCGTCTGTGCTGCCGTTGTCGGCAATCACCACCTCGCCCGGGACGCCCGATCGATCGAGATACCCCAAGGCCTTCGCGATGCAGGCCCCGAGTGTCTCTGCCTCGTTCAGGCAGGGCATGACGATGGTCAGCTCACAAGCAGGCGGGGTAACTGCTCGGGTCATGGTCCGTTCCGGGTAGGGCGGCTGGATTCGGTCAGGCCAGGCTACCCGCCCGGTATCTCGGACTTGGTAGTTACATATGTGACTAGATGTGTCAGAGTGACGCATGTTGTAACTACATGGAACTGCTTCCATACGCTCCGTATTGAGCAGCTCCCTTCCCGCATCTCTCACCGACGGGGGTCGCCGTGCGACGCTTGTTCTCCTCGCTGCTGTGCACCGCGACCGCTATCGGTGTCGTGCTCGTGCTCCCCGTTATGGCCGACGCCCAGCCTGATCCCGAGCCGATCGAGTCATCGACGGAGGAGATTGCGTTGGGCTCGGCGGTCGCGCCAGCGCCTGGCGCCGAGGTGCAACCGGGTCTCACCGAACCCGTTCCTGGCCTCGAGACACTGCCCACGCTGACCCTCAGCGAGCCGGACAGCGAACTCTTCACGGCTGCGGGGGTCACGTGGGCACTGGATGCCGGCGTCGTCGACGTGGTCGTGAAGATCAGAGTCAAGGATGCGGCCGGAACCTGGGGTTCTTGGTCCGAGGTTGACATCAGTGGCGTCAATGCCGCAAATCCGGATGCCGCCCGCGACGGAGACCTCCGCGGCGGGACCGAGCCGGTCTGGACCAATGCCGCCTACGGTGTCGAGGTCGAACTCGTGACTCGCAGCGGAGTGGCCCCGACCGACGTTCGACTGATCCTGATCGATCCGAGGCAGTCCGCGGCGGACACGATCCCGGAACCCGATTCAGCGCCCGATACGGCGAACGCTGATGCCTGGCAGCCACCGATCTATTCGCGCCAGCAGTGGGGTGCCGACGAGGGCATTCGAAGCTGGGACCCGGAATACGCCTCGACCCTGAAGGCGGGCACCGTTCACCACACGGCGGATTCGAACAACTACACCGCGGCCGAAGTGCCGCAGATCCTGCGGTCGATCTATGCCTTCCATGCCGAGAGCCGTGGTTGGGGCGACATCGGCTACAACTTCGTCGTCGACAAGTTCGGACGAATCTGGGAAGGCCGGTACGGCGGGATCGCCAGCACGGTGATGGGAGCGCACGCCGGCGGCTTCAACACCTACACCGTCGGGGTGTCGATGCTGGGCAACTACGAGGAGGTGGAACCCACCTACGACATGTTGAACTCCGTCTCCGCGGTCATCGCCTGGAAGTTCTCTCTCTACCAGGTCTATCCGCTCAACCGGACGACGCTCGTCTCCAGTGGCGGCGGCACCTCCAAGTACCCAGAGGGGACCCGCGTCGATCTGCCGGTGATCTTCGCGCACCGCGACGTCGGCAGCACCACCTGTCCGGGTCGGTACGCGTACGCGTACATGGACTGGCTACGGCAGCGGACTCTGCAGCACATGCAGGCCGGGCCGACCGAACGCCTGCAGCAGTTGCGCAACGAGGCAGCGCCCGGCCCCGCCGAGGCGACGTACGGCTACGGACGGGCCTACGGCACGTCGCTGGCCTGCGACTTCAACGGAGACGGTCGTGACGACCTCGCAGTCTTCGATCGCGGCTACTGGAGCATCCGGTTCACGATCGGCCGCGGGCCGGCCGACCTCTCCTTCTCCTACGGTGGGGTGACCTGGCGCCCGGTCTGTGGTGACTGGAACGGCGACGGCGTCGACGGGATCGGTGTCTACGACGGCACCAACTGGTACCTGCGGGATACGGCCTCGCCTGGGAATCCGACCATCGCGCAGTTCGGCTACGGCTGGTACGAGGCCATGCCGGTGGTCGGGGACTGGAACGGCGACGGAATCGACACCATCGGTATCTGGGACTCGAACACCGGTAACTGGTGGATTCGCAACAGCAACAACGGTGGCAGCGCCAGCACGATCCTGCAGTACGGATTCTACGGCGCGGTCCCGGTGCCGGCCGACTACAACGGCGACGGACGCACCGATATCGGCGTCTACGCAGCGGGCTACTGGTATCTGCGCAACAGCTTCACCGGCGGTGCCCCGGAGCGGTTCTTCGGGTACGGGAACCCCTGGGAGTTTCCCTTCACCGGAAACTGGGACGCCGTCGGCGGGGATGGCATCGGCACGGCGCGTCCGGAGCGCATCTAGCCCTGCGCGTCAGGATCATCGGTCATCGGCAGGCCCGGTAACCTGGCTGACCGTGGTGAATACCGAGGACCAGTGGACCGACGACAAGAACGTCCGCTCGTACGCGCAGATGCGCGAGTACACGGCGATGGCCGATCGGATCGCCGCGGACTTCCCCGGCGGGCAGGTGCTGGACTGGGGTTGCGCCTTCGGCCAGATGAGCGATCTGCTGACTGCCCGAGGTGTCCAGGTCACCGCCTTCGACTATGACCCGGATGGAGCGGGAGTCCGCGCGCTGCCGTACTACCCGCAGATCACCGCCCACTACTCGGCCGAACCAGTGGCCCTGCCCTTCGATGACCGTCGGTTCGATGCGGTGCTCAGCAGCGGCGTACTCGAGCACGTCCAGAAGCCGGAGAAGTCCCTGGTGGAACTGGACCGGGTGCTCAAGCCCGGCGGGACGCTGTATGTCTACAAGTTGCCCAACGAGACGTCCTATCTCGAGTGGCTGGCCAGGCGGCTCGGGATGTACTACCACGGCAAGTACCAGGACGACCGTCTCTACACCGTGCCCAAGGCGCGCGCGCTGCTGACCGAGAACGGTTACCGGGTCCAGGAAATCCGGCTGGCGAACATGCTGCCGCTGAGTCTGTTCACCGGCCGGATCGGGGAGATCCTGGCCCCCGCGGTCTGGGCGCTGAACCGCGCGCTGGCTCGCGTCCCGGTGCTGAACCGGCTGGCGACCAATGTCGAACTCGTCGCAGTGAAGCGGGACTAGTGGTCGCGGCTGCAAGTTCGTCGGGGGTCACGCAGCGATCCGATCGAGTAACCGGTGGAGGTCTGTTCGATCGAAGCGTCAGTCGAAGGGGTGGGCGGCGTCGTTGTAACGCTTCTCGAATGCTGTGATCTTCTTGGCGAGGTCCTCGAGGTTGGCGAAGTCATCCGGCGTGAGCAGCCACTAGAGCGGCGGGCGCGTGCGAGCAACAGCCGCCGCTGCCCGTCCGTGAGAGCGATCCGGTGCAAGGTCGTCACTGGCATGGGCACGGTTGTGCCGCACCCGCGGCACGCTGCCGTGTCGACACGCTGACACCTCGGCGATCATGGCCTTCGTGCCTGCCACGCCTCCCGACTCGACCAAGCGGTCGCTGCGCTCCCGGCTGCTCACCCGCACACGTGAACGCTGGCCCGACCTGGCCGACTTGACCATTCGCCACCGCGGACAGTTCGTCTACGTCGACGGCGGACTGCGCGATGGAACCACGCTCCCACTCTTCCGGCTGCGCTACGGCGGATCGGCGAACAGCTGGGGTTTCGCGATCCACCTCGCCAGCCGCGACAGCTACGAGGACGCCGCCCTGCCCAGCGGCTACCCCGTCGGTACCCCCGACGAAGCACTCGACTGCGCCTGCGGCCTCTACCTCAACGACCCCACCGCCTGGACCAAACCCCCGACGAACTAACGGGCGAGACCACTAGCTGGCGCAGGAGGTCAGCGGTCGCGCGCGGTTGCCAGGGCCAGATCGGAATCGACCATCATGTGGATCAGGTCGGTGAAGGACACCGTCGGGGTCCACCCGAGAATCTCCTTGGCCTTGCTGGCATCGCCGATGAGCAGGTCAACCTCGGCGGGCCGGAAGAACCTCGGATCCTGGGTCACGTAGCGCTCCCAGTCCTCGATTCCCACCCGCCTGAACGCCACCGACAGCAGTTCTCGGATGCTGTGCGTCTCATTCGTCGCGATGACGAAGTCGTCAGGCGTGTCCTGCTGCAACATCCGCCACATCGCCTCGACGTAGTCGCCGGCATACCCCCAGTCGCGTCGGGCTTCGAGGTTGCCCAGTGCCACGCTGTCCTGCAGGCCCAGTGAGATCCTGGCGACCGCTCGGGTCACCTTCCGGGTCACGAACTCGTGTCCCCGGCGGGGGCTCTCGTGGTTGAAGAGGATCCCCGAGCAGGCGAAGGCGTCGTAGGACTCCCGGTAATTCACGGTCATGTAGTGGCCGAAGGTCTTGGCCACACCGTAGGGCGAGCGCGGGTGGAAGGGCGTGGTTTCCCGCTGTGGGTTCTCCCGGACCTTCCCGAACATCTCCGAACTCGAAGCCTGGTAGAAGCGAACCGTGCCCATGTCGTTCTGGGTGTGGATCCGGATGGCCTCGAGCATGCGCAGCACACCCATCCCGGTGATCTCACCGGTGAGCTC
>JBPCPI010000009.1:0-4497 GCA_050999295.1 Geodermatophilaceae bacterium | reverse complement strand
TAGTTATGGAGCGTGGCGGGGCGCGATGAGATCGGGGAGTTGAGGGCTGAGAACGCTTCGTTGCGTGAGCAGCTGGCCGTGGTGCTGGGCCGGTGTGAGGAGCTTGAGCGGCGGTTGGGGCAGAACTCGACCAACAGCTCGCGGCCGCCGTCTAGCGATCCGCCGCAGACGCCCAAGCGCCCGGCGCGTGAGCGCTCGGGGCGCAAGCCCGGCGGCCAGCCCGGGCATGACGGCAGTCATCGACAGATGGTCGCTGACCCGGACGCGACGATCGAGCATCCGCCGGAGCGTTGCGAGGGCTGCGGAGGCGATCTCGCCGACGGCGAGGCGGTCGGCGAGCCGGTCTGCCATCAGGTCTGGGAGCTGCCCGCGGTCGTCTGCCTGGTGACCGAGCACCAGCGTCTGCGACTGCGCTGCGCGTGCTGCGGCAAGGTTTCGCTGGGCGATGTTGGGCCGGGAACGCCCGTCGGGGCGTTTGGACCGAACCTGTGCGCGACGGTCGTCGGCCTAGCGACGCACATGTCCAGAGAAGCGGTCGCGAAGTTCGTGGTCGACAACTTCGGCTGCCCGATGACTGCGGCGTCGGTCGAGGCGATCTGCAAGCGCGCCAGCCAGGCGCTGGCCGAAGCGTATGACCAACTGGCCGACGCGGTCCGCGAGCAGCCCGTTGTGCATGGCGATGAGACCGGCTGGCGCTGGCCGGGCGCGCGGCGCTGGGCGTGGCTGGCCAGCACGGATGAGATCGCCGTCTATCACCTGACTGACTCGCGCGCCGCCCGGGTCGCCAAGCTGCTGCTCGGCGAGGACTTAAAGGGCATCCTGGTCAGTGATCGCTACGGCGGCTATGGCTGGATCGATCCGGCGCAGCGTCAGGCGTGCTGGAGTCATCTGCTCAGGGATTTTCAGGCGCTGGCCGACCGCGGCGGGCGGACCGCCAAGCTCGGCCGCGCGCTGAAGCAGACCGCCTCGGAGATCCTCGCCGCCCACCGCGTGCACCAGACCGAGGGCCGACTGGTGGCCTGGAACGAGCCCGAGCTCGTCGACCTGCACGATCGCTTGATGGACCTGCTTGAGCAGGGCACCAAGGATGCGCGACGAGAAGACCAGCCGCTTCTGCGCCGGGCTTCTGGACCTCTGGCCTGCCCTGTGGAACTTCACCGAGACCCCGGGCGTGGACCCGACGAACAATCGCGCCGAGCGCGCCCTCAGGTTCGCGGTGCTGCTGCGCAAACGCAGCGGCGGCACCCGCACAGACCACGGCGACCGCTTCATCGAACGGCTGCTGACCGTCCGAGAAACCTGCCGCCTGCAAGGCCGCGGCATGCACGACTACCTGCTGGCCGCCATCACCGCAGCACTCCACGGCCGGCCAGCGCCATCACTGCTGCCCGCCGGACCCTGAGCCCGCAGGCCAATCGTCCGGGCACGGCGCGATCATCACGCTCATGACCGCCAGTGGACGATCGCGCAACACCCCATGCTTCTGCGGGTCCGGACAAAAGCTCAAGCACTGCTGCGGGCGCTCGCTGCACGCGGTGCGCACCTGGAAGGCCGCCGAGGGAAGCTGCCGCTGGCGATTTTGGGCGCCCCACAGCCGCCACGGCCGCCATGCAAGCCAAGTCGCCGAGCACATCTGCAACGGCCAGCGCATCTGGATCGCCCGCGGCACCCCTGCCGGGACGAGCTGGCTGATCGACAAGCAGCCCACAACGCTGATGGAGATCCTCGACCACGTGCACGGCGCGCACTACCACTGGGTGCTCGAGCAGACGATGGCCGCCCTCAACGACGCCGCGCCCGATCCCGACGAGAACACCGCCCCAGCGGCCGACGACGACAACCCCGACGAAACCCGCGTTCTCGGCGAGATCCACGAGCTCATGCTCGAAGTCCTGCGCCTCGCACACGCCAGCGACGCACTCGAAGCCCACCTCCCCGTCAGCTTCAGATCCGGCCAACCAGCCGACCTGCCACTACGCGACCGCGCCTGGATCAAACTCGCGTCCTGACCTATCCGCAACCCGACAACACATGCCAAACCCACCCCCTGAATGGGTACGATCCCGCGCCGAGGCCTCCCCCTGCTCAGCCTCCCCTCGGCCGCCGTCGCGGTACACGAGCGGTCAGTGAAGCGAGTAGATCGCGACATCGTGATGCAGCGGGTCGAACTGGTAGCACCGAAGGCGTCTGGAGGGCTCAAAATTGTAGGTGATGTGTACCTTATGTCGGCTGAGCCGCGTGGTACCATTGTCCCTGGTCGCCGGCTCAAGAAT
This sequence comes from Geodermatophilaceae bacterium, assembly GCA_050999295.1. GTDB lineage: Bacteria > Actinomycetota > Actinomycetes > Mycobacteriales > Geodermatophilaceae > JACCQS01. The sequence goes on along the minus strand of JBPCPI010000009.1, from coordinate 2,224 downwards.
CACCGGCATCGCCATGTTCATCGACCAGTAGAACCGGCCGAACGTGAACGTGGCCCCCGTACCTGCGATCTTGACAGACGACTTGAACTGGTTCTCCCACCCGCGCAGACCCCCAAAGTCCACGTTCATATATCCGTGCGTGAAGTAGTCGCCGTTGAGAAGCGTCACCTTCAAGGTCGTGGGCCGGGTGCGCCATTGAGGAAAGTCTATCCAGCCGCCGTCACTTAGCTGTCCATAGATGGTGTTGTTCACGTATAACAGCGTGAGATCAGTTTCGTGGTCGACGTCGACTCCGGTCGGAAGGTGATTGCGGTCCCTCCACTCAAGCAAACTGCACCAGGCGGCGTTTACACTCTTTAGGCATTGCGGGAGGTCGGCCGTCCCCCCTCCCACTACTACAACAGCCTCTAAAGCACCGCGGAGGGCTGTCCACATTCGCTTCGCGGGCGACAGATCGCTAATCATGGCAATCGCGTCGACGGTCGACTTGCCGCCAAACACTTCTTTCTCGTAATCCGGCAGGAACTTCGGTGGTTGTCCCGCCGGCGGCTGGGGCGGAAACTTCTTCCCCGCGTTCTCCATCACTTGGGCACGCGGCGGGTGCTGCCGCCATCCCCATGAGTAGGTCAGGTTGAAGTATTTGGGCGGTGCCATCTTCACCGCCACGACTGTCCTGGTGCCCTCCTTCATCGGTAAGAACGTCTGGTCCATCGCCACGTTCGGGAGCGGCGGCGCAGGTGCCGGTGCGGCAGCTTGGGCCAGGGGCTGATGCCCTCCTTCCTGCCCCGGCGCGTCCGCTGGCTTCGGCGGCTGACATGCCGGATCATCGAAGTACATCGTCATGGGCGAGAAATCATCGTTCCCACGACTCAAGACGTCAATCGTATACGTCACCGTCCAAGGAACATCGATGAACTTGCCGGAGCTGTCCTTGAGCCTGCTCAAATCGAGGAAGGCCGTGTCCGACTCTATGTGGCTGTCGTACCAGACCTGGTGGACGTCGACGTTTCCACCGATGATCTTGCCGAGCCCATCCTGTGTCGGCCTGACGGTCTTGACCTTCCTCGGTCCCTTGTAGTGCAGCAGCGGAAAGCCGCTATAGGCACGACCTGCAACCGGGTTGCCTTCGAGGATGTCGATCCCCAGCCGGAGCTGCCGCGCCACCTCGGCCTCGTCGACCTGGTCTGCCGGCAGCGGCTGGCCCACGGCGTCGGGCTGCGTGCAGTCTCCGTAATCTGCCCAGTAGCCGTGGGCGTCCCGGCCGCTGACTAGCTCGACGACGCGGTTGAAGACGAGCCGGAGGTCGTCGGTCGGCGATGTCGGGTCGATCTCGGTGACGACCGGGTCGCCGTCGTGCAGGTGGTACGGGTCTCTCGGCGTGCACGGCAGCGTGTTCGGCACCTCGTGCCCCAGGCTGTCGAAGACGTCCGTGTACACGGTGGGAAGGAGGTTGGTGCCGGGCGGAAAGCGAAACGGATCCAGCTCGGCGAAGATGCCTTCGGCCGTCTCCACGTACGTTGTGTCACCGTCGGTGTGCTGCTTTGGCGGCCCCATACGGGGCTGCGGATGAGGATGGAGAATGGCAGGCGGCGCGGACGGCGCTCCGCGCTTGCCCGAGGCAGTCGTACCGGGCGGCTCCACCGCGTCCGGACCTGCAGCGCCAGAGGGCGCGGGCATCTTGTCGTGAGCTGGCATGACCTCAGCTTCCGGGCATGGTCATGGAACCGTCGGTTGGGTCGTGATTCGGACCGTCTCGCTCCATCTCTCCATGAGGGGCGCCCCCCGGGTGACCGTGAGCGCCGCCGTGGGGCAGGCGCTCGCCGTGCTCGGAGGAGCAGCGCGCGGGCCGCAGCTCGAGATGTTGTGGAGGCATATCCCTCCCGTAGACCTCGGAGTCCATCTTCGGACCGTCAAAGCCTTGGCCAGGCGGTAATATCTCCCACCGCGCCATCATGGAGTGGTCCTCGTGGACAACGTTGTGACAGTGCAGTATGTATCTCCCGAGGAAGTCCGGCCAGCGGGAGTACAGCTTGATTTCAGTCCTTGGTCCGAGCAGCGCAACGTCTCTCCGGAACCCGCCACACCAGGGGCCTTTGAGCACGTTGGTGCCCAGCTCGTAGTCCTTGCCCTGGCTTGCCTTCTTCGTGAAGACCCTCTGAAACGCCTGTGTCCCGCGCACCTGGGGCATGATTTGGACGGTGTCGTGGCGAACGGGGACGCCGTC
>JBPCPI010000214.1:0-4432 GCA_050999295.1 Geodermatophilaceae bacterium | reverse complement strand
GCCATGGCGGCCGCTTCGATCGTCAGTGCCACCAGGTCCTCCGGCTCGAGATTGTGCACACTCGACTTCCCACAGGCACGCGTGAGCGTCGTGAGCTCCATCGTCATCGCCTTGAGGTAATTCGTCACCCACCGCGCACCCACCTCGGGATCAAGCCGGGCCTCGAGCAGCGGATCCTGGGTAGTGATCCCCGTCGGGCAGCGTCCGGTCTGGCAGTGGTGACAGTAACCAGGCGCGGTTCCGAGAGCCAGGAAATCCTCGGTGGCGTCGTACTCCCGGCCGTCCTGCAGGTACGTCTGGCTGTTGCAACCCAGCGCCACCAGCGCACCCACACCGATCGCGACGGCGTCCGCGCCCAGCGCCAACGCCTTGGCCACATCCGCACCGGTCCGGATGCCCCCCGACACGATGAGCTGCACCTCCTGGGATTTGCCGATCTCGCGTAATGCGTCCGAGGCAAGTCGTACTGCGGCCAGCGTGGGGATGCCGGTGTGCTCTATGAACGCCTCCTGCGTCGCGCCTGTGCCGCCCTGCATCCCGTCGACGACGACGACGTCCGCGCCGGCGGCGACAGCCAGCTTGACGTCGTTCGCCACCCGGGTTGCCCCGAGCTTGACATAGATGGGCTTCTCCCAGCCGGTGGCCTCACGCAGTTCAGCGATCTTGATGGTCAGGTCATCCGGTCCGGTCCAGTCGGGGTGCCGGCTGGCCGAACGCTGGTCGATCCCGGCGGGCAGTGTCCGCATGCCGGCCACCCGCTCGCTCACCTTCTCACCGAGCAGCATCCCGCCGCCGCCGGGCTTGGCCCCCTGCCCGATCACGACTTCGATGGCGTCGGCCTGGTGCAGGTCCGCCGTATTGAAGCCGTACCGGGACGGCAGGCACTGGTAGACCAGCCGCGTGGAGGCCCGCCGCTCCTCGGTCGTCATACCGCCGTCGCCCGTGGTCGTCGATGTCCCCACCGCCGTCGCCGCGCGTCCCAGCGACTCCTTCGCGTGCGCCGACAGCGAGCCGAAGCTCATCCCGGCGATGGTGATGGGGATATCGAGGACGAGAGGCTTGCTCGCGTAACGGGAGCCAAGCACCGTCGTGGTGTCACATGCCTCCCGGTAGCCCTCCAGCGGATAGCGGGACACCGAGGCCGTCAGGAACGACAGATCGTCGAAATTGGGTACCCGGCGCTTGGCACCCCAGCCGCGGATCTCATAGCGCCCCGTGTCAGCCATGGTCTGGATCTGACCCACCATCTCCGGCGGAAAGGTCGCGCTTGCCCGACGGCTCTGCCCGGCCTGAACCCGACCGGGCGCCGGCATGGGTAGGTCGACCGCACGTTCGGTGCTCATCGCTAGTACTTCTGGTTCTTCAGGGCGTCGAAGTTATACAGCTGCTTGGCTGAGGCCACGCGGGTGATGTTCTCCGGATCGATGTGGTCGAAACCTGCGTCCCGGCCGGCGATGTCGAGGATGTCGCGGACTCGTCGTACGTCGGCCTCCGTGAGGTCCTCGACCCGGCTGTCCGACCCGAGGGACCGGACCGCTCCGCCGACATAGATCACGGCCTCGTAGAGGCTGTCACCCAGGGCGTGCCCGGCATCACCACCGACGAGAATTGTCCCGGCCTGAGCCATGAACCCGCTCATGTGGCCGACGTCGCCGGCCACGGCGAGCGTGCCGCCCTTGAGCGAGATGCCCGCCCGCGACGAGGCGTCCCCATGTACGACCACCGTGCCGCCGTGCGCGGTCGCGGCAGCGGATTCCGAGGCGTTGCCGCGCACCCGAACCACGCCGCGCATGAAGTTCTCGGCCAGTCCCCAACCGACAGATCCCTCGACAGTGGCGTCCGGGCCGTCGGACAACCCGGCGGTGTAGTAGCCGGCGTTTCCTTCGATGGTGATGTCGAGACGGTGGCGCAGTCCGACGGCGAGGTTGTGGGTGCCGCGTGCATGGGTGATTCGAACGACGCTGCCCTCGGGCAACTCGCGGAGCCGGCTGTTGATCTGCCGGGTCGTCGGCTCGCTGCAGCTCAGGACGACTTCGGTGACTGGTGCGCTCAGCACCTGGGTCACTTCTTCACCACCCAAGAATGCACTTCCTCGGGCTGAGGCTCGAAGACGCGGGCGTCGTCGATCCCCGGCAGGGTGGCAAGTGCGTGGTACTCGCTCGCGACAGCCACGTAGGCCTCGGTCTCGGCGACGACCAGCGGCTTGCAGGCGAAGGCGTCCCGCATCACCGCGAACTCGTCGCGGGATGTGACCAGCAACGTGAAGAAGCCGTCGAAGTCCTTCAGGACCATCCGCATGGCGTCGTCCAGGCTGTCGCCCTGGTCGAGCCGGTCCCCGATGTAGCGCGCGGCGACCTCGGAGTCGTTGTCGGTCTCGAATGTCAGGCCCTGGTCCTCCAGCCGTCGCCGGATCGAGGCGTGATTGGAGAACGAGCCGTTGTGTACCAGCGCAAGGTCGGGCGCGGGTGAGAACGGGTGCGAATGCCTCGTGGTGACAGCGGACTCGGTGGCCATCCTGGTGTGCCCGACCCCTTGGTATCCGTCGGCCGATCCAATGCCATACCGGTCGCAGACCTGCCGGGCGGTACCGACGTCCTTGTACAGCGTCATCGCCTCACCGACCCCGACAACGCTGACCTGCGGCGCGATCTGGCAAAGCCGCGCGCGGACCTGATCGACCGGGGCCTTGACGGTCAGGAGGCAGACGTCGACCTTGACCTCGATGTCCGTCGGCTGCCCGATGTCCTCGCCCAGGCGCTCGGCCAGCGCGGACCAGTCGCAGCCGGAGTCGGGGCCGCGCAAGGACCAACGCAACGACCCGTCCGGGACGCCCCGGTCGTACAGGGCCAGGCCGGCGGAGTCTGGACCGCGGCCGGTCAGGTCCTCGATCATCGGCACAAGAAGCGCACCGAGACGAGGCTCGAGGGCAGGGTCCTTGAGGTGTAACCCAACGATTCCGCACATCCGCGGCTCCTCGGAGAACATGATGGCCGACCGCTGCCGACACCCGTCGGCGGTCGCCTGAGGATACACACGGTTTCTTCCCAGGCGACGATCGGTGCGCCCAAACCCTTGCCATGACCTGCGGCGCAGGTGCAAACTCCGTCCCTGCGCGGAACGCCAGCGTCGGGCTGGCTGCTCGGCGCATGGCGGCGTCGGACGAACCGGGAGGTTGTTCTGTGGACGACGAGGAAGTGGGACTGCCCGCGGAGGTGATCTCAGCGGCCGAGTCGGTGTTCCGTCCGGAGGACGAGGCTGCCGAGGCGAGTGTCCGGTCCGAGATGCACACGATGTACCAGCGCGACGCGGCGATGGCTGTCTTGTTCGTGGTCTTGCTGGTGGTGACCATTCCCTTCACGGTCATCGCCTTGTGGCAGGTGATGCCGGATTCGGCCACCAAGGTGGTCCTCATCGCTTCCGGCGCCGTGCTGCTTGTCTACAACATCGCGTCGATGCTCAACCTCGTGAGGAACTACCGCCGTGACAAGGACTTCATCTACCGCCGGGACGTCGCGCATCTGCGCGAGATCAAGGTGGTCCGCCAACTCAAGCGAAGAGGTGAGGCAGCGGCATGAGTGCAGAAGCCGGCGCTGACATGCGTCCCAACTACATTCCGCCGATCCAGAGTCGGCGCGGACAGCTCATCGACTCGGCGTTCATCCTGATCCTGCTCTTCGCAATCCTTTTCGGCGTGACGTACTACAGCAGCGCCAGCGACGCTGCGGACACATCGACGGTGCAGCCGCTCTCCGAACTGCCTATCACGCAAACCGAGCGTGACCAGTATCAGAAGCTCATCGACGAGGAATTGACGGACCTCGAAGGTGCCAATGCTCAAGTTGCCGCCAATGCTCCGCGGCCAGGATCCGAGCAGTACCCGCTCAAGCCGTTGGCGCTACTGCTGACGATCGCAGTGATCGGTGGCTATCTGGCCTACGTGTACGTGATGTCCTTCCGGGAATACCGGGAAGTCATTCGTGAACGCTTCGGGCCGCCTACCGGTACCGTCCCAAGCCCCCGTTCGAGAGGGACGACATGATCTTGCAGATTGCCCAGTACCTGGCATGGATCATCAGCGCCTTGCTCGCGGTGTGGATGGTCCAGGACGCGATGAAGGTGGGTCGTGAGTACGACGAGGAGTTCCTTACGACGTCGGTGGAGGGCATCGACGAGTTGCTTGCCGCTCCAAGCGACGTGCAGCTGCCGGCGGTAACGGAGGAGAGGGCATGACGAGAGCCCGGCCCGACCGCAGGGAGTCCGAACTCGCCAAAGCCGTCGCGAACCCCTCCATTCCCGGTAGTCATCTGACGCTCAAGAAGGTTCTTGGACCGGCCCACATCTGGGGACTCGGCGTCGGCATCGTGCTGGTCGGCGAGTACATGGGTTGGAACTTCTCCGTGCAGAAAGGGGGGATGTTCGGCGCGCTGATCGC
>JBPCPI010000024.1:0-3448 GCA_050999295.1 Geodermatophilaceae bacterium | reverse complement strand
GAGTGCGGCCGCCAGCCCGAGGAAACCGATCGTGGCAACGGGAACGAGTGCGAACTCAGCCGCGGTGATCGCAGCGAATACCCCGGCGGCAACAAAGGCAATCGCCAGCACAGGTACGAGGCCCGATCGATCCGACAACCAGCCACCGAGGGGCCGAGCCGCCACGGCAAGGACCACGAAGCCCGCGGTGCGCAGCGCCGCGTCTCCGACGGTCAGCTCGTAGGCGTTTCGCAGGTAGGTGGGGAGGTAGACGCTGAAGGCGACGAAGCCACCGAAGCCGACTGCGTAGAGCAGGGACAGCTGAGAGGTGGCGGGCAGGCGCAACGTGGCGACGGTGCGCTGCAGGAATGAGCCGCCCGGCGCGGACAGACCCGGCGGCGAGCGCAGCAGCAGCACGGCGACCACGGCGTAGAGACCGAGCAGCACCGCGACCAGGAGGAACGGCGCGCTGCGGCCGTAGGCATCGCCGAGCCGGATCGTGGTGAACGCCGAGAGGGCGGTGCCGCCCATGCCGACGCCGAAGATGCCGATCGCCAGGCCGCGTCGTGCCGGTGGGAACCAGGCGTTGACCAGCGGGACCCCCACCGCGAACGCAGTGCCACCGATCCCCAGGAAGAAGCCACCGATGATCAGCCGCACGAACGACGTCCCGGCCAGGCCGACGAATAGGACTGGAAGAATGGTCAGCGCGCTGACCGCGGGAAACATCACCCGGGCACCGAAACGGTCGGTGAGTGCTCCCACCGGTATCCGTCCCAGTGAACCCACCAACACGGGCACCGCCACCAGCAGCGCCTGCTGCAAGGACGAGAGCCCCAGCTCGTCGCGGTAGGTCGCCCCGAGCGGGCTGATCAACGCCCACGCCCAGAAGTTGATCAGGAATCCGAGGGTGCCGAGCATCAACATCCGCGTGGCCAGCCGGAGCTGTGTTCGGTCAGGTGCGGCGGGAATCTCCTGGACCGCTGCCCGCATCATTCGAGTCCCGCTCGGGGTACGTCCGACATCACCGTAGCCCAGGCACTCGGGTCGGCGATTCGGAACCGCCGCCCCGTGATGTGATCGGGCTCGACACGGACGAATTTCTGCTTTGGACCGGAGTGCCATGGGAACAGCGGCAGTGCCTGGGTGTCGCGCAGTTCGCCGATGCCCCGGATCAGGTGGGCCTGGCCCTTGACGACCACGCTCCAGGCCTCGCCCGTTTTCGGGTCCGTGCCGTCACTTTCGAAGGCGACGGGGGCGTCTGACACCGCGCCGAGGAGTTTGGTGCCATCCGCGGTACGGAAGACGATGGCGCCGTGATCGACGACGTAGTTGATCGGGAAGATGTCGATCCCGTCGACGGTGTGCACGGCCAGCCGGCCGACTGAGGTAGAGCGCAGCAGCGCCCAGCACGTGTGTGCGGTGAGATCTGGCTCTCGTACTGGGGCGTTGACGGTCATGGCCACAGTGTTGCCGCAATTCACCTGACGACATAGGGCCAAAAGGCCCTTGGCGGCCGAGCCTTGCGACTGGCGCTAACGGTGCTTGGCCACGGTCAGCAGCACGGCGGTGGCCTCGAGTGCCTCCAGCGTGTGCAGCGAGTCGGGGACGATCAGAATGTCTCCGGCTGAGCCTTCCCAGGACGTGTCGCCGGCCTGCAGCCGGACGCGGCCCTGCAGGACGTGGACGGTCGCCTCCCCTGGATTTTCGTGTTCAGCGAGTACCTGGCCGGCCGCCAGCGCAATCAGCGTTTGCCGCAGCACGTGCTCATGTCCGCCGTACACGGTGTGCGCGCTGCGACCGCTCGACGCGTTCTGCGCGAGGGTGAGTTGCTGACGGGCCAGGGCCGTCAGTGAGAACTTTTCCATCCGAGTATCTCCGTCGCAGGTCCCAGGTCGGCGGACCGTTCGGGCCCGGCCGTCTTCGTGCCCTGACAGTCTGCGGGTTCCGCGCGTGATCGCGAGGGTCGACAGCACGGAAACGGAAGACTTTTCACGGAAGAGACGAAGGTCTCTGTCGCCGTCGACTGGGAACGACGACATTGGGGTTGTCGGCCAATCCGGGGCACCACGCCGGACACCGGCCCGATAGCGAAAGGATCAGCTGATGTTGTGGTACGGCGAGCACATGAGTGGCTGGGGGTGGTGGACGCTGATGACCCTCGGCATGATCGTCTTCTGGGGCGCGCTGATCGTGGGCGTCGTCTTGCTCCTCCGATCTCCTCGCAGTGCGACTGGACCGTCGGCTTCGCCCGCCGTGCGCCCCTCGCCTGAGCGTATTCTCGCCGAGCGTTTCGCCAGCGGTGAGATCGACGAGAACGAATACTCCGGCAGACTGGACGCCCTGCCCGGGTCGGGGCGACCGTAACAGGCGCTGTGTAGTCCAGCGCCTGTTACGTTTCGTGTCGCTGCATCCAGGCGGCAGAAGCGAAAATGACGGGTCGTCTATCACGAAGTGACGTTCCGACCATACGGGCGATGCGTTCCTCGCGGCACCTACGGCCGCGGCGGGACCGACATCAGGGTCGTCATCGACGGCCTGAACCCGATCCTGCGCGGTTGGGGCAACTACTTCCGTACCGGCAGCGCCGCCGACAAGTTCACTGGCCTGGACCGCTACGTGTGTGGCGGCTGCGCCGCTTGATGGTCAAGAAGCGGGGCCGCAACCTGCGTGCCGGACAGACCAAGCAGTGGACTGAAAACTGGTTTCAAGGGCACGGCGTCTACCAACTGCGCGGCACCGTCCGCTACCCGAAGGCAGCGTAACCATGCCAAGAAGATCATCGGTAAGCCGTATGCGGGAAAACCGGCCGTACGGATTGAAAGGGGGATGGGGAAACAGGACCGCAATGCGGTACCTGCGCCCCTGACCACCAATGACCGACCAACCGCCCGCGCGGAGCCTCGTGCGGCTGACCGAGCCGGCATGCCTGGAATTCGCCGCTACGATGCCGGTCGACCGGCTCGCCTACGTCGCCCACGATCGCATCTCCGTCATCCCGGTCAACTACCTGCTGGAGGGGCGGGACGTCCTGGCCAGCACCACACCGGACGGCGACCTGATGGCCGCCGCCCAGGGGAACGCCATCGCCGCCCTCGAGGTCGACGACCTCGTCGCCTGGTCCCGCAGCGGATGGAGCGTGCTAATCCGGGGACGGCTGGAGGAGGAAACCGACGCCGATCGGTCCGCTCGGTGCTGGACGGCGGTCTGCGGCCCTGGGCCCTCGGAGCCCGCGAACACGTCGTACGCCTGGTCGGCGTCGAAGTCACCGGGCGCCGGATCGAGCCCGGTCAAGGCGGAATCATCTTCTACCCGAGCTGAGTTCGGAGCGGACCCTCACACGGTAGGCACGGCTGACCGGCAGCTGCGCGTCCGAACCCGCATAGAACGCAGCCTGCCCAAACGCTTGCAGCGACTGCAGGGACCGACGATCCGGGGATGGTCCGATGGCTTTCCGTCGCTGCCATCG
>JBPCPI010000249.1:0-30735 GCA_050999295.1 Geodermatophilaceae bacterium | reverse complement strand
CCTCACGGGAGCCCCGTCGTAGGCCTGCACGAGCGCGGCGTAGCCCGACACGGTGCGTTCGAGATGTTCGTGGCTGCCCCGAGCCTTGATCTGGCCGTCAGCCACGAAGACAACTTCGTCGGCCAGGGTGGTCGTCTCCTTGCGGGAGGCGATCACCGCGACCGTGGCGGGCCAGCCGGCCCGCCGAAGGCCGGACAGGATGCGTGCCTCGACGGTCGGGTCGACGCTGCTCGTGGCGTCGTCCATGACCAGGAGACGCGGTTTTCGGACCAGCGCGCGGGCCAGCGCCAGGCGCTGACGTTGGCCACCGGACAGGGTGGCACCGCGTTCGCCGATCTGGGTGTCCACGCCGTCGGGCAGGGCCGCGACGAACTCATCCGCCGCGGCTAAGCTCAGTGCCTCCCAGACCCTTTCGGAGTCGTAGTCTCCGCCGAGCGTGACGTTGCCGGTGACGGTGTCATCGAAGAGGAAGGTTGTCTGGCTGACGAGCGTCGCGTTGCGGGTGAGCTCCCCCTGCCGAAGCCCGCGGACGTCGATGTCGTCGACCAGCACCGTGCCGCTGTCCGGGTCGACGAGGCGGACCAGCACGTTGGCCAGGGTCGACTTACCGGATCCGGTCGGTCCGACGATGGCGATCGAGCGTCCGGCCGGTACGTCGAGGGTGATCCGTTCCAGGGTCGGGGCTGGCTCCCCCGCATAGCCGAACGTGACCTCCTCGGCGGCAAGGTGAGCGGGGCCATCGCCGCCGGGCAGGACCTGGGTGCCGTAGGGCGTCTCACCGGTCGCGGTCAGTACGTCGGTGACTCTGTCGTTGCCGGCGACGGCGCGCGGCAATTCACCCAGCACCCAGCCCAGGGCGCGGATCGGTAGCGCCAGGACAGTGAACAAGTAGGCGATAAAGACCAGATCCTCGGTGGCGGTCTCCCCCGCCGCGACCCTGCCGACGCCCAGGGTCAGCACGGCCAGGGTGGCAAGGGTCGGCAACGACTCCATGATCGGATCGAAGAGCCCTCGTACGCGCCCGACCGAGACCAGGCAGTTGCGCAGGACCGCGGTGCGCTCGGCGAAGCGATCGATCTCGCGCTGTTCGCGGCCGAGGGTCTTCACCACGAGTGCAGCATCGAAGCTCTCGTGCGCGATCTCGCTCACCTCGGCGCGCAGTTGCTGGGCCCGGCTGATCCGGGGCGACATCACCTTCGAGTACGCGATGTTGACCACGAAGACCAGCGGGATGACGACTCCGCCGACGATCGCCAGGACCGGATCGGTCAGGAACAGCGCGACGATCGTGATGACCAGCATCAGCAGGGCGCCACAGGCGAACGGAAGGGGGGCCACGAAGAACCAGGCGGCTTCGACGTCGCTATTGGCGTTGGACAGCAGTTGCCCGGTCGGGTGCTGCTGGTGCCAGGACAACGGCAGCCGTAGGTACTGCCGGGTGACCTGCCGGCGATAGTCGGCCTGCAGGCGGTATTGCATGATCCCGGCGAACAACCGCCTCCCGATGATGCCGAGAATCTTCAGGACGGCGACGCCGACGATCGCCACGACCGACAGGGCGAGAGCGGCCGTTGTGACCCGTCCCTGCTCGAAGGCAGGCAGGATGACCCGGCCGGCGACCGCTCCCACGACGTAGGCCGAACCCACGCTCATCACGCCGAACAGGGCGCTTCCGATCAGGGCGACGGCGAAGATCCTGGGCTGGCTGCGGATGGCCTGGCCGATCAACCGGAAACCGCGTCGGAGCACGGGGTCACGCGGGCGTGGCACAGCAACTCCGTTCCGATGGGGGATGGCCCCAGCTTACAACCGCGCTGGCCAGCTCTTTAGCCTGGGTAACGAATTCGCGGGCTACCTCTGTGCCCGTCTGACCGGATGCCCGGCCGCGTCCAGCGCCGCTTTGGCGTCGGTGATCCGGAGCTGTCCGAAATGGAAGACGCTCGCCGCCAGGACTGCGTCGGCCCCCGCGACCACAGCAGGGGCGAAGTGCTCGAGCCGTCCTGCCCCGCCGCTGGCGATGAGCGGCACGCTGCTGATCGCGCGTGCCGAGGTGATCATCGCCAGGTCGTAGCCGGCTCGGGTGCCGTCGGCGTCCATCGAGTTCAGCAGAATCTCCCCGACCCCCCGCTCGATCCCCTCGGAGATCCAAGCCAGCGCGTCCCTACCGGTGCCCGAGCGGCCGCCGTGCGTGGTGACCTCGAACCCGGACGGCGTACCAGGGGCAGGCTTGCGGCGGGCATCGACGGAGAGCACAAGAACCTGGGAGCCGAACTCGGCCGCGATCTCGTCGAGTAGTTCCGGCCGGGCCACTGCAGCGGTGTTCACCCCGACCTTGTCGGCGCCGGCGCGCAGCAGGCGGTCGACATCGGCGGCCGACCGGATGCCACCTCCAACGGTCAGCGGGATGAACACAGTCTCCGCCGTACGCCGTACGACGTCGTAGGTCGTCTCCCGCTCGTCGGAGGACGCTGTGATGTCGAGAAAGACAAGCTCGTCGGCACCCTCCGCGTCGTAGATCCTCGCCATCTCGACCGGATCGCCGGCGTCGCGGAGAGCCACGAAGTTCACGCCCTTGACCACCCGCCCGCCGGCGACATCCAGGCAGGGGATCACCCGGACCGCGACGCTCACCCTGGCCGCCTGCTTGTCATGCCGGCTCGCGGTAGGCGTCGATCTCCACCTCGACGAGGTGATCGGGATGAGCCAGTGCGCTCACTTCGACGGTGGTGTTGGCCGGCGGGTGGTCGGCGAAGAGTTCATGGTGGGCGCGTCCGGCCTCGGGTTGGCGGCTCATGTCCGTGAGATAGATCCGGGTTCGGACGACGTCGGACGCGTCGAGCCCCGCTCGTCGGAGCCCGTCCAGCGCGACACCGAATGCGGCGACGGTCTGCGCGTACATGTCCCCGACGCCGACGACCTGGCCGTCGACGGTCGCTGTCGAACCGGACACCAGCACCCAGGGCCCGGCCACCACCGCCCGGCAGTAGCCGACGACGTCCTCCCAGGGGCCACCGGAGGTGATTCGTCGAAGGCTCATCGCAGTGCCGCCATCGCTTCGGGAAGGGTGAATGCGCCGGCATAGAGCGCCTTTCCGACGATCGCTCCCTCCACGCCTTCAGCCACCAGCGCGGCCAGCACTCGCAGATCGTCCAGAGTGGACACTCCCCCGCTGGCGATGACCGGTCGGTCCGTGGCGGCGCACACCTTCCGGAGCAGCTCGAGGTTGGGGCCGGTCAGCGTTCCGTCGCGGTGCACGTCGGTCACGACGTAGCGCGCACATCCTTGCCCGTCCAGCCGGGCTAGAACATCCCACAGGTGTCCACCGTCGCGGGTCCAGCCGCGGGCCGAGAGGGTCTCGCCCCGCACGTCGAGCCCCACGGCGATCCGATCCCCGTACGCGGCGATGGCCGCAGCGGTCCACTCGGGATCTTCCAGCGCCGCCGTACCCAGGTTCACCCGAGCACATCCGGTGCCCAACGCAGCCGTCAGGGCCGGCTCGTTCCGGATCCCGCCGGACAACTCGACGTGCACATCGAGCCGGCCGACCACGTCGGCGATCAGCTCGCTGTTGTTCCCGCGACCGAACGCAGCGTCGAGGTCGACCAGATGGATCCATTCAGCGCCCTCGCGTTGCCAGGTCAGGGCCGCGTCCAGGGGCGAGCCGTAGGCGATCTCGCTCCCGACCGCACCTTGCACCAGGCGCACCGCTTGCCCGCCGGCCACATCCACGGCGGGCAGCAGGATCAGGCTCACCTAGCAAGCCTACGAGCCCTCACTTGGTCGAGTGGCGGCGACGTCTTCCTGATGGTGACCGCCCAGTGCCATGGCCATCTCCAAGATCGGATCCGAGGCCCGCATCAGCACCTGTGCCTGCGCGACCACCTCCGTTCCGATCTCGTTGGCGCTGAAGGTGATCCAGCCGGCGAACATGTACGTGTGGGGTCATCAGCGTGAAGGGCTCCTCGTCGGCGTACAGGACCATCACGCCAGTGGACAGCTTCCGCCGGGCAACTACTGCGGTTTGCCGTGCCCGAGAATCCGAGAGTAGGCAGCGGGACGGTGGTGGCATTCTGGTGTGGATGGAGTTTTCCGAGGTAGTTCGTCGCCGGCGGATGGTGCGCGCCTACGACCCGACGCGTCCGGTGCCGACAGACGTTCGCGACCGGCTGCTGGCCAATGCCCTGCACGCGCCTTCGGCGGGGTTCTCGCAAGGCTGGGGTTTCCTGGTCCTGGAATCCAGCACCGATCGGGAGCTGTTCTGGTCGGCGACCACCGAGGATGGCGACAGCGACTCGTGGCTGACCGGAATGACTACGGCGCCCCTGCTGATCGTCTGCTTCGCACACAAGGACGCCTACTTGGACCGCTACGCGGAGCCAGACAAGGCCTGGACCGACCGTGACGAGAGTCGTTGGCCGGTGCCCTACTGGGACATCGACACCGGGATGGCCGCCATGCTCATGCTGCAGACCGCCGTCGACGAGGGACTGGGCGCCTGCTTCTTCGGGGTCCCGCCGGAGCACATTCCGCAGCTGCGGGCCGCGTTCGGCGTGCCTGAAAGCTTCAGCCCGATCGGAGTGGTCTCGGTCGGCTACCGGCTGCCGGACGTGAAGTCACCCTCGCTGCGTCGTGGGCGTCGTGGTCTGGACGAGGTCGTGCATCACGGCCGCTGGTGACGCGATCGAGCACAGAAGGGTCGGGTCGGCCATCCTTCGCAGGAAACCGGACTACTGGAGGTCGCCGGCGCCGAGGCGGGGCTTCCCGGACATAGCCTGCGCTCATGGATATTGCTCCGGACACCAAGGACTGGACGTGGGTGCTCCATAGCCCATGCCCCGACTGCGGTCTGGACGGCCGTGATGTGGCAGCGCGAGACGTGCCGGCGATGTTGCGGTCCGGCGCCGCCGCCTGGCAGGAAGTACTGCGCAGGCAGGGCGCGCGGCTGCGCCCCGAACCGTCGACGTGGTCGCCCCTGGAGTACGGCTGTCATGTCCGCGATGTGTGTCATCGCTTCGAGGCGCGGCTGAGGCTGATGCTGGCCCGTGACGATCCGGACTTCGAGAACTGGGACCAGGACGCCACGGCCATAGAGGCGCGGTACGGCGATCAGGATCCAGCCGTCGTCGCAGCCGAGCTCGACGAGGCAGCACGGTCCTTCGCCGCGCTGCTGGACTCGGTCATCGACGATCAGTGGCAGCGAACCGGCCGACGCAGCGACGGCGCACAGTTCACGGTGGACTCATTCGCCCGGTACTTCATCCACGACGTCGTGCACCACCTGCACGACGTAGGTGGCGGTGTACCCCAGCGACCTAGCCGGTCGGGGTGACCTTCAGGATCACGTCACCGCCGCCGCCGTTCGCGGTCGTGACGTACAACGAGCCGTCGGTGCCGAGCTGGGCGGTGCGCAGTCTGCCGTAGGTGTTGGTGAATTCGGGGATGAGCTCCTGACTGGTCAGTTGTCCCCGGCCGTTGAAGGTGAAGCGAAGCAGGGAGGCACCCTGGAGTTGGGCGACGATCATCGACCCCGCCCAGCTCTTCCACCCGGCTCCCACCAGGAACGTCGCTCCACAGGTCGCCCCCGTTGCGCCGGACGTCCATGAGGCGGGCTTGGCGTTCGGGAACTCCTGCAGGTCGGTCATCGGCACAGCCTCGTTGTACGAGCCACCGGCACCGACCGGGTTCCAGCCGTAGTTGCGACCCTTGAGGAGCAGGTTCACCTCGTCCTCGATTGCCGGCCCGTGCTCGACGTTGAACATCTGCCCGTTGGGCCGTAGCGCGAGTCCCTGCGGGTTGCGGTGCCCGTAGTTCCACAGCAGACGGGTGTTCGGGTTCGGCGAGTTGATCCGTGGATTGCCGGCCGCCGGGGCACCGGTCATCGGGTTGATCCGCAAGATCTTGCCGGCCAGCGACGTCAGATCCTGGGGAAATGTGCCGACGGTGCTGTCGCCGGTGCTCACCATCAGGGAGGCCGTGGAGTCGAACCGGAGCCTGCACCCGCCGTGCCGGCCGCTCCCCGCATTCACCGGGATGTCGCCCAGCAACGGGTCGGCCACGCGCGTCGCCGCTGTGTAGCCGGTGTTGACCGTCCAGGCGATGACCTGGATTTCCTTACCCGTCGCGTCCTGATGGCCCTGACAGGTGTAGAAGCGCCGGTTGCTCGCGAACCCGGGGTCGAGCACCAAACCCATGAGACCGGTCTCTCCAGCAGCGAACAGGTCACTGAAGTCAGCACTCAGCGGGCCGGTGGTGCCGTTGGTCCGCCGGACCGACATGCCTCCCGCACGCTGGTCGAAGAGCAGCGTCCCGTCCGGCGTCTGCGCGACGTCCCACGGGATATTCAGTCCGGTCACGATCGCGGTAATCGTGAACGTCGGGCGCACGGGCGCAGCCGAGGCCGTCGACGCCGGCAGAAGTGCGGTCAGCAGGCCGGCCACTGCGATGCCGACACAGGCCTTGCCGAAGGCGGACCGTGCTACCCGCATGGCAACCCGCTAGGCGTGGGGATTAGGAACTCTGAGTGATGTTTCAATTACGCACAGTTTAGACCGACTGCCTGGCCGTGCGCGACCTCAGCCGAGTCAATTGACTGTCGTTGGGTGCACTTAATCTGCGACTCATGACTGTTGACTCCGATCCCCCTATCCGTGACCGCCCCATCATTCCGGCCGGCTACGGAATCCCCACGAGTTCCGAAGGCCTGCTCGACTGGCCCGAGGTCGAGGAACGACTGATCGCCGCACACCACTACTGGCTCGCGACGGTGCGACCCGATGGCACCCCGCATGTCGTTCCGCGCTGGGGCGTTTGGTTGGAAGGTCGGTTCTTCTACGACGGCTCACCCACCACCCGTCATGCTCGCAATCTCGCCGAGAACCCAGCGTGCGCGCTCAACCTGGAGAGCGGGACCGAGGCGGTGATCGTCGAGGGCAGGTCCGAGTCGACCAGGGCACCGGCCGACGGGCTAGGTGCCCGGCTGTCCACGGCCTTCCAGAAGTACCACGACCTCGGCTACGCACCCGGCCCGGAGTCCTGGGTCGACGGCGGCGGTCTCGTGGTCCTGACGCCCGTACGTGCGATGGCCTGGTTCGCGTTCCCGAAGGACTGCACACGCTTTCGATTTGCCGCCTGACGCGCCGAGCAGCTCAGAAGGAGCCCAACCAGTTCGCCAACAGGGTGGCGCCGGCATCCCCGGACTTCTCCGGATGGAACTGGGTAGCTGACAACGCGCCGTTCTCGACTGCCGCGACGAATGCCGCACCGTGCTCGGCCCAGGTCACCAGCGGCGGGGCAAAGGGGGCTTGCTGCTCGACCGGGAAGGATTGCGCCGCGTAACTGTGAACGAAATAGAATCGTTCGGATTCCACTCCCGCGAACAGTTGCGAGTTATGCGGCGGAGCAACGGTATTCCAGCCCATGTGCGGTACAACCGGTGCCTTCAGTCGGTCGACGACGCCAGGCCACTGGTGACAGCCCTCGGTCTCGACGCTGCCCTCGAGACCCCGCTCGAAGAGCACCTGCATCCCCACACAGATGCCGAGAACCGGCCGCCCGCCGGCCAGCCTCCGGTCGATGATCCGGGGTCCGTCCACTCGGTGCAGACCGCGCATGCATGCGGCGAAGGCGCCCACGCCCGGCACAGCAAGGCCATCACAATCCAGCGCTGCGGCGCGGTCGGCGGTCACGGAGACCTCGGCTCCGGCCCGTTCCAGAGCGCGTTGAGCCGAGCGTAGGTTGCCGCTGCCGTAGTCGAGGATCACGACACGCGGCCGGCGGGTAGCCAGCGTGCTCACTCCCGTCCGAACTGGATGATGCCCGCGACAATCAGATACGCCGCGAGCAGAACGAGCACCCCCGCAACTACGAATTGCGCTGGGCCTTTTCGTTCCCCGTCGTTCTTGAGCCGGGCCATCGAGAACGCCCCGCCGAGCAGGAATCCGGCCGCCGCGATCAGGACGACGCCGAAATTCACAACCTGCCCTTGGTACTGGGCACACCGCCGACCCGCGGGTCCAGGGCGATGGCGGTGCGCAGCGCGCGGGCCACTGCCTTGAACTGGCCCTCGACGATGTGATGGGCATCGCGCCCGGCGTGCAGCACCCGGATGTGCAGGGTGATCCCGGCGGAGAACGCGAAGGACTCGAAGACGTGCGCGGTCAGGCTGGTCGGGTAGTCCGCTCCGATCATCGCCGCCATGTTCTCCGGCTCGGCGTGGACCACATAGGGTCGGCCGGACAGGTCCACCGCTGCCTGGACGAGCACCTCGTCCATCGGGACCAGCGCGTCGCCATAGCGGGTGATCCCGGCCTTGTCCCCGAGGGCTTCGGCGAAGGCCTCGCCGAGCGCGATGGCCACGTCCTCCACGGTGTGATGTGAGTCGACCTGCAGGTCACCTTCAGCGTGCACAGTGAGGTCGATGCCGCTGTGCTTGGCCAGTGCTGTCAGCATGTGGTCGTAGAACCCGACGCCGGTGGCGACATCGGCCCGTCCGGCTCCGTCCAGATCCACCTCGACGACGAGTTTGGTCTCCGACGTCGCGCGTTCGACCCGTGCTGTGCGGTTCATGCAGGTAATTGTCCCCCATGGTCCGCAGGACGCGGCATCGCCTGGTGCACGGCCCGCAGGGCGCTCAGCAGAGCGCCGGTCTCGGCAGGCGTCCCAGCGGTGACCCGCAGATACCCGGCGATATCAAGATCGCGGACCAGTACCCCTTGGCCCAGTAATGCCTGCCACGCCTCGGAGGAGTCTCCGAAGCCGCCCACCAGGACAAAGTTCGCATCGCTGGGCACAGCCGTCAGTCCGAACTCCGGCAGCGCTGCCACGATCCGGTCCCGCTGGGCACAGACCGCCTGCACGGTGGCCAACAGCTGGTCGCGGTAGGACAGGGCGACGCGGGCGACGACTTGGGTCAGTGTCGAGAGGTGGTAGGGCAGCCGGACCAGTTGCAGCGCTTCGACCACCGCAGGATCGCCGGCGAGGTAACCCAGACGGAGACCGGCCATCCCGAACGCCTTGGACATGGTTCGAGTCACGACGAGCCGTTCCCGCCCGGGCAGCAGCTGCAGCGCACTGGGCGTACCGGGCCGGGCGAACTCCGCATAGGCCTCGTCCACGATCACCATGCCGGTCGCAGCCGCGTACACCGCGGCAATGACTTGCAGGCTCACCGAGGTCCCGGTCGGGTTGTTCGGCGAAGTCAGGAAAACAAGATCCGGCCGGTGCTCCCGTACGGTGGATGCGGCCCGGTCCGGATCCAGCCCGAAGTCCGGTTCGCGCGGACCGTCGCGCCATGTCGTCCCGGTGCCGAGGCTGATCAGCGGATGCATCGAGTACGACGGGGTGAATCCCAAGGCGCTGCGCCCGGCACCACCGAAGGCCTGCAACATCTGTTGCAGAATCTCGTTGGACCCGTTGGCCGCCCAGACCTGGGCGCTCGTGAGGTCGTGGCCGAGGTAGTCGGCGAGTTCAGCCCGCAGCGCAAGGGCATCCCGGTCCGGATATCGGTTGAGCCCCCCGGCCGCTTGGCCCACTGCCGTCGCGATCGCGTCCGGAAGACCGTCCGGCAGCGGCCAGCTGTTCTCATTAGTGTTCAGCCGGACGGCGACCTCGAGCTGCGGTGCACCGTAAGGGGATCGGCCCCGCAGCTCGGGCCGGATGGGCAGCCCGGAACTCACCGTTCCCGCTCGCGGACGGCTGCCGCGTGCGCAGGTAGATCCTCTGCGTGGGCGAGGGCATCGATGTAGCCGGCCGCATCGGCCAACGCGGCCCGGTCGTAGTCCACGAGATGGATGCCACGCAGGAAGGACTGCACGGACAGCCCGGAGGAGTGTCGGGCGCACCCGCCAGTGGGCAGGACGTGGTTGGACCCGGCGCAGTAGTCGCAGAGGGAGACCGGCGACCAGGGACCGACGAAGATCGCGCCGGCATTGCGCACCCGCAGGGCAACCGCGCGCGCGTCCCGAGTGTGTATCTCGAGGTGCTCGGCTGCATAGGCATCGACCACCGCCAGCCCGGCATCGAGATCATCGACCAGCACGACGCCCGACTGCGCCCCGGTCAGCGCCGCGGTGATCCGTTGGGTGTGCTTGGTGGCAGCTACGTACTCCGGCAGCAGGCTGGCCACGGCGTCGGCCAGTTCCGGGCTCGTTGTCACCAGCACGGCACCGGCCAGCGGATCATGCTCGGCCTGGCTGATCAGATCAGCGGCCACATGCCCGGCATCGGCGCTGTCGTCGGCCAGGATGGCGACCTCGGTCGGCCCGGCCTCGGAATCGATCCCGATCCGTCCGCGAAGTAGCCGCTTGGCAGCCGTCGTGTAGATGTTGCCCGGGCCGGTCACCAGATCGACCGGCTCGCAGGATCCTGCCCCGTAGGCGAACGTAGCGATTGCCTGTGCACCGCCGACCGCGTAGACCTCGTTCACTCCGAGCAGGGCACAGGCCGCCAGCACTCCGGGGTCGGCTCCGCCGTACGCCCGCTGCGGGGGGGTGGCCACAGCGATCGAGTCGACGCCGGCGATCTGGGCCGGGACGACGTTCATGATCACGCTGGACAGCAACGGCGCCACTCCACCGGGAACATAGAGCCCGACCCTGCCCACCGCGACCCAGCGCTGCGTGACGTTCCCTCCGGGGACGACCTGGGTGGTGAGGTCTGCCCGCCGCTGGTCCACATGTACCCGGCGGACCCGCTCGACCGCCTCGTCCAGTGCGCAGCGCAGGGCCTCGGAGCAGTCGTCCAGAGCCGCATCGAGGGACTTCTTTGGTACGGCGATGGACTCCAGGCGTACGCCGTCGAGGCGTTCGGTGATCTCTCGCACCGCCGTCTCCCCGCGGAGGCGGACGTCCTCGCAGAGCGGGCGGACGATGGCCAGTGCCGCCTCGACGTCGATGTCGGCACGCGGCAGCAGACCCGACAGGGCATGGCGCCCCGGCAGCGCGTCGCCACGCAGGTCCAGCCGGTTCAGCATGCGGTGATCTCCTCTCCGACGACTGGCGGCCAGCTATCAGAGTAATGAGCCCTCGTCGCGGACCCCGGCCACCACCGTTGGGCCCGGCACTACGCTGATGTACGTGACGCGCATCGCAGCGACAGATGCATCGAAGAGATGACGCAGAGCGATACGATCCCGCTCTTTCCCCTGGGAAGTCCGCTCTTTCCCGGCATGGTGCTGCCGCTGCACATCTTCGAGGAGCGCTACCGGCTACTGGTCGAAGATCTGCTCGCTCTGCCCGAGGAAACCCCCCGACGCTTCGGGGTGGTGGCCATCAAGCAGGGCTGGGAAGTAGGCGGGGGCGCCTTCGGGGACGCAGATCCGGTCCTCTATGAGGTGGGCTGCACCGCCGTGGTTCGGGCGGTCAGTGGACGCGACGACGGCCCCTTCGACCTGGTGACCGTTGGCACGGACCGCTTCCAGATCCTGAAGGTCCACCGAGATCTGAGCCCGTATCTGCAGGCGGACGTCGAGTGGCTGCCGGGCTCGGACACCGACCTCGATACTCGGCCCGAGGCCGCCGCCCTCGGCGACGTCGTCGGCCAGCTGTTTGTGCGCTACATCTCGCAGGTGGCGTCCCTACACGGGACCCAGATCGAGCTTCCGGATCTGCCGGACAGCCCACGTGAGCTGTCCTACCTCGTCGCGGCGGGGGCTCTGCTCACTGCCGAGGATCGCCAGGCACTGCTGGTCGAAGACCTGACGGCTGCTCGGCTCGCGGCCCAATCGCGTCTGTTGCGTAGGGAGCTGACGGTCCTGGCGGCGCTGCGAGCGGTCCCGGTCCCGGTGCTGCAGTTGGCGGTTCCCACGAGCCTGAACTGAACGGGTCCAGGTGACTGCGCCGCAGGTCATCCCTGGGAGCGAAAGACACCAGAACCAGGTAGCTGAGCGTGGCCAAGAAGGCTCCGATGATCAAGACTGGAACCGCCCGCAACTGCAGCGGCGGGGCGACGATCGCGCCGATCTGTGCAGTCTGGGTCTCCGATGGACTCCCGCCCAACAACTCCCCGATCTGCCACGCGACCACGGAGGCGAGCACCATCCCGGCGGCCAGACCGACGACGACGCTCACGCCGCGGGCTCCAACGAACCGCCAGACCAGAACCGCCACTGCGACGCCCATGATCGCGGTGAGGATGGTCAGCCAGGCATCGGCACCGATCATGGCCTCGGACTGTGGCTCGATGGCCTGGAAACCTCCTTCGACGACTTCGTACTCCCGCCGCGGCGCCAGGACCAGCCAGAGCAGTCCGACCGGGACTCCCGTTGCGGCGAGGGCAAGTACGAGGCGCACCGCGGCCGGTTGACTGGCTGACCGCTGGACTCGCTGGGACGCCTGGCTCGCTGCGCTCACCTTCGGCTGGTGACCGGTTGCTGTCTGCGCTGGCGCAGCACGTGCTCCACGAGTTCGATCAAGGTCTGCTTCACCGCTTCGCGCTGACGCGCGTCGGTCAGCAGGACGGGTACGGCCGGATTGATCGACAGGGCCTCGCGTACGTCCTCGGCCCGGTGCCGGGCGACGCCGTCGAAGCAGTTCACAGCGACCACATAGGACAGGCCGCGGTCCTCCACGAAATCCACCGCGGCGAAACAGTCAGCCAAGCGGCGGGTGTCGACCAGGACGATCACCCCGATGGCACCGCGCATCAAGTCGTCCCACATGAACCAGAAGCGGTGCTGCCCAGGCGTTCCGAACAGATACAGGATCAGCTCCTCGCCCAGCGACACCCGGCCGAAATCCATGGCGACGGTGGTGGTCCCCTTGTCCGGCGTGGCGCCCAAGTCGTCCAGGCCCGCCGAAGCCTCGGTCATCAGCGCCTCGGTCCGCAGGGGCTTGATCTCCGAGACCGCTCCGACGAAGGTCGTCTTGCCGACCCCGAACCCCCCGGCGACCACGATCTTCGCCGATGAGCGGGCAGCCGGACCCTGCTCGGGGGGACGTGGTACCGGCTGTCCGGACACCGGGTTCGGGGCCGGACGCGGCCAGATCGGCCCCGTCGCGTGCGCCGCGGGACCTTCGCGGGAGCCGTCAGAGCTGCCGAAGGCCACTGAGCACCGTCTCCAGGAGTGCGACCGTGGGTTGACCGGTCTCGTCACCAACGGTGGTGTGAACCGACACCAGTCCGATCCTTGCCATGTCCCCTAACAGGACCCGTGCGACACCCAGCGGTAGTGTCAAACTGGCGGCAACCTCAGCCACCGACTGCACCTGCACACACAGCTCGGCGATCGGACGATGCTCCGGATTCAAGTGTGAATCTCCACTCGCGGCACCCTGTGTGGTCGTGACGAGAGCTTCGATCGGTAGGTCGTAGTCCGACCGCGTCCGACCGCGCGTCCGGGCATATGGCCGGACGATCGGGACCGAGTCGTCGGAGGGCAGGTCCATCAGACACCGCTCACGGCCTTCTCCTACCCGGCGATCTCGCGAAGCTGTGAGCGTAACGCCGGCGTCAGCATTTGCCCGGCTCGATCGACCAGCAACGTCATTTCGTACCCGATCAGGCCGAGATCGCAGTCCGGGGCGGCGAGTACGGCCAGGCATGAACCGTCGGAGATGGACATCAACAGCATTGCGCCGCGCTCCATCTCCACCGCGGTCTGGACGACCTCCCCTCCGTCGAAACAACTGGACGCGCCCATGGTGAGGCTGATCAATCCGGATGTGACAGCGGCCAACTGATCCGCGCGGTCCCTGGGCAGCGCCCTGGACGAAGTCAGGAGAAGACCGTCGGAAGAGACCACGACGGCATGCGCCACGCCCGGCACGCGCTCGGCGAAGTTGCTGACCAACCATCCGAACTGTCCGGGGTGGGTTGCCGGCTGCTGGTACTCGGTCGTCACTGTATCTCCAAAGTCATTGCCGCTCCTGGGGGGTCGGCAGCCCGCCGTGACGGCCCATCCCGTTGCGTGTCGGGTCACTGCTCGATCGCTCTGAGTCTTCCAGCGGAGAGGAGTGCCGCCCCCGGCGGGTTCCGCGCTGATAGCTGCTCAAGTTTCCCCGAACCCGTTCTGCGTCCCTGAGTGGGGTGACGTTGTTCACCCTGCGCCCGGTGGTAACGGAGTCGGCGCTCGGTCTGGAGGTGGCGCCAGGAACCAGGTTCGCGCGCGGACGACGACGTGGCAATCCGGCTGTCGTGATTCCGGCCTCGACCGGGGTGCGCAACTGCTCCACAGCCTGCCAGCCTTCGTCGGCCGGTGAACCGAAGTCCGCCGCGAGTTCCGGCTCCGAGCTGGCTGGATGCGCGTCCCCTGAGCCCTGCTGGGCGGTATCGAGTAACCCTGGCCACTGGCGGAACCACGCCGAGCGCATCTCCTGGAAGATCGGTGTCGCCTCATCAGGATCCGGACCGGAAGATGGGCCTGGCGAAAGGCTGGAGAAGAAGTCGGTTGACTGGTCACCGCTGGGCACCGCCGCGGCGAACAGGTCCTGCATCTGCTCGGTGCGTGTCGGGCCATTGGTCGCGGCATTCAACCTCGAGGCATTCAAGGTGGAGGTGTCGGCAACAGCGAAGCGCGGATCACTGCCCGGCGCGCTGGACAGCGAGCCATTCCCCGTCGGCACCCGGCTGCCATGGCTGGTCTCATCCAGGTACGGACTCGGCGCGGCTGGGACGGGCGGCACGTTCCGCGCGGTCTCCCACAGCGAACCGGTCTTGGCGGTCGCGTTGGGTCTGTTGCCGCCGCCAACAATAGCCGGCGCGGCAGGTGCGGCGGCTCGCTTCTCGTCGCTGGCAAGCAATCCACTGGGCACCGAGATGACGGCGGTCAAGCCGCCAGCGTCTCCGGTGGGTTGCACCTGCACGAGGATTCCGTGGCGCGCCGCCAGCCGGGCAACCACGAACAGACCCATGTGCCGGGAGATCGACACGTCCACCATCGGGGGGACTGCCAGCCGGTTGTTGATCGCCTTACGTTGAGTGGCCGACATCCCGACTCCGGTGTCGCGGATCTCGATGACCAGGTTGCCGTCCGGTTGCACCGAACTCGCGAGCACCACCTGCGCCTGTTTCGGCGAGAAATTCGTGGCGTTGTCCAGTAGTTCTGCGGTCAGGTGCACCAGGTCGTTCACGGCGATGCCCTGCACGGCGGCGTCGGGAACGCTCTCGATCGTGATCCGCTGGTACTCCTCGATCTCGGAGATCGCACCTCGCAGGATGTCGAGCACCGGTCGCGGCCCCCCCGCCCGCTGGCGGGTCTCCGAGTCGGCGAGCACCAACAAGTTCTCGTTGTTGCGACGCATGCGGGTGGCGAGGTGGTCGAGGCGGAACAGCTCTCCCAGAGCTTCCGGGTCGCGCTCCCCGCTCTCCAGCGAATCGATGATCCGCAGTTGGCGTTCGACCATGCTCTGGCTGCGTCGGGACAGGTTCACGAACATGTCGTTGACCGTGTTGCGCATCATCGCCTGTTCGGTGGCCAGGCGCACGGCTTCCCGGTGGACCTCGTCGAAGGCACGAGCGACCTGACCGATGTCTTCAACAGTGTGTACCGGCATCGGCTCCGGATGGATGTCGCGCTTCCAGCCGTCGGGCATGCGCAGCTGTTCGACGAGGGCCGGCAGACGCCGCTGAGCGACGTCCAGAGCGCCGGAACGCAGTGCTTGCAGCGGTCGCAGGACCGAGCGGGCGACAAAGACGAGCAGGATCAAGGTGAAAAGAAGCAGAAGCGCGACGATGGAGGCATCACGGATGGTGGCGGTGACTGCGACGTCACGGGCGGCCGCGGTCGCTGTCAGCAGGTCATTGGTCAGGGAGGACTCGACCAAGAGCAACATTTCGCCGAGCGTGGTCGCGGTCTCGTCCCATTCGGTGGCGATGCTGTCCAGCGGGACAACGCTCGTCCACCGTCCCTGCCCGATGAGTAGTAGGCGCTGACGGTCGGACAAGGTGTCCTCACGGACCGTCGTGACGTAGACCTGACGTTCCCTGGCGGGAAGCGTCTCAGAGAAGCTCTGGATGGCGGAGTCGAAGGCTGAAGCGCTGTCGCGCAGCTGGGTAACCTGCGTGGCGGAGATTTCGTTCTTGAGGGCGGCCGCCAGCATTATCGCGTGCTCGACGGACACCTGTTCCTTGGCCTGGGCAATGTAGCCAATACCCGCGGCACTCGGGCCCGAGGTGGATGCGAGCGCCACGCGATTGAATCTCCGCAGCGCGGTGATCACTTCGGTATAGGGGATGATGACAAGATCCACACTGGGACCGGCTCTGAAGACCCGGTCCCGGATCCCGGGCAAGCCATCGAGCCTGGTTATGACGTCCTGGTAGGCATCACCGGTTACCGACTCCAGACTGTCGGGATTGGGCTCAAGGTCACGCATCGCCTCGACGTCGGCATCCACCTGTTGCGTCTGCTCGTCGAACAGGTCACGCCGTTGCCCGTCGGCAGAGACGGCGGCAGCGATAGCAAGGTGTCGTTCGGTCTGCACCGAATCGATGACGGTCGCGACCCGTTCGCTGAGGGCTACCTGGCGCTGCACCGTTGCTAGGCTTTGGACATCGCCCACTGCCGAGGCGATTCGCAGGCCACCCAGCACGCTGGCCAGCACCAAAGGGATCACCAGCAAGACGACCAGCCTGGACCTCAATCGCCAGTTTCGAAGCCTCCAGCGTCCGGTTCGCGGCCCAGCTGGGCTGGTCGGGTCCTGCGCATGAAATCGGGCACCGACCGGTTTACCGCCGTAGATGCTCGGCGCCCGACGGCCGGACGAGGAGGAAGCAGGTGCCCCCGATCCGCTCGTCGGGCCATGCGGAAACCGCGCCCCGACCGGTCGTTGGACCGGCGCGGAGGGCTTCGCGCCTTCTGAATCTGGGCGTCGTTTGTCCCCCGCCGGCGGGCGGGTGCGCTTGAATGCGAGGCCGGACACGGCTTGAGGCTACCCAGTAATCGGCCCGGGCCCGAACGATCGAGCATAGTTTTCTTCGATCCGCTGAAGGCGACCCGGAAAAAAAGAATCTTCGAATCGGTTACATCAGTGCGACGCTGGCCGGTCCGAGCAATGCCTTTATCTCGCCCATCAGGGAAGCGTTGGGGCTGACCCGCAGTCCCTGGTCCAGGCGCAGGACTGTCTCCCGACCGCCGTTGAGCAGCCGGAGCCGTACCTCGGTCGTACCCGGGTGCGTCCCGAGGACCTCACGAAGGCGCGCCACGATCGGGGGGGTACAGCGCGTCGCGGCCATCGAGACCATCACCGGTCCGCGGGGCAGCTGGTTCACGTCTGGGACGCTGATCTCCTGAACAATGATCTTGGGCGTGTCTTCGCGGCGGTCGACTCGCCCGCGCACAGTGAGGATGGCGTCGTTTGCCAGATCCAGGCTGACCTTGGCGTAGGTCTGCGGGAAGAGCATCAGGTCGATGGCCCCACCCATGTCCTCCAGGTTGGCCGATGCCATCGGAGCCCCGGCCCGTGTCGTACGCAGGGTCAGCCCGGACAGCAGGCCGGCGATGGTGACGAAGGCACCGTCCTCGATCTGACCGGTTTGGATGTCGGCGATCTTCACCTCGGCATGGGCGGCCAGCACGTGTTCGAGTCCGAGCAACGGATGATCGGAGACGTACAGGCCGAGCATGTCGCGTTCGAAGGCCAGTCGTTCGCGTTTGTCCCAGTCGGCCGTCGGCACCGGCAGGTCCATCATGGCCGCGTTCGAGCCGTCGTCGTCCAGGACGTCGGCGAACAGATCGAACTGGCCGACCGCCTCAGCTCGCTTGACGTCCAAGACCATGTCCACGGCCTGGGCGTGCACGGTCAACAACCCCTGACGTGAATGCCCGAGGGAGTCGAAGGCGCCGGCTTTGATCAACGACTCCAGGACCTTCTTGTTGCAGACCACAGCATCGACCTTGCGGAGAAAATCGAAAAAATCGCAGAAGTCTCCTGATTCCTCGCGAGCCCGCTCAATGCTGGCGACCACATTGCGCCCGACATTGCGGATCGCGCCCAATCCGAACCGGATGTCGCCTCCGATCGGAGCGAAGTCAGCGGTCGAGGAGTTCACATCGGGCGGCAGGACAGTGATGCCCATCCGCCGGCACTCGCCGAGGTAGACCGCCATCCGGTCCTTGTCGTCGCGCATCGAGGTGAGCAGGGCTGACATGTAGGCCGCCGGATAGTTGGCCTTGAGGTAGGCCGTCCAGTAGGAGACCAGGCCGTATCCGGCCGTGTGCGACTTGTTGAACGCATAGTCCGAGAACGGCAGCAGGATGTCCCACAGGGCGGTGATCGCCGGCTCGGAATAGCCGTTGGCGCGCGCACCGGAGTAGAAGGAGATCTTTCGCGCGTCCAGTTCGGACTTCTTCTTCTTGCTCATCGCACGGCGGAGCAGGTCCGCCTCGCCCAATGTATAGCCGGAGATCTTCTGCGCGATCGCCAGAACCTGCTCCTGGAACACGATCAGCCCGTAGGTCTCGTCGAGGATCTCGGCCAGCGGCTCCGCGAGTTCGGGGTGGATGGCCCCGACGTCCTGACGCTTGTTCTTGCGGTCGGCATAGTCGTTGTGGGCATTGGCACCCATCGGTCCCGGCCGGTAGAGCGCGAGGACGGCGGCGATGTCGACGAAGGAGTCCGGGCGCAGGGAGCGCAGCAGGGCCCGCATCGGCCCGCCGTCGAGCTGGAAGACCCCTAGGGTGTCCCCGCGGCTGAGCAACTCATAGGTCGGCTTGTCGTCCAGCGCCAGGGTCGACAGGTCCAGCGTGGGCCCGCCAGCGGCGGCGATCGCGTTGACCGCATCCTCCAGGATGGTCAGGTTCCGTAGCCCGAGGAAATCCATCTTGAGCAGACCGAGGGTTTCGCAGGTCGGGTAGTCGAACTGGGTGATCACCGCACCGTCGGCCTCACGCCGCATGATCGGGATGAGGTCGATCAGCGGCTGGCTGCCGATCAGGACGCCCGCTGCATGTACTCCCCACTGGCGCTTCAGGCCCTCGAGACCGCGCGCCTGGTCCACCACCTCCTTGGCGTCGGCATCCTCCTCGTAGCGTTTACGGAAGTCCGCGGCTTCCCGGTAGCGGGTGTCGGCCGGGTCGAAAACGCCGGAGAGCGACATGTCCTTGCCCATCACCGGGGCGGGCATCAGCTTGGTCAGCTGCTCGCCGAGGGTGAAGGGCTTGTCCATCACCCGGCAGGCGTCCTTGATCGCCGCCTTGGCCTTGATCGTGCCGTAGGTGACGATCTGGGCGACCCGGTCCTCGCCGTACTTGTCCGAGACGTACCGGATGACCTCCCCGCGCCGGCGCTCGTCGAAGTCGATGTCGATGTCGGGCATCGACACCCGATCAGGGTTGAGGAACCGCTCAAAGAGCAACTCGTGTTCCAACGGGCACAGGTCAGTGATCCGCAGCGCATAGGCCACGATCGAGCCGGCCGCCGAACCGCGACCGGGACCGACTCGGATCCCGGCGTCCCGGGCGAAGCGGATGAAGTCGGCCACGACCAGGAAGTACGCCGGGAAGCCCATCTGGCAGATCACCCCGAGTTCGTACTCCGCCCGCTTGCGTGCCTGGTCGCTGACTCCGGCGGGATAGCGCAGGTGCAGGCCGCGCTCGACCTCCTTGACCAGCCAGGACTCCTGGGACTCGCCCTCGGGTACGTCGAAGCGTGGCATGAGGTCGACCCCCTCGGCGAAGGTGACCGCAGCGCACTTCTCGGCCACGACCAGGGTGTTGTCGCAAGCCTCCGGGTGCTCGGTGAACAGGGCCCGCATCTCGGCTGGGGACCTGAGGTAGAAGCCGTCCCCGTGGAATCGCAACCGTTTGGTCTCGGCCAGCTTCGCGCCGGTCTGGATGCACAGCAGGGCATCGTGGGACCGCGCGTCGGCCCGGTGAGTGTAGTGCAGGTCGTTGGTGGCCAGCAGCGGCAAAGTCAGCTCGTCGGCGATCCGGAGCAGGTCCTTGCGGGTGGCTCGCTCGATCTCGAGGTCGTGCTCCATCAGTTCGACGTAGAAGTTGTCCTGGCCGAAGATGTCCCGGAAGTCCGCCGCCGCGGCGAGCGCCTTGTCGTACTTTCCGGCCCGCAGCCACATATTGACCTCGCCGGACGGGCAGCCGGTGGTCGCGATCAGGTCAGTGCCGTAGCGCTCGAGCAGGTCCCGGTCGAAGCGGGGCTTGCGGTACTGCCCTTCCAGACTGGCCACCGAGGAGATCCGGAAGAGGTTATGCATCCCCACCGTGCTGGTGGCCAGCATGGTCATGTGGCAGAAGGCGGACTTGCCCCGGTTGGACCCGCCATCGCCTGGCTCTTCCAGAATCGAGTCACCGAAGTCGAAGGGTTGCCGGTCGAACCGGCTCCCCGGTGTGTAGTAGCCCTCCATGCCGATGATCGGTTTGATCCCGACCGCGGTTGCCTGACGGTGGAAGTCATACGCGCCGAACATGTTGCCGTGATCAGTCATCGCGATCGCGGGCATGCCCAACCGCTTCGTCTCGGCGAAGAGCTCCGGCAGCTTGGCCGCGCCGTCGAGCATCGAGTACTCGGTATGCACATGCAGGTGCACGAACTGATCCGAGTGACCCATCGCGGCCTGGAACCTCCGTTCTCGATCGGACCGAGAGGGGAAGGTGCTCGGTGCTTGGCGGATAGTGCTGGGGGGATGTGCCGGGGGACGTGTCGGGGGATGTCGTCGGGGGATGTCATTGTCGCGCTCTGCCTTTGTAGTGCACGCGACCGACACTCGGTTGGGCGGGCGCGAGCCCGCCCGGATTCTTATCGGTCCCGACGGCCCCGTATGGAACCAACCCGCAGCCCTGGCCTGGAATAGAGCAGGTTCGCCTGGTGCGCCTCGTCTCGCGCTGGGGAAGTTTGGACCGGGACTACTATCCGGTTCTATCTTCCCCGCCAGGAGGGTGGCGTCGGATCGAGGAGCTTGACAAAGCAATACTCGATCGAGTTCGACGGGTCGTGCAGGGGGCGCTGATCGCCCGTCCGCTGATATCCCAGACCCTCGTACAGGCGGTGCGCGTCGACGAACCTGGTGTCGCTCCACAGAAAGACCGTCGCGCAGTCGCGCTCCCGAGCGGCCGCCTCGACCAGGGCCACCAGCCGCCGCCCGAGTCCCTGCCGCCGGGCAGCTGCACTGACGTAGAGGTTCTTCAGCTCGATCCGGTCCGCACCGTCCGGGGCCCAGCCGACACAGGCCGCCAGGCCGAAATCCCCAGGTTGGGTGAGCACCCAGAACTGGCCGCCCTTCTCCGAGTACGAGCTTGCCGGCGCAGCCATCCAGGCATCGATGCCCTCCGGATCGAGCACGCACCCCGCGTACTCGGCGAAGCAAGCGCCGATCAGCCTGCGAACAGCCGCCGCGTCTTCATCGGTCGCTTCGCGCGGCTCTCCTGACCGGGATGCCTGCGGCACATCGCTCACGGGCGCCGCCCAGGATCAATCGGACGGGTGTCGTGCCGGCCGGGCTCGCGGGGGTCCCATGTCTGCGCGCCCGACTCCGACGGGGCGGGCTCGGCCGGTTCCGACGGGGCGGGCTCGGTGGCCTCGGACGGTGTGCCACCACCGGGCAGCACATCGGCGGACACGGCCAGAAAGCGCAGATCGATCAGACAATGCAGGAGAACCGGCACGAGCAGGGAACCGGTATCGAGGTAGACCGCAGCCAGCACCGCACCGAGCAGCCCGGTGGTCGCAATCCCGGCCGGTCCTTGGTAGGCATGCGCCAGCCCGAACGCGACACCGGCCGCCGCGATCAGCCCCCACCACGGCAGGGACGGAGCAAGGGCGGCTAGGACGGCGATCCCGAAGCCGCGGTAGACCACTTCTTCGGCGATCCCGGCGGTCAATGCGACAGCCCCGAACAGGCGGCGTTCGGGATCGGTACGCGGCAGCAGCGACCCCACCGAGCGCAGCGCCGCCGATTCCGTGCCGGCCTCCCGGAGGGCACCGCCGCGCAGAGCGCGAACCGAGACCACCGACACGAGCAGGATCACGGCCACCACGATCGCGGTGGCCACGCTGACCCGATCCGGCCAGCGCAGGCCCAGTTCGGCCCAGCCCACCCGAGGGGCAACAAGGGACACGGCCACCACCAGGACCACCAAGCCCCACTCGAGGAGAAGCAACCGCCGGTAGAGCCAACGCCGCGCCCCTGGCGCAGTCCTCACTGCCGACTCGAAGCGGCGGTGCAGAACCCATCCCACGAACGGCTCGCCGAGCACGAGGTAGCCCCCGACCATCAGTGCACCCAGCGTGGCGGGGCCGAAGTCGGCCAGCGAGTCCGGCAGCCAGGAGCTCACTGCCGGCCCGCCAGCTTCTCCAGGGCGGCTGCGAGGTCGGCCGGGTAGGCGCTCGTGAAACTCACCGGCGCACCCGTGGCTGGATGGGCAAAGCCCAGCCGTACGGCGTGCAGCCACTGCCTGGACAGTCCCAGCCGCGCCGCCAGCTTCGGGTCGGCGCCATAGGTCGTGTCGCCGACGCACGGGTGACGCAGTGCTGCCATGTGCACCCGGATCTGGTGTGTGCGACCGGTCTCCAGGGTGATGTCGAGCAGGCTGGCAGCCGGGAACGCCTCGATCGTCGCATAGTGCGTGACCGATGGACGTCCGCCGGCGACGACGCCGAAGCGCCAGTCGTGGGTGGGATTGCGGTCGATCGGCGCGTCGATGGTGCCGGTGCTCGGGTCGGGGTGGCCCTGCACGAGGGCGTGATAGCCCTTGTCCACAGTGCGCTCCTTGAAGGCCCGCTTGAGAACGGTGTAGGCCGACTCGCTGCGGGCCAGGACCATGATCCCGGTGGTCCCGGCATCCAGGCGGTGGACGACACCCTGGCGCTCCTCGGCGCCGCTACTGGCCATCTGGTAACCCATCGCGGCCAGCCCGCCGGTCACCGTCGGCCCGGTCCATCCGGGACTGGGGTGCGCAGCGACCCCTACCGGCTTGTCCACCACCAGGATCTCGTCGTCGACGTAGATGATCGACAGCCCTGGAACCGGCTCCGAGGGTGCGGTTTTCGCATCGGGGCCCGGCAGGCGCACCTCGAGCCATGCGTCTGCCGAGACTCGGTCGCCCTTGCCGCGGACCCGGCCGTCGAGGCTGACCTCCCCGGCATCAGCCAACTCAGCCGCCTTGGTCCGGGAGAGACCGAACAGCCGGGTCAGGGCCGCATCGACACGAAGACCGGCCAGACCCTCGGGGATCGGCATGGCCCGCTGCTCACCCACGCGCACAGTGTGCCGAACTCCGAGTACTGCGCGCTCATCCGCCGAGATCAGGAACTGCGGCCTCCGTCGAAGTCCCTACCCCGGAAGGCCATCAGGACCCCCAGGACAGCGCCGCAGACGATGGCCGAATCGGCCACGTTGAAGATCGGCCACACCTGCCCTCCCGGGTCCAGGACGCTGATGAAGTCCACGACCCCACCACGGAAGACTCCCGGCGAGCGGAAGACCCGGTCCACCAGATTTCCCAGGGCTCCCCCGACGATCAGGCCCAGCGCCCAGGCCCAGCCGGTGGAACGCAACCGCGGGGCGGTCCGCAGGATCACTGCGATCACGCCGGCCGCGATTAGGGTGAACACCACGGTCATCCCCTCTGCGAGTCCGAACGCCGCTCCGGTGTTGCGTGCCTCGGTGACATAGATCAACCCGCCGAGCAGACGCACAGGGGGCCGGTCGGACAGCGTCGCGACGACCACGACCTTGCTTCCCAGGTCGAGGGCGAAGATGACGATCCCAACGAGGAGCAGGAGGCCCAGCCGGCGGGGGGGATCCGCGACTGCCGGCTCGTGCTCGTGCGCTGCCGCACCGTCGGGTTCAGCCGGCTCCCTGGTCACACCTCAGCCTCGCATGCC
This sequence comes from Geodermatophilaceae bacterium, assembly GCA_050999295.1. Classification (GTDB taxonomy): domain Bacteria; phylum Actinomycetota; class Actinomycetes; order Mycobacteriales; family Geodermatophilaceae; genus JACCQS01. Next base: position 6,961 of record JBPCPI010000249.1, on the reverse strand, counting down.
CTCCGTACGGCTCTGGCTGCCCCCGCCCACCACGGGCGAGGCACCGAGCCGATCCGATCAGCGGCGTTCTTCGCGCTGCTTGCACGTGAGGCACAGTGTGGCGGCCGGAAATGCCTGCAGCCGCGCCTTGGCAATCGTCTCGCCGCAGCTCTCGCAGCGCCCGTAGCTGCCATCGGCGATCCGAACCAGGGCGTGTTCCATCTGGGTGATCAGATCCAGCCGGTTGTTGGCCAGCGACATCTCATGTTCGCGCTCGAACGTCTTGCTCCCGGCGTCGGCTTGATCGTCCCCGGAGCCATCGCTCACGGTCTGCTGCATGTCGTTGAGCGTCAGCATCGTCTGCTCGTACTCACGTCGGAGTTCGGCGAGTTCGGCCTCCAGCGCCTTGCCGACCGCCCGGAGTTCCTTGGTCGTCCAGCCCGCTGCCCCCTTCTTGGCCGCCGACGACGTTGGTGCGGCGCCGCGATTCGCGCTGGCCTTGGGTGCTGCCTTCGTCGCTGGTGCCTTCGTCGCAGCTGCCTTCTTGGCCGTGCTCGTGTCCGTTGCGGGAGCGCTCCGCTTGACGGGCGCCTTCTTGGCTGCTGTCTGCTTGGCTGCTGTCTGCTTGGCGGGCGCCTTCTTGGCTGCTGTCTGCTTGGCTGCCGTCTGCTTGGCGGGCGCCTTCTTGGCTGCCGTCTGCTTAGCTGCCGTCTGCTTAGCTGCCGTCTGCTTGGCTGCCGCCTTTCGGGGAGCTGTCGACTTTGCCGGAGCGGCTTTCTTCGCGGGTGCCTTCTTGGCCGGAGCCTTGGCGGGTGCCTTCTTGGTCGGTGCCTTCTTCGGCGGTGCCTTCTTGGCCGGTGCTTGCTTGGCCGCCGCTTTGGCGGGTGCCTTCCTGGCCGGTGCCCTCTTTGCTGCTACCACCGGCGCACACTCCATCTCATAGGCCAACCAGCCGCCGATCGGCGCAGTCAGTGGCGGGCACGTGGCGTGCCACCTTACGGTCGCAGTCTCGACCGCACAACGCGGCGCACCGATCACCGACTTGCCGCGAGCTCGGGCTCACTCGGGAAGGCTCGCGCCGAGCTCACCGCGCCACCGCGCCAGCCGGCCGGCCCGGCTGACGGCTCGCAGTCGGCTCATGGTGGCCTCGCGGGAGCCGATCGTGGTGACGACCAGAAGTTGATCGCCGCTGGCGAGTCTGGTCGAGGCCTCGGGTACGAAGGATCGGCCGTCCCGTACGAGCAGAGTCACTGCCGTATCCGGCGGTAACCGGAGCTCGGACACGTAGACGCCGTGCAGCCGAGACGAATCCGGCACGGTCAACTGCAGCAACTCGGCGTTGAGTTCCTCCAGCGTCGACGACTCGACATCAACCTCACGTTCAGGCAGCGCGTTCGACAGACCGAGCCAACGCGCCGCTGTGGGCAAGGTGGTGCCCTGGATGACCGTGAAGACCACTACCAGGACGAAGACTGCGTCGAAGATCTGCTTGGCATCGGCATCATCGACCGCCAAAGAGATCGGGATGGTGGCCAGCACGATCGGCACGGCTCCGCGCAGGCCTGCCCAGGACAGGAAGAGCTGTTCTCGCCAGGGGATCTTGAACCAGGATAACGAGCCGAACACCGATACCGGACGAGCCACCAGAAGCAGGGCTAGCCCCAGGATGACGGCCGGACCGATGGCGCCGAGCAGTCGATCGGGGCTGGCCAGTAGGCCGAGCAGCACGAACAGGCCGATCTGGGCGAGCCAGGCCAAGCCCTCGACGAAGCCCAGGGTGGCCGCGCGGTGCGGGAGCGCGGAGTTGCCGAGCACCAGCCCGCAGACGTACACGGCGAGGAAGCCTGACGCGTGGGCGACTGTTGCCGTGGCGTACCCGGTCATGCACAGCGCGACAGTGGCCAGCGGATACAACCCCGACACCGGCAGGGCGCTTCGGCGCAGCAGCCAGGCGCCGGCCATTCCGATGATGATGCCGAACGCCGCACCCGCCGCGAGTTCGTAGAGAATCAGTGCGATCAAGGATGGGACGTAGGGGTCCTGCGAGGTGGCAAGTGCCTCCGAGAGCGCGATGACCAACAGAACCGCCGGGGCGTCGTTGAACCCGCTCTCCAGTTCGAGCGTCCCCACGACGCGTGCGGGCAGGCCGAGTCGTCGAAGGCTGGCGAAGACCGCTGCCGCATCGGTCGAACTGACGATCGCACCGAACAGCAGCGCCGTGGACAGATCGAATCCGAACACCCATACCGCGATGCCTGCCGTGATCGTGACGCTGAGTCCGACTCCCAGTGTGGACAGCACGATGCCTTGGACCAGAATCGGGCGCGCAGCACTCCAACGGGTGGTCAGACCTCCTTCGGCCAGGATGATCGCCAGGGCGGTGAGCCCCAGGACCTGGGTCAACTCGGCATCCTCGAACTCGATGCCGAGGCCGGACTCCCCGAGCACCAGGCCGAGCCCGAGATAGATCAGCAGGCTGGGTAGCCCAACGCGGCTGGCCACTCGAACCGCCAGCACCCCGACGAGGACGATCACAGCGCCGATCAGCAGGATGGGCGCGAAGTCCGCAGCGCTCACAAGCGCTGCTCGCCCCGAAAGCAACTGGGTGCGGCCATATGACAGTCTCCCGTACGCGCTCAAAGCGCCTGCGCGCCCACCGTGACCATTGCACCCCGGCCTGGGGCTGCCATGCCGGCAACCGGATTGCGATCTCGACTATCCTCAGTGCCACAGGCATCGACCCGGCCATCACCGGCGAGCCTCCGGAAGAACAGGTGCGTCCCAACGCAGAACCGCAGAGCTCGGGACGTGCCCCAGTAGAACCGGACGGGAGTGGCCCGTCATAGCCGGCACGACCAGAGCGGGTCCGCGGCGCCAGCAGGCAAAGCGGACCAAGCGAGGTGGTACCGCGGGTGCGGTGGCCTAGTGGCCGCCGGCGCTCGTCCTCGCGCCAGATCGAGACGTCGAGCGGCCGGGCGGAGCCCAACACCTCCTAGGCCGGGTAAGTCACAGTCGATTGAGCGCGAGGAACGAGGCAGAGATCTTGATGGCCTATCCCAGGCATCGCAGCAGCACCGGTGGACCTGCGCTGGTCACACCGACTCCCCACCTGCCCGACCTCGAGCGGGACACCCTCGTCACCTGGGCGGCTGACAAGACCTTTCAGGCCAGTGTCGAGGCGCGCGAGTCCGGTGCCAACGGCAGCAATGAGTACGTGTTCTACGATGGCCCCCCCTTCGCCAACGGCCTGCCGCACTACGGCCATCTGCTCACCGGGTACGTGAAGGACGTCGTTCCCCGCTACCAGACGATGCGCGGCCGGCGGGTCGAGCGACGCTTCGGCTGGGACTGCCACGGCCTGCCCGCAGAGGTCGAGGCCGAGAAGCAGCTCGGCATCTCCGGCAAGCCGGAGATCATCGAGATGGGCATCGCGAAGTTCAATGCGGCCTGTCGTGCCTCGGTGCTGCGCTACACCGAGGAGTGGGAGCGCTACGTCACCCGCCAGGCCCGGTGGGTGGACTTCGACAACGACTATAAAACCCTCGACCTGCCCTACATGGAAAGCGTCATGTGGGCGTTCAAGACCTTGTATGACAAGGGCCTGATCTACGAGGGCTTCCGAGTGCTGCCCTACTGCTGGCGCTGCGAGACGCCGCTGTCGGCGACCGAGACCCGAATGGACGACGTCTACCGCAGCCGACAGGACCCGGCGAGCACGGTGTGGTTCGAGTTGGAGACCGGCGAGCGCGTCCTGGCCTGGACCACCATGCCCTGGACATTGGTGCCGAATGTCGCTCTCGTCGTCGGACCAGACATCGAATACGCCGTCATGGCGGGCTCCGACGGGCATCGCTACCTGTTGGCCGAGAGCCGCCTGGTTGCCTACGAGCGCGAACTCGGCGATGCACGACGCGTCGACACGATCCGGGGTGTCGATCTGGTCGGTCGCCGCTACACCCCGGTCTTCGACTTCCTGGTCGAGCAGATGGCGGACGTGCCGACCGCGTTCACCGTTCTAGCCGGCGACTTCGTGTCCACCGAGGACGGCACCGGGGTCGTGCAGGTGGCCCCGTCGCACGGTGAAGATGACTTCAACGTATGCACGGCGGCCGGCATCCCGGTCATCATGACCGTTGATCCGCATGCCCGGTTCAACTCCGTCGCCCCACGTTTCGCGGGCCTGCAGGTGTTCGAGGCGAACAAGCCGTTGCTGGCCGAGCTGCGGGATCGGGGGGTGCTCTACCGTCAGGACAGCTACGAGCACCCCTATCCGCACTGCTGGCGGTGCGACACCCCGCTGATCTACATGGCGGTGTCGAGTTGGTTCGTCGAGGTCACCCGGTTTCGAGACCGGATGGTCGAGCTCAACCAGCAGATCACCTGGGTGCCAGGTCACGTTCGGGACGGCTCGTTCGGCAAGTGGCTGGAGGGAGCCCGGGACTGGTCGATCAGCCGGAACCGGTTCTGGGGCAGCCCGATCCCGGTATGGGTCTCTGACGACCCGGCCTACCCACGGACAGACGTCTACGGCTCTTTGGCGGAGATGGAACGGGACTTCGGTGTACGCCCGACCGATCTGCACCGCCCCTACGTCGACGACCTCACCCGGCCAAACCCCGACGACCCGACCGGGCGATCGACGATGCGCCGGGTGCCAGAGACGCTGGACTGCTGGTTCGAGTCCGGGTCGATGCCCTTCGCCCAAGTGCATTACCCGTTCGAGAACCGGGATTGGTTCGAGGACCACTACCCCGGCGATTTCATCGTGGAGTACCTGGCCCAGACCCGCGGTTGGTTCTACACGCTGCACGTCCTGGCGACCGCACTGTTCGACCGGCCGGCGTTTCGTACCTGCGTCGCACACGGGATCGTCCTCGGCGACGACGGACGCAAGATGAGCAAGAGTCTGCGCAACTATCCCGACGTGTACGAGATGTATGACTCCTACGGCGCCGATGCCATGCGCTGGTCGCTGATGGCCTCACCGATCCTGCGCGGTGGGGACCTCTCGGTCACCGAGACCCTGATCCGCGATTCGGTCCGCCAGGCCATCCACCCACTCTGGAACGCCTGGTACTTCTTCTGCCTCTACGCGAACGCCGAAACCCACGAAGGCCAACGGCGTATGGACTCACCCAACCTGCTGGACCGGTATGTCCTGGCCAAGCTGAGTACGACCATCACGACGGTGACCAAGGCAATGGATGCCTACGACATCTCCGGCGCATGCGCCGAGGTCCGCTCGTTTCTGGACGCACTGACCAACTGGTACATCCGGCGCAGCCGTGACCGGTTCTGGACCGGCGACTCCGATGCCTTCGACACCCTCTACACGGTTCTGGAGCTGACCTCCCGGCTGGCCGCCCCACTACTGCCGATGATCAGCGAACAGGTCTGGCGCGGCCTGACCGGGCAGACATCGGTGCATCTGGGCGACTGGCCCTCGGCGCAGGATCTGCCCGCCGACGACGAGTTGGTCGGGGACATGGACGCCGTGCGGTCGGTCTGCTCGGTGGCGCTCTCGATCCGCAAGGCGAACAAGGTCCGGGTACGCCAGCCGCTGTCAACACTGACGATCCAGGCTGCCGATGCCGAGCGGCTGCGTGGCTACGCCGCGCTGGTCTCCGACGAGGTCAATGTCCAGGCTGTCCACTTCCAGGAGCCGGACGCGCAGTCGTTCCTGCTGCGCCCCAACGCCCGCGCCCTAGGGCCGCGGCTCGGGGCCCAGGTCCAGGACGTGATCCGGGAAGCCAGGGCTGGAAACTTCACCGAGAATCCCGATGGCACGGTGACCTGCGCCGGAGTGGTCCTGCGCCCCGGCGAGTTCGAGCTGACCCCCGCGGTCGGGGACGACACCGCCACCCGCTTCGAGGACTCTCGGATGATCAGCCTGGATCTCACTCTCACCCCCCAACTCGAGGCCGAGGGTCTGGCCCGCGATGTGGTGCGCGGCATCCAAGAGTCTCGCCGTAGGGCCGGGCTGTCTGTCTCCGACCGGATCGCGGTCAGGCTGTACGCCGACGCTGAGACCCTGACCGCCATGCGAGCGCACGCAGACTTGATCGAACGCGAGACGCTGGCGACTGATCTGGCCTTCGAGGATGTCCCCTTCGTGGACGGAGCCGGGCAGGCTGCCGAGAGTCTGGACGGGACGGCTCCGGCCGGCGGCTGGGAAACATCCGCCGTCGACCTCGGGCGTGCCGGCACGGTCAAGCTACGACTACAGCGGGCCAGCGAACGGAGCTAGTTGGCGGCGGACCTGGGCCGCACCCGTCCGGCCAAGGTGGCATCGGGCCGACAGAGACCACACGGGGTGAAACCGTCCTCGCGTGCCTCGTTCACCGGCAACGGGATCGCGTCTCGGCCAGCCAGGTGACCGCAGACTGCCATGTGATACCGCGGGCGTAGGTCGACGACGTGGACCTCGTCGCTGAGGTCGATGATCAGCAGCAGATCGGCCATGTCGACGTCCTCCTCACCTGGTTCATCCACCGGGTCGCTGAACTCGTCCTCCTCGTCCTCCTCGTCCACCTCGTCCTCCTCGTCCACCTCTTCCACCTGGTCGGCCTCGGTGACTTCGGCATCCGTGGCTTCGGCATCGCTGACTTCGGCATCGCTGGCTTCGGCATCGCTGGCTTCGGCATCGCTGACTTCGGCATCCGTGGCTTCGGCATCGCTGACTTCGGCATCGCTGACTTCGGCATCGCTGACTTCGGCATCGCTGACTTCAGCATCGCTGACTTCAGCATCCGTGGCTTCGGCATCGCTGACTTCAGCATCGCTGACTTCGGCATCGCTGACTTCAGCATCCGTGGCTTCGGCATCGCTGACTTCGGCATCGCTGACTTCAGCATCCGTGGCTTCGGCATCGCTGACTTCAGCATCCGTGGCTTCAGCATCCGTGGCTTCAGCATCCGTGGCTTCAGCATCCGTGGCTTCGGCATCCGTGGCTTCAGCATCGCTGACTTCAGCATCCGTGGCT
>JBPCPI010000243.1:0-12271 GCA_050999295.1 Geodermatophilaceae bacterium | reverse complement strand
GGGCCTGCATCACCTCCTCACTGGCCATTCGTTCGGCGTAGAAGGCCGCGGCGGTTTTGTTTGCCTCGAGCAGCCGTCCCCGCTTTCTTTCCGGCGCGCTGGCCCGGCCAGGCCCGGATCCGGTGTCCTCGTAACGCAATTGGATGCCCGCACGGGTGGCCAGGCGCTCTACGGACTCGGTGAAGGACAGGTGCTCGACCTGCTCCACGAACCGGATCACGTCCCCGCCGGCCCCGCAACCGAAACAGTTTCCGGTGAGGATGTTGTCCTCGAGTGCGAAGGCATGCCCCTCTTCCACGATCGCGCAGAACACCTCCTCAACGCGCTCTGTCGGCTCGACGCTGTTGATCACCCAGCCACAGCGGGCGAACGCCTTGCTGTTACCGGCGAAGCGCAGCCGATGCTGGGAGAGCAGGAAGAAGTCCTCGGTGAGGTCCTCGTTCACGAGGTGAATCCGATCCAGCGACGAAGGCTCACGGCCGGGGAATCCGGTACGGATCTGGTCAGTGACGGCGTACGTGCCGATGCCCAACCGGGTGCAGACATCTCGGACGAAAACGAGGTTTTCGCGCTCCGCCGAGTTCAGGATCAGCGTTCCATCTTTGGCGACGCAGCCATCGGCCGCGAAGTAGCCCGCCAGCCACCCGTACAGGTAGGAGCCGGACTCGTCGAGGCTGGGCAGGTCCTTGAAGTAGCCGGGAAGGTGTAATGCCCTGAGCTGTGACCCGTACGACCCGACGTAGCTGTTCGGAAAGTACTTCAACAACTCGACGTCCTTGACCGGGTCAAAGTTGGCGACGCTGCCCCGATTCAGGCGTGCACCGGCACCGAAGGTGAACCCGTGCGCGATCCCGAACGGAGACGGTGGCGTACGGCTGATCTGGCGCCGTGGGTAGGTAGCGCGAAGCCGGTGACCGGGTCGTAAGGCGTCGGTGAGCACTTCCCGATCACGGCCGCGGTCACGACCACCGGTGACGAACCAGCGGTGTTCGGCAGTGGCATGGATGACCTTGTGCTGGCCGTTGCGCCCTAAAGAAATCTTCATCAGGGGCTGCATCCCGAACGAGTAGAACGGCGCCGGCACCCAGTTGGCGTCTCGACCGAGGATCCTGTGTGTGCCGCCAGCAAGGTCACGAATGGCACGAACGCCGTTCCACGTGAGGACCCTGGTCTCCCCGGCTAGGCAATAAAAGAGCCCTCTAGCGGGCGTAACCTGGAAGGAGGGCGACTTCTCGTCGTGGAAGGGGCACAGGCCCTTGAGGCTTCCGCCGCCGGCGCGGCGGAGTTGGAGGTGTTCCGCGACGATCTCGTCGATTGCCGATCGCTCCCGGACGAGCGCGATGTCCTCGTTGCGAATCCTCATTGACAGAGACTGCTGGTCATGGTCGCCAACGCCGTCAAGAACTGCCAGCCGCCGCGGTGGCGCCCCCGATGGCGGCGGTGCTGGTAGCCGCATTGGCCGCGCGACGGTTGAGGATGAACACCATCCAGAGCAAGAAGAGCTGATGATCGAGTGGGACGTCCTCGCCAGCTTCGAGGGTGACCCGCGGGGACCAGGTTCCGACCGTACCGCTGACGGCCACCTCCTGACCGCTTCGCTCGATCCTCTGTGTGCCGCGCCAGACCGATTTTGGACCCAGCGTGTACCGCACGCCGTCGAGGGTGACGTCCCAGGTGCCCCGCCACCAGGACGTCTGCTCTGCCAGGAACCTCGCCTGCTCACCGGTGTCGCTGACCTCGGGATCGGTGCTCAGCGTCCCGACCAGCCGCTTTCCCTTGCGCGAGCGCAGCTTCCATACCATCTCACCCCGGGTGAGAGTGGCTTCCTCCTTCCAGTCGGAGGCCGCCAGGACGGCAACGACCTCCTCGCCACGGAGGATGGGCGCCTGCTTGTCCTTGACCTTGCCGATCTCGAGCATGTTGGTCTCCCAGCTAGTTGATGCCTGGTGCTCCGGTCGTGCTGGAACCAGTGAGCCGATAGAACAGGTACGCCGCGGTCTCGCGCGCGATGTACCGGACCTGCGTGGACCGAGTCTGCACCGCGGGCCCCTGACGGGTGGGCGAACTCGAGGCAACGATGCCAGCATCGGTGGCCATCCGCGTCGCCCGCAGCGCATGCCAGGGGTCGGTGACCAGGACGGCCGTGGACAGCCCCTGCTCGGCGAACAGTGCGGCTACGGCCTGCAGACTCTTCAACGTGTCGGTCCCGTCAGGAATGGCCCTCAGCGCCTCCTCCGGCACGCCCTCGTCGGCCAGCCACAACAGCCCGGCCTCGGCCTCGGTGTACAGGTCGCCTTCCTGGCGGCCGCCCACGGTGATGATCATCGGTGCCACGTCGGCGTTGTACAGATCGAGCGCGTGATCGAGGCGGGCCTCGAAGATCGGCGACGGCCTTCCGTTGTACTGCGCTGAACCGAGGACAACGATCGCGTCGGAGACCGGATGCTCGTCCTGGCGCGCGGTCCACCAGACGTTGACCGCCGTCGTGCCCACGATCAGGCCGACAGCCACCACAAAGGCCGCGACCACCCGCCCGACGATGCCGATCACACCATTATGGGTACCACGGGACGCCGACGCGTCGCTGGTTTCGCCCGCGTCGAGTGCAGGAGCCCGGCCGCAGCCGGCTCCTGCCCTTACTGGGATGACAGTGCGGCGCGACCGGCCTCCAACCGGGCCACCGGGATCCGGAACGGCGAGCAGGACACGTAGTCGAGGCCGACCTCGTGGAAGAAGTGCACGGAATCGGGATCACCGCCGTGCTCACCGCACACGCCCAGGTGTAGGTCCGGCTTGGCCGCGCGACCCTCCTTCACCGCGATCCGGATCAGCCTGCCGATGCCTTCGGTGTCTAGGGACTCGAACGGGGATACGCCGAAGATGCCCTTGTTCAGGTAGGTCGAAAAGAAGGATGCCTCCACGTCGTCACGGGAGAAGCCCCAGCCCATCTGGGTCAGGTCGTTGGTCCCGAACGAGAAGAACTCGGCCGCTCCGGCGATGTCGCCCGCGGTGAGCGCAGCGCGAGGCACCTCGATCATCGTGCCGATGAGTGCGGGCACGTCCACCCCTTCGGCTTCTGCCACCTCGGCCAGCACGGCTTCGGTTTCCTCGCGAATGGCTTCGAGTTCTTGGACAGCGCCGACCAGCGGGATCATGATCTCCGGTCGTGGGTCGCCACCTGCCTGCTTGCACTCCGCCGCCGCCTCGGCGATCGCGCGTACCTGCATCTTGAACAGGCCGGGAATGGCCAGCCCGAGTCGCACTCCACGCAGTCCCAGCATCGGGTTGGACTCGTGCAGCCGGCATACCTCGGTGAGCAGCCGCGCCGCCTTCTCGTCGGGCTGGCCGCGCTCTTCGGCCAAGGCCACAGCAACCGACAGGTCGGTGATGTCCGGCAGGAACTCGTGCAGGGGCGGGTCGATCAGCCGTACGGTCACCGGCAGCCCGTCCATCGCCTCGAAGATCCCGACGAAGTCCGCGCGCTGCAACGGCTCGAGAGCGTCGAGGGCGGCTTGGCGCCCGTCGTCGGTGTCGGCCAGGATGAGCTCCTCGACCAGCTGACGCCGGTCGCCGAGGAACATGTGCTCGGTCCGGCACAGCCCGATCCCCTGCGCTCCGAAGCGGCGGGCGCGCTGCGAGTCTTCCGGGGTGTCGGAGTTGGCGCGTACCTTGAGCCGCCGTACCTCGTCGGTGTGAGTCATGAAGCGGTGCACTGCTTTCACGAGTTCGCCGGCGTCCTGCGCCTCGGGGTCCAGGCTGCCCTCGAAGTACTGCACCACCGCAGACGGCGAGACCGGAACCTCGCCCAGGTAGACCGCGCCGGACGTGCCGTCGATGGACACGACGTCGCCCTCGTTGACCACGATGTCGCCAGGAGCGGTGAACTTGTTTCCCTTCAGGTCAACCTGCAGCGCGTCGGCGCCGCACACGCAGGTCTTGCCCATCCCGCGGGCGACCACGGCGGCATGCGAGGTCTTTCCCCCGCGCGAGGTCAGGATGCCTTGGGCGGCAATCATTCCCGCGAGATCGTCGGGATTGGTCTCCCGCCGGACCAGGATGACCTTCTCACCCTGCTCGGCCATCTCGACAGCTCGCGCGGAGGAGAAGACGACCTTGCCGACGGCTGCGCCGGGCGAGGCATTCATGCCCTTGGCGATCTGCTGCTTGCCCGCGTCGTCGTCGAATTTCGGGAACATCAGCTGCATCAGCTGCGCCCCCGTGACTCGTTGCAGCGCTTCGTCGAGGTCGATCATGCCTTCGTCGACGAGCTGGTTGGCGACCACGAAGGCAGCACCGGCCGTGCGTTTCCCGATCCGGGTCTGCAGCATCCACAGCTTGTTGCGCTCGACGGTGAACTCAATGTCACACAGGTCGCGGTAGTGCCCCTCGAGCTTTGCCATGATGGCCGTCAACTCGTCATAGGCCGGCTTGTCGATCTTCTCAAGGTCAGTGAGCGGCAACGTGTTCCGTACGCCGGCGACGACGTCCTCGCCCTGGGCGTTCTGCAAGTAGTCGCCGTAGACCCCCTGCTCACCACTGCCCGGATCGCGGGTGAAGGCGACGCCGGTACCGGAGTCCGAGCCGAGGTTGCCGAAGACCATCGAGCAGATGTTGACGGCCGTGCCGAGGTCAGCGGGGATGCGTTCCTGGCGGCGGTAGAGGATGGCGCGGTCGGCGTTCCACGAGTTGAAGACTGCTTCGACGGCGAGGTCCATCTGCTCCCGGGGGTCGGTAGGGAAATCGCGCCCGGCCCGCTCGCGTACGACGCCCTTGAAGTGCTCGACCAATGATTGGAGGTCCGCCGCATCGAGGTCGAGGTCGTTGTCGGTCCCCTTGGCATTCTTCGCCTCGTCGATGGCGTCCTCGAAATGGTCCCCGTCGATGTCGAGCACGGTTTTGCCGAACATCTGGATCAGCCGCCGGTAGGAGTCCCAGGCGAACCGGTCCGAACCGGACTGCTTGGCCAGACCCTGTACCGAATCGTCGTTGAGCCCGACGTTCAGGACGGTCTCCATCATTCCCGGCATCGAGAACTTGGCGCCGGATCGGACCGAGACCAGCAGCGGGTCGGTGGGGTCGCCGAGCTTCTTGCCCATCGTGTCCTCGAGGGCTTTGAGGTGCTCACTCACCTCGTCGGAGAGTTCCTTGGGCGCGGTACCGCTGTCCAGGAAGACCTTGCAGGCTTGCGTGGTGATGATGAATCCGGGTGGTACGGGCAGGCCGAGATTGGTCATCTCGGCGAGGTTGGCTCCCTTGCCGCCGAGCAGGTCCTTGAGGTCCTTGTTGCCCTCGGCGAAGTCGTACACGTATTTCTCACTCACCCGGACTGCCTCCTGTGTGCTGCATCGCTGCGTCCCACGTTGGAGACAGTCTCTCTATCCAGCGGCCTCATTCGCCAGCCGGGGTACCACGTCAGGCGGCCGCGCGGCTGGCAACCTCCGCTGCCAGACCGGGCAGGATCTCCAAGTACGGCGAGATCAGCGGTGCCAGGACGCCGGCAGGCACCTGATCGGCGACAGCTACCGCGCTGGTGACTACCGACAGGGCGAGCAGGATCGACTCCAGGGCGTCAGGGTCACGATCGGCGAGGAAGAGCAGCGTCCATCCCGCATCCGTGCCCAACAGCCACTGATCCGGCGGAGGCATTCCCACCCCTTCTCCGATTGCCACGCCGCGGATCCAATGTTCGCTTTCTGCGTACCCGCGCCCCGTTGCGCTGCTCACTCCTGTCCCCTTGAGTTCCGATCTCGCGGCCGCGTCTCGTGCTGCGCCTAGCTTGTGGAACTGGTCAAAACCCAATGGAACCAAGAGGGTTCGCACCCGCGCAAGAACGTCCCTGTGCGCCCGCAACATCGGGTCGGGTGCGACGACGAGGTTGGTGCGACCCCAGGTCCATGGCCCGAGGCAGGCCCGACGGGCTTGCGGGCTCCCGATATCGGCGATCACTTGAAAAGCCAGCAGGGCGACGATGGCGTCGGTCAGCAAGCCACTCAGGCTCTCAACCAGGCGAGGCGAGTCAGCGCTCCGATCATCGCCGAAAACCTTGGCCGCGAGTGCGCGGCTTGGGCCGGTGGACTGTTGCGGGCTTGCCGCGACGATCCGGGCGATCTCCTCAGCGGCCTCGCCGACTCGGCGTACCGCTTTGGACCGGCCGACCGGGCGCGCCTCTGCTTTCACCAGAACATGACCGATCCCCCGTCCATGGGACCCCTCCAGCGCGATCGCCGCGATGCAGAACCCGGCAAGTTCATCGACGTCAGCCGTCGCGACCTGCGCTGCGACCGCGACCACCAACGGTGTGAGCGGACCGAACCTTTGATCGGGGCGAAGGTCCACCTCGGGTCGCGGACGCCACCTCACCGGAAGTCGACGAACGGCGGCCTGATCGAGAGCTGACGTGATGCCTCCGATCTGCCAGCGCAGCGCGTCGACGTGTTCGGCGGCGACCGGTCCAAGCCGTCCTTCGACGGGGCGGTGCAGCGACCAACGAATCGGAAGAACCGGGGTTTGCTCATCAACCTGTAGCGCTTCCACATCGGCTCGGGTGACCGGATCGCCGACCTCGAAATCGACTCGTACCAATCCACCGTCATAGGTTCGGCTGAAGGTCTGCCCGACCTCAAGGTTGCCATTCAGCAACCGTCTTGCGAGATCGTTGAGCAGATGGCATTGGTCATGGCTGCTGAACACCCAGTCCATGCCGGGGTCGCTACCGTGCGTGGGGCGAGCCCAGACATGCAGCTCGGGAAACCCGCGATCGGCCAAGCCAACTGTGTAACCGAAATCTCCGCCTCCGCCATCCGGGTCGTACACCGAAACAACCCGCCAGAAAGTCGAATCTTGCACTGTTGCCTCCCTTGATCATCGACCCGCGCACGCAGTCTGACCGCCGCCTCCGACAATCAGCCGGTGCGTGGTCACTCGGTAGACGCGGCGGGGACGAGGGAGACATCCGGGGGTCGGCTCGGGATCAAGCGGGCTCACCCGCCGGAGATGTCCAGTTCGGCACCCTCGGGTACAGCGAGGCTGTCGCGATCGTCCAGCCAGCCGTACGGCAGAGCCACCTTGCGCGCGCTCGTGGACCGGCCACGTGGCGTACCCAGGATGTGGGTCGGGAAGGGTTGGTCGGGGATCCCGGCGAGGAGTTCGTCGAGTTCGTCGAGTGAGCCGACCAGCGACAGCGCGCGGCGGGTCTCGCCTCCGACGGCGAAGCCTTTGAGGTACCAGGCGATGTGCTTGCGGAAGTCCCGGATGCCGCGATCCCGCGCGTGCGGGTCGGACGGGTCGGCGTGCAGCGATCCGTACTCGTCCAGGAGCAGGCTGGCGTGCCGACGCATCGTGGCGGCGACCGCGGACTGGGGTGGAAGCTGCCGGCCGGGATCGCCGTCGAATGCGCTGGCGAGATCGGCGAACAACCAGGGCCTGCCGAGACAGCCGCGCCCGATGACGACTCCGGCACAGCCGGTCTGCTCGACCATCCGCAGGGCATCGTCGGCCTCCCAGATGTCGCCGTTGCCGAGCACCGGGATGTCGAGCAGCTCGACGAGATCGGCGATGGCAGCGCAATCCGCCTGTCCGCCATAGAGCTGGGCAGCCGTACGACCGTGCAGCGCGACACTGGCCAGCCCCTCGTCCTGGGCGATCTGGCCCGCGTCGCGATAGGTGATGTGCTCGTCGTCGATGCCGATCCGCATCTTCATCGTGATCGGTACCCGGCCCTTGGCCGCCGCCATGGCCGCCCGCAGGATGCTGCGCAGCAACTGTCGACGCCACGGGATCGCCGCACCGCCGCCTCTTCTGGTCACCTTGGGGACCGGACAGCCGAAATTGAGGTCGACATGGTCGGCGCGGTTCTCGTCGACGATCAGCTCGACCGCCCGGCCGACGGTGACCGGGTCCACGCCGTACAGCTGGATGCTGCGTGGGTACTCGTCGGCGGCGAACCGGATCATCCGCATGGTCTTGGGATTGCGGGCCACCAGCGCCGTCGCGGTGATCATCTCGCAGACGTAGAGCCCAGCGCCATGCTCGCGGCACAGCGTCCGGAAGGCGGGGTTGGTGATGCCGGCCATCGGGGCGAGCTCGACCGGCGGCCATACTGCGTACGGCCCGATCTTGAGCGCGTCGAGAACCGGCATGTCTTCGATTATCCGCGCATGCCCGGCCGACTCAGGGGCACCCTGGTAGGAGCCTAACGTTGCACCCATTCCCTGATCCGCTCAGCGACGACCAGAAGGAGCGCTCATGACCAGTCCCGACCGGCCGGCCCCGGGCGAGGACATTGCAAAAGGCAGCGACGGGCACGCCCCCGGTGCTGGCGGTACCGAGCCCGGAGATCCGGATCCCCGCGACCCCACCGAGGACGCCTCCGACCCCTCCGGATCCCTAGGCGACGGAGAAGCGCCCGAACCCCTCGAACCCCCCGACTGACCACTCCCTTTCCGACTCAGGGGCACCCTGCGACGTACCTAACGTCACAAACTTCCCCTGATCGCGTGAGGTCCCCTTGGTTCGCGCGCCGCGAATCCACAAGACGCTGCGCCATCCACATCGGTCAGCAAGGCATCGAGGATCACGCGACCCGCGAGCACTCTCAGCCCATGCCTCGTCGAGCTCCGTATGACCGGTTTCGCCATTGACCAATTGGTCGCTCTCCGCGATGGAGTCGTCGCCCGCCGGGAGCTTCTTGCGCTCGGCATGCCCTCGACCACTGTGCAGGCAAGGACCGGGCCGGATGGGCCTTGGACGCGCCTCATGCCTGGTGTCATTCTCACGTATAGCGGCGTGCCCACGGTCCAGCAGCGACTGCAAGCCGCCCTGGTCTACGCCGGTGAGGGTGCGATGCTCACTGGAGTCTGCGCGTTGGTGCTGGTTGGCGTTCATAACGTTCCCGAGGCCTACGACCTGCACGTCTTGGTTCCCCATGAGCGGCGCCGATTGAGCACCGACGCAGTCATCGTCGAGCGCAGTCGGAGGTTGCCCCTGCCGCGGCTCGTCGCGGGGCTGCCGTGCTCACCCGTTGGTCGTGCGTGCATCGATGCGGCCCGTCGGATGCGCGGCCGGGGACCGGTCAGAGCCGTGATCGCTGAGGTCGTGCAACGTGGCTTGGCACCGGTGCGCCAACTCGCCATTGAGATCCGCGACGCCCAGATCCGCGGAACAGCACTGCCACGCAGCGTGATCCGAGAAGTGTCAGGGGAGGATTACCACGAACCTAACATTGCAGGGGTCCCCTGAGTCGGGAGGATTCGGCCACCGCCCGGGATATCGCGCTGATTCTGGACTATCGGGTCGTTGCTGCGTGCGCCGCTTCCAATTATCCGAAAGCGGGCGTGATCGGGAACCGGATCCGCTGGACGATCACCCTCAGCGACATCGTCGGCTGGCGCTACAACACCAACGAGACGCGGGCGATGGTCAGCGACGAGAAGTAGCGAAGACCGATCACCCGTGGTGGGGCATCACCCAACGCAGCTGCATCGGCGGATCGGTGGGAGGCGAGGCCTTCCCGACACCGGAGAGTTCCTATCCGGTGGGCGTGGCAATCCCGACCCGAATCCTCGAAGGGCGGCGCCGGTTCAGGATGGGTTGCTGAGAGTTTTGCGGTGCCGGACCCGCACCCATCGATCGGCGACAGCGACGCACCCAGACGCCAAGAACCCCCCGACTGACGCGTCGGTGTCTGACTCACTGCCCACGGCGCTGGCTCGTCCACGTCCCTGGAAGGCGTTGGCTTCGGCGGCCGCACGGGTGGTGGCGACGGTAACCCCGTCGACGTAGAGGCTCTGCGTCGCCCTCATGGCCGGGTCACGGTAGATGCCCACCCGCAGGTGCACTGGATCCATGACCCCGTTGAGGTACTTCATGGTCTCGCGCACATGTCGCGGCACCAGAGTGCGCATGCCCTGACCGTCGGCGAGGTCACCGAAGACCTCGATCGAGCCGACGGCCGGGTCCGCTGAGAAGACGACGTGCCACGTGAGCTTGATCCACCGCCCACGGGTCAGCGGGTAGGCACCGCCTTCGAGTGGGCCGTTGCCGTCGGAGATCTTGCCAGCGGTCGATCCCCACACATTGTTGTTGCCGTAGAAGTCCAGCCTGTTGTTGCCGGCGTCCAATCCGATATTCGGACCTCCGCCGCCGGGAGTGACCGGCTTGATCTGGAACACCGTCTGCCAGGTGTTATCCCTTGCCCAGCCGGTCGGGAAGTAGTACTGCATCGAGATCCAGCGCTCCTGGCCCTGGCGGAACCAGAGCGGCTCGTAGACCGGGGTCGAAGGCATCGCCTGGCCGAGTTCGGCACGCTCCCCGTAGGAGTCGTCGCCATTGCGCAGCACGAAGCGGTAGGACCGCTGTCCCTGGGCCCGGAACCTGTTCTGGGAGATGCGCGTCGGATCCGGGTTGGGGGGTGAAGCCGCGACCGGGACCGACGAGTTCGACGCCCACTCCGCTGCCATGGATGCCTCGGCATCGGCGGTCCACAGCACACTTCCCGCGTCCTGGCTGGCGTCACCAGTGACCGTCACCTGCAAGTGCTCATTGGATGCGAAAGCCGCACCCGTGGTCGGGCAGACACAGGCGATCATTACGACTACAGCTGACAGAGAAACCATTGTCGTCCTACTCACTCGAGGAAAGGCACATCGCCCTGCGCATGCCCAGCGGCATCTTTCGGGAAGATCATAATCCGCCAGGGCGACGGGGTCCCTGCATCGGCGGCACGGAGGGGTCAGATGCCGAGGAGGCGGGTGGCCAGGTAACCCTCGACGGCATCGAGGCTGATCCGCTCTTGGGCCATCGTGTCCCGCTCCCGCACAGTCACCGCCTGATCCTGCAACGTGTCGAAGTCCACGGTCAGGCAGTACGGCGTGCCGATCTCGTCCTGACGGCGGTATCTCCGCCCGATCGCACCGGCGTCGTCGAATTCCACGTTCCAGTTCCGACGCAACGCGGCGGCGAGGTCGCGCGCCTTGGGAGACAGGTCAGCGTTGCGGGACAACGGAAGGACCGCCGCCTTCACGGGGGCCAGCCGAGGATCCAGGCGCAGCACGGTCCGCTTGTCCACCCCGCCCTTGGCATTCGGTGCCTCGTCCTCGGTGTAGGCCTCGACCAAGAAAGCCATCAAAGAGCGAGTCAGGCCGGCCGCGGGTTCGATGACGTACGGCGTCCAGCGTGCCCCCGCTGCCTGGTCGAAGTAGGACAGGTCCACCCCGGAGTGCTCGGAGTGCGTCTTGAGATCGAAGTCCGTCCGGTTGGCGACGCCCTCGAGTTCGCCCCACTCCGAGCCGGCGAAGCCGAACCGGTACTCGATGTCCACGGTGCGCGTGGAGTAGTGCGAGAGCTTCTCCTTCGGATGCTCGTAATGGCGCAGGTTGTCCCGAGCGATACCGAGATCGACGTACCAGGAGGTGCGCTCGTCGATCCAGTACTGGTGCCACTTCTCGTCGGTGCCGGGTTCGACGAAGAACTCCATCTCCATCTGCTCGAACTCCCGGGTCCGAAAGATGAAGTTGCCCGGCGTGATCTCGTTGCGGAAGGACTTCCCGATCTGGCCGATCCCGAACGGCGGCTTCTTGCGCGCGGCCGACATGACATTGGCGAAGTTGACGAAGATGCCCTGAGCGGTCTCCGGCCGAAGGTAATGCAGCCCGGATTCGTCCTCGATGACGCCAAGATAGGTCTTGAGCATCATGTTGAACTCGCGCGGCTCGGTCCAGGCCCCACGGGTTCCGCAGTTAGGGCAGGCGATCTCGGCAAGCCCACGCGCCGGCGGGCGGCCCTTCTTCTCCTCGAACTCCTCGATCATCTGATCGGCACGGTAGCGCTTATGACAACTCTGGCATTCGGTCAGCGGGTCGGTGAAGGCGTTCACGTGGCCGGAGGCAACCCAGGTCTGGCGCGGCAGGATCACCGAGGAGTCCAGCCCCACGATGTCGTCGCGACCGGTGATCATCGACTTCCACCACTGGCGCTTGATGTTCTCTTTGAGCTCCACACCCAGCGGTCCGTAGT
This sequence comes from Geodermatophilaceae bacterium, assembly GCA_050999295.1. Taxonomy (GTDB): domain Bacteria; phylum Actinomycetota; class Actinomycetes; order Mycobacteriales; family Geodermatophilaceae; genus JACCQS01. Next base: position 259 of record JBPCPI010000243.1, on the reverse strand, counting down.
CCCATGCCGACCGGGTGCCGCCGTAGATCTCCCCCGACGGGAAGACGAAACCCCGGCGTTTGGCCAGATTGACGATCAGGTCAAGGGTGGAAGGGGAGGACGCGGCCACGTGTGGGTCTCCATCCGGCTGGCGGTCGGCGGTGAGTTTCGAGGGTAGCCGTACGCCCGAACGGCGGGCCACCAGCCAGGAGCAAGTGGGGCGACGTTGTGTTGTTTGCGTCGGGGTGGCCCAGGCGTCCAGAACCAAACCCCCCCCGAC
>JBPCPI010000182.1:0-36976 GCA_050999295.1 Geodermatophilaceae bacterium | reverse complement strand
TTGTGTCCTTGTTCGGGTTGCTCCTGGCCATCGGAATGGGCCTGACCCGAGCCCGCAACGAGGGGTCAGCATGATCGCGCTTGGGATCCTGCTCGCCGTGCTGGGCGCGGGTTGCTTCGCGCTTGGGGTAACCCTGCAGCACCAGGGCGTCGAGCTGGTACGCGCCGGAGACGTCTTGCGGCCGAGTTCGTTGGGTGCCCTGGTCCGCATTCCGCGGTGGTGGCTGGGGGTGCTGTCGTCGTCTGTGGGCGCCGTGCTGCACGCCGTCGCGTTGGGGGTCGCGCCGCTGACCGTCGTACAGCCCTTGGGTCTCCTGGCTCTGGGTCTGACCGCGATGATCAACGCGCAGGTCTCCGGGCGGCGGCTGACCCGTCCGGCGGTGCTGGCCATTGCGGCGAGCACCGGTGGGGTCGTGGCCTTTCTGGTCCTGGCCAGCGGCAACATCAACTCCTCGGTCGTTCCGAGGGGCGCCGAGATCCAGTCCACCGTTCCGGTAGCGCTCGCGATCGCCGCACTCGCCCTGCTCGGCTCCCGATCACATGGCCGGGCACGCGGGCTCGCGTTGAGTACCGCTGCCGGGATCTCGTACGGCTTCACCTCGCTGCTGATGCGCGCGGTGGCCCAGGACTTCGGGGCCGGCGGTCTCGGCGGGGTCGCGACCGGATCGGTTGTCGCCATGGCCCTGACGATGGCCCTGGGCGGCTGGTTCATGCAGCAGTCCTACGCCGCCGGTCCCCCGCAGCTGGCGGTTGCCTCGGTGACCGTGGTCGACCCGATCGTCGCGGTGCTCATCGGTGTCGTCCTGCTTGGTGAGGCTGCCGGAGTTCCGTGGTGGGTCGGTGCCGGCGAGTTTGCCGCTGGCGCGGTCGCCGTCGCTGGGGTGATCGCGCTGGCCGGCACTCAGGTCCGTCCGTACGGCGAAGGCGTCGCAGATGTGCCGATCGACGTTGTCCGATCCAATCCCGACCCCGACCTGTCAGCGGCCGCGTCGATGACCGGTATGCCCAGAGACCTGGTCGCCGCGGCCGGGTCGTTGTGACCGGCATCGGCCGGAGAGCTTGGACCGAGAACTCAGGGGTTGACGAAGCCTTCGACCTGACCGAAAACCGTCGAATCCGACAGCAGGGCGCTGTGCCCGAGGCAGGCGGTCTTGGTGTTCGTCGCGCCGGTCAGGCTGACGCTGGAGTCGGGGTTGATGGTGGTGTCACAGGGTGACCACCAGGTGCGATAGCGCAATGGGCCGGGCGTCTCGTCGACGGCGTTCAGCTGGGTCAGGAAGGGCGACTTCGCGCGCATCTCGCGACAGCTGACCGAGCCGCAGAATCGGGCCGTGTTGGTCCCATGGTTGGCACCGGCCAACGACACCCACGCGTCCACGGCGTTCTGGCCGCCGAGGTTCTTCAGGTAGTAGCGGGAGGACAGCGAGCCCATCGAGTGGCTGATGATGTCGATGCTGGCCCAGCCGGTCTGTTGCCGGATCTCGTCAACCTTGGCCTGCAGCACCTGAGCCGTTGTCACATTGCTCTGGTTGTAGTTGTAGGAGATCGCGAACAGCTCGGCGTCGGTGTAACCAGCATCCCGGAAAGCCGCGAGCATGGCATTCCAGGTAGAGGCGTTGCTGTTGTAGCCGTGTACGAACAGCACCGGCTGGTGTGCGGTGGCAGTCGCAGCCTGCGCCGGTACGCCGGGCAACGCCGCGATCGCGATCGCCGCGACGAGGACGCTGAGGAAACGACGCATTGCTGCCTCCGTACCCGTGGTACAAGTGGTGCGATTGCTGCGGACGGTACCGCTGGGCAAGGCCCGCGTCCCCCGTGAACCAGCGCTCCAGCCGGCGTACTCACGGTGAGCCATCGAGGACTGCCAGGTCGAGGTTGGCCAGGCGTTCGGGATCCAAGAGCACATCGATAGCGACGATCCTCCCGCGCGCCACGGTGAAGCCCATGACCGACAACACTCGCGCCCCCGCAACAACGACGACTCCGGCGGTTCCGTTGATCAACGTTGGTCGTACGAACGGGGCGAGCCGCGTCGCCAGGACTGCTTGCGCAGCAACGTCCCTCGCACCGTGGATCACGACGGTCTGGCGGGCGCGGGCCCTGCCGCCGTCGGCTCGCAGCACGATGTCGGGGTCGAGTACGGCGACGAGCGCGTCGAAGTCGCCGTTCCGGGCCGCGGCGAAGAACGCATCGACAACAGCACGCTGGCGGGTGAGATCAGAGTCGGGAGCCGGGGCCGCTCCCTGCACTCGACGAACCTGGGAGGACTTCCTGGCCGAGCGCCTGCCAGGTTCGGGTCGCCCGAGTGGACTTTCTCCGGAGAAAGTGCGGTCTGGGCCCGCGCAGAAGTGACATTCTCCGGAGAAACTGCGGTCTGGACCGAAGGGCGGATCAGAGGTGCTTGGCGGCCTCCCAGCATTACGAGAGTGCCCGATGCCGAGTCCCGTTGAGAAGTAATTGCTCTGGCGGAGGGCGTGGGATTCGAACCCACGATGACTGTTCCCAGCCATAGCGGTTTTCAAGACCGCCGCACTAGGCCACTATGCGAGCCCTCCTAGCTGCACGATGCGCTCTGGCCTGCATCGATGCCTCTGCGGCGTGCAAGTGATGTTGCCCCCCTGCTGGCCTCCTCGGGACTCACTCGTGCGACTGCTCGCACGAGTTGTCGCACGCCGACCGCCATGCTACGGACGGAAACTGCCCAGCATCGCTGGAGCACTCGTCGCCATAGGTCTAGAGGGGACCAGCACCCTCTTGACATAGTCACTCCGTACGTCCAGACTTACCGTTCGTGAGCGCTTACCGACCAGAAGAGGCGTGGAGCGCACTGGGCGACCGCACCAGGCGCGCCATCGTCGAATGCTTGGCCGAACGGCCGCGGGCGGTGGGCGAGCTCGCCGGCGAACTGCCAGTCAGCCGGCCGGCGGTGTCGCAGCATCTGAAGGTACTCAAGGAAGCGGGGCTGGTCACCGAGCGCGTGGCGGGCACTCGCCGGATCTATCGGCTCAACCCGACGGGCGTGGCCGCGTTGCGCGATCAGCTCGACACGTTCTGGAACCGAGCGTTGGCCGGCTACCAGGACGTCGTCGAACAACCGGACGTGATCGAACAACCGAGACAGGAGAGGCAATGACCCAGGCAGCTGCCGCCGCCGTACGGAAGCAGATCGTCGTCGAGGCGCCGATCGAGCGGGCCTTCACCGTCTTCACCGATCGGTTCGGCGACTTCAAGCCGACCGAACACAACCTGCTCCAAGCGGCGATCGCCAAGACCGTGTTCGAGCCACGGGTCGGCGGACACATCTATGACTTCGGCGTGGACGGCAGTGAGTGTCGCTGGGCACGCGTTCTCGCCTACGAGCCACTCGAGCGCGTCGTGTTCAGTTGGGACATCGGCGCGCAATGGCAGCTCGAGACAGAACCGGAGAACACCAGCGAGGTTGAGGTCCGGGTCGTCGCCGAGACACCGCAGCGCACCCGGATTGAGCTCGAGCACCGCAACATCGACCGCCACGGCCCCGGCTGGGAGGCCGTCCGCGACGGGATCGCTGGCGACGCCGGATGGCCGCTGTACCTGACCCGGTACGCCACCCTGTTCACCGAGAGCTGAATGCCGCCGATCATCGCGAGCACGCACGTGTACCGATCGGCCGAGGACTTCTTCGCCTACGCCGCTGACCCCCGCGGCGACCTCGCGGAATGCGAGGTTGCATTGCACCCGTCCTGGGCGCTTTGGCCGTGACGCGTCAGGTGCACTGCGTACGGGACGGGTGCTATGTCTGCTCAACGGACGGGGTTAGTCCGAGAAGCGGTCCCGTAGCTCGCGTTTGAGGATCTTCCCGCTTGGATTCTTCGGCAGGGCGTCGATCAGCTCGACCTGCTTGGGGATCTTGAACGTGGCCAGCCGCTCGCGGCCGAAGGCGGTGAGCTCTGCGGACAACGCAGCCGTGTCGGCGTCCGCCCGCGGCACCACCACCGCGCAGACCCGTTCGATCCACTTGGCATCGGGGAGTCCGATGACCGCCACCTCGGCGACACCGGGGTGTTCGTACAAGACCTCCTCGACCTCACGGGAGGCGACGTTCTCCCCACCGGTCTTGATCATGTCCTTCTTGCGGTCGACGATCGTGAGGTAGCCGTCCTCGTCCATCGTGGCCAGGTCCCCGCTGTGGAACCAACCGTTGGCGAAGGCTTCGGCGGTCTTGTGCTCGTCGTTGTAGTAGCCGCTCATCACCTGCGGTGAGCGGTGTACGACCTCGCCCACCTCGCCGACGGCGACGTCCTTCATGAAATCGTCGACGACCCTGGTCTCGACGTTCAGGGTCGCCCGACCCGCCGATCCTGGTTTGGACAGCTGCTCGTGCGGCGGGAGAACTGTTGCCAGCGGGGCGATTTCGGTCTGTCCGTAGAAATTCCACAGCCGCATCTCGGGCAGCACCGACGACAACTCCTTGACCGTCTCCACCGGCATGATCGACGCCCCGTAGTAGCCCTTGCGGACCGTCTCCAGCCGGCTCGGGTCGAAGCCATTGCTGCGCAGGATCCCGATCCACACCGTCGGCGGGCAGAACATCGAGGTGATCTCGTGCTCCTGCACAGCAGCGATCATGTTGTCCGGTGTCGGAGCGTCGATGATGAAGTTCGCCGCACCCAGATACAGCGACGGCATCAGGAAGCAGTGCAGCTGCGCGCAGTGGTAGAGCGGCAGCGCGTTCAGCACGCGGTCGTCGCGGTGGTATTCACCGTCCACGATGCAGCTGAGGTACTGCGCGATCAGCGCCCGGTGGGTCAGTTGTGCACCCTTGGGCCGGGCCTCGGTGCCAGAGGTGTACGCGATCTGCGCCACCGCGTCAGCGTGCGACGGCCCCGCGGGCTCGGCGGCTCCCCCACCCGGAGCGCTCAGTTCCAGGTCACTGCGCCGATCCCCGGACCGTGGATGCTGCACTGCCAGCGTCGTCGAGACGCCAGCCTGCTCAGCGGCGGCACGGAGCACGTCGTACAGATCACCGTCCGCGAGGGCGTAGACCGGTTCGCAGTGGCCGAGGATGAACGCGACCTCGCCGGCCCCGAGCATGAAGTTGATTGGGACATGAACGGCTCCCAGCGCTTGGGTCGCCAGCCAGGAGATCACGTACAAGTCGCTGTTGCGCGCGTAGACGGCCACCCGATCGCCCGAACCGACCCCGGCCGCCGCCAGACCACCGGCCGCGGCGAGCGCTGCGTCGAGCAGTTCGCGGTAGCTGTAGGTCGTGCCCTCGTAGGACACTGCCAAGGCACCGGGGGTACGAGCCGCGCTCCGGCGAACGATGTCGATCACCGTGTGCCGCATGATCGCGGCGTCGTACACCCCGAGCAGTTCTTTCATGGGGCCAGTTTGGCAGGACTAGCGCTGGGGACGGCGCTTGGCGACCTTCGCACGTACGCCGTCGATGCGGGCCCTGGTTGCCGGGTCCTTCGCCAGTCGTTGAGCCTTGGCGCCGGCCTGCCGCAGCATCTGCTGGCCCTTGGGGCTACGCGCGACCTGGGCGATCTTGTTGAACAGTGCAGCCATCTGAAGTTCCTTCCTTTCGGTCATCGGAGATACCCACCACGTACGGTGTCTCTCCAGGTGCATCAGAACTTCCCCGCTCCCGCGGCCGGCAAACTGTGACCTGCCCTGTGGTGGAGACCCCGGTGGCCCGACCACACTCGGACCATGAGCGCATCGCCGGACGGCCAGAGGACGACATCAGCCGGAGTGCAGCGTCCGCTGCTGCTCGGTAGGCACAGTTTCGTTCCAGATCAGCGCCTGGTGATGGCGATCGTCAACCGGACCCCGGACTCCTTCTACGACCGAGGCTCCACCTACGAACTCGGCGCCGCGGTCCAACGCATACACGAGGTCGTGGTTGCGGGCGCTGACCTCGTCGACATCGGCGGGGTCAAGGCTGCCCCGGGCGAGGAGGTGCCCGCCACCGAGGAGATTCGGCGTACCGCTGACCTGATCGCGGCCACCAGGGAGGCCTACCCGGATCTGGTGATCAGTGTGGACACCTTCCGACACGAGGTCGCCGACGCGGCCTGCGATGCGGGTGCCGATCTGATCAACGACGCCTGGGGCGGGTCCGACCACAAGCTCCTCGAGGTGGCTGCCACGCGCGGTGTGGCGTTGGTGTGTACGCACGCCGGTGGCCTGCCGCCGCGTACCCGGCCGCACCGGGTCACCTACGACGACGTACTGGCCGACATCCTCAGCTACACCGTCGAACTGGCCGAACGCGCCGTGGCGATCGGGGTCCAGCGCGACCGGATACTGCTCGATCCTGGGCATGACTTCGGCAAGAACACCCGGCACTCGCTGGAGGCCACCCGCCGACTCGACGAATTGGTCGCCACCGGCTGGCCAGTCCTGGTCTCCCTGTCGAACAAGGATTTCGTCGGCGAGACCCTGGACCTGCCACTCGGCGAACGGCTGTACGGCACGCTCGCCGCCACCGCGGTGAGCGCTTGGCAGGGAGCGCGGATGTTCCGGGTGCACGAGGTCCGCCAGACGCGGGAGGTCCTGGACATGGTCAGTTCGATCCAGGGCCACCGTCAGCCCGCTCGTACGATCCGCCGGCTGGCCTAACCAGGTCCCCCGCCGGACATCCCGAGGCACTTTCTCCGGAGTAAGTGCGGTCTGGACAGCGCCAGACGCGACATTCTCCGGAGAATGTCCGGTTGGGTTAGTCGGGTTGCGGTTAGCTGGTCGGGGCCGCCGCGGCTTCGAGTTCGGCGTTCGCCTCGTCCTCGTCGGTTTCCTTGTCCGAGGCTCCCGGCGGCTTGGCCGAGGCGCGGAGCGGTATCTCCTTGAGGAAGAACGCGGCGATCAGCGCGATCAGGACCGCGGGCACGCCGACCAGGAACATCGATCCCAGCGCGTCGGCGAAGGCACCGAGGACCGGCTCTTTGATGTCGGCCGGCAGGTTCTGCAGGGCGGTCACGTCGTTGGTGTTGATGTTCGGCGGCGCACTTCCACCGAAACCGGCGAAGACGTCCTTCAGGTTGGCGGCCAGCACGATCCCGAAGACCGCCCCGAACCCGGACGCGCCGATCGCCCCACCCATCTGCCGGAAGAAAGTCACCGATCCGGTCGCCGACCCCAGGTCGCGCATCCTGACGGAGTTCTGGATAGCGGTCATCACGGTCTGCATCTGCGCGCCGAGTCCGAGTCCGAAGATCAGCATGTAGCCGGCGAGCAACCAGTAGTTGGTGTTGACGGCCAGCGTCGACAGCAGCGCAACCGACATCAGCAGCAACAGAGCGCCCACGATCGGAAAGATTTTGTAGCGTCCGGTTCGGTCCAGGATCCGACCGCAGACGATCGCGGACACCAGGATCCCCACGACGGCGGGGGTCATGGCCAGTCCCGACTGGGTGGCGCTGAAGCCCTTCACCGCCTGCAGGTACAGCGGCAGGAAGATGATCACCCCGAACATCGCGATGCCGGCGAGGAACGCATAGAGCCCGCCGACCCTGAATACCGGATTACCGAACAGCCGCATTGGGATGATGGGTTCCTCGGCCCGCTTCTCGACGAAGTAGAAGATCGCGATGCCGGCGACGGCTGTGACGAGCAGCACCAGGGCCCACCCTTCGGTCCAGCCGTAGTCCTTGCCTCGCCACTCCAGGTAGAGGATCAGGCTGGCGACGGCGACCACGATTGTCAGTGCTCCGAGGTAGTCGATGGAGACCTTGCGCTTGATGACCGGCATCTTCAGCGCGAGCGAGGTGATGACCAGCGCGGCGATCCCGATCGGCACGTTGATGTAGAAGATCCAGCGCCAGCCCGGGCCGTCGGTGAAGAAACCACCGGCCAGCGGACCGGCCACACTGGAGACTCCGAAGACCGCGCCGAAGTACCCGCCGTACCGGCCCCGCTCCCGCGGCGGGACGACATCGCCGATGATCGCCAGGGCGATGGAGAACAGGCCGCCTCCACCGATGCCCTGCAGGGCACGGAAGCCGATGAGTTGGGTGATGTCCTGGGCCAGGCCGCAGGCCATCGAGCCGACCAGGAAGATCGAGATGGCGATCTGGAAGATCAGTCGCCGGCCGTACAGGTCAGAGATTTTGCCCCACAGCGGGGTTGCTGCAGTTGCGGTCACCAGGTAGGCGGTGACGACCCACGCCAGCTTGTCCAGTCCACCGAGTTCGCTGGTGATTGTCGGCAGTGCAGTACTCACGATGCTCTGGTCCAGGGCGGCCAGGAACATCCCGGACATGATCCCGGACATTACGATCATGATCTGTCGGTGCGAGAAGTACGCCTGGGTCTCCTCCTCCGGGGATCCCGGAGCAGATCCCGGAGGGGATCCCGGAGCAGATCCCGGAGGAGACGCGGTCTCAGGTGTTGCGCTCATCAGGTCGTGGTGCCCTTCGCGGCCGTGGAATTCGGCGTACTGGCGGCGACCAGCTCGTCGGAGAGTCGGCTGAGCAGATCGGTAAGCCGACGCCGGTCGGTGGCCGACCAGTGCGCAGTGGCGCGCGAGACCAGGTCGGCGCGTACCCGCAGGGCGGCGTCGAGGGCATCCTGACCAGCCTGGGTCAGCGAGAGCCGCGCGGCCCGGCGATCGTCAGGATCGCCCACTCGCGCGAGCAGGCCCGAGTCCTCCAGGGTGCGTACGTGGCGGCTGGCCGTCGACGCGTCGAGACCGCAGCTGTCGGCTAGATCGGCGACCCGGGTTCCGGGCGTCAGCGCAAGTCGATGCAACAGCCAAGCGCGCGGCGGGCCGCCGATGCTTCGATCGGCCGAGCCGAGTACCCGGGCGACGCGGAACGCCTCGATCACGACCTGTTCGTCGGCGGGTGCGGCGGAGACCTCCTGGGCGGGGGGCTCCTTCGGCGACATCGCGTTCACGTAGGCAGTGTGTCATATGCATGCATCATGCATATTCTGCGGCCGGCTCTCCGGCCTCTCCAGCTCGTCAGGCGCGGCCAGGCCGAACGGCTAATTCAGGCAGGCCGTCACCAGTGCCTGCAGGATCGCCGTGTCGTCCTCCAGGAACTGCACGTCCTCGCCGTTGTCGTCGGTGATGCCTTCCTCCGCCAGGCGGTCGAGGGAATCCGTCGACAGGTCACTGGCGATGGCCTGATCAGCGACGCAGCGGGCCACTGATGCCTCGGCACCGTCGGCCTCCAGCGCGCGAGCGATGTCTTCGCCGGACGGCGACCCGCAACCGGCTAGAACCAGGAAGACCATGGCCAGCGCGGCGGCGGGGCAACGGAGGCGGTGCACCCCGCCACGCTATCGGCCACGGTGCGAACTCAGCCGACCAACTCGAACCCGCACTCCTCAGCGGCGTCCTTGATCGCTGGGATGTCGTCGGCGACGACCTGGACCTGTCCACCGTCGTCAGTGGCGATGCCTTCCTCGGCCAGTACGTCCAAGCTGGTTCCACTCACGTCGGCAGCAAGCAGCGCGGCTGCGAAGCAGTCCGCCATCTCGGCGTCCAGATCGTCTTCCTGTACCGCCGAGGAGATCTCACTCGCCTCAGGCTTGCTACAGCCGGACAGACCCAGCACAGCAGCAGCAGCGAGCCCGAACACGGCGGCGGTCTTCTTCATGGACGTCTTCTCCAGCGGTCGGATGAACTGGGTGCGGGGACGGGCGCAGACTAGCCGGGTCGAGCGTGCGCCCGGGCTGAAGGTTCTCAGATGTGCCCGGAGCGGCTTCCGTTCCGCCGGCCATTGACCAGACCGCATTTCGAAGGGCTCCCCTCCTCGACCCGGCTCGCCTATGGTCTGCCCATGGATCTGGGCGTCGAACCGCTCAACGCCCTCAGCCCCGGCGCCTTCCCGGGGCTGTTGGGCCTGAAGATCCTCGAGCACGAAAGCGGACGGATCGTCGCCGCCCTGCCGATCCGGTCCGAACTGCTTGCTCCCAACGGCTTCCTGCATGCTGCCGTAGTCATCGGATTGGCCGATACCGCATGTGGATACGGCTGCCGCGCCCTGCTGCCCGAAGCCTCGCTCGGGTTCACCACGATCGAACTCAAGGCCAACTTCCTGGGCACCGCACGCGATGGCGACATCGAGACCACCGCGCGGGCCGCGCACGCCGGCCGAACGACACAGGTGTGGGATGCGGAGGTCACGCACGTGCAGAGCGGCAAGACGATTGCTCTGTTCCGCTGTACCCAGGCGGTGCTCTGGCCACGAGACTGACCGTGAGCGCACCCAGGCGTCCCGACCGCGGGACGCGCCAGACCCACCGATTGCCCCGACCGGCCCGATCAGCCCGACCGGTCCGATCAGCCCGACCGGTCCCGATCAGCCCGACCTAGGAGACCCAATGTCCCTGTCCAGCACCTTCCCCGACGTCGAGATCCCGGACGTCTCAACCACCGAGTACGTGCTGCAGGCAGCGACTCGGCTGCCCGAGCGCCCCGCCGTCATTGACGGCCTGAGTGGACAGTCACTCATGTTCGCCCAGTTGGCCGGCTACGTCGACCGATTCGCCGCCGCACTGGCCGAGCGAGGCGTCGTCAAGGGCGACGTCGTCGCGGTGTTCAGCCCGAACACGATCTACTACCCGGTCGTCTTCCACGGGATCGCCAAGACCGGTGCCATCTCGACGACGATCAACTCCCTGTACGGGCCGGACGAGATCGCCTTCCAGCTCAAGGACGCCGGCGCCAAACTGCTGATCACGGTCTCGCCTTTCCTGGACCGGGCCAAGGCAGCCGCTCGGATATCTCCGGTCGAGGCGATCATCGTGCTCGACGGCGCCGACGGACACGACTCGCTGCAGGACCTGCTGATCTCCAAGGCGCCCTCGGTCGATGTCGCCATCGATGCGGCCAACGACCTGATCACGCTGCCGTACTCCTCGGGCACGACCGGGCTGCCCAAAGGCGTGATGCTCACTCACCGCAACCTGGTGGCCAACATCCGGCAGTGCGAGCCGCTCTTCCACCTTGGCGAGAACGACCGGATCATCGCCGTACTGCCGTTCTTCCACATCTACGGGCTTACCGTGCTGATGAACATCGGGCTGTCCATGGGGGCCGCGCTGGTCACGTTGCCCCGCTTCGAACTCGAACAGTTCCTCGGGGCGCTTCAGGAGCACAAGGTCACCCGGATCTACGCGGCACCGCCGATGGTGCTGGCGCTGGCCAAGCATCCGATCGTGGACAACTACGACCTGTCCTCGGTGAACGTGATCTTCTCCGGAGCCGCGCCGTTGGACCAGGAACTCGCGCTGATGTGCGAGCGGCGGCTCAAGCTACGGGTCTGCCAGGGATACGGCATGACCGAGCTTTCGCCGGTCTCGCACTCCACACCCGACGGCATGGAAGCACCGCGGGGATGTGTCGGAGTCGCCCTCCCCAACACCGAATCCCGGCTGATCGATCCCGAGACCGGAGAGGACGCCCCCGCGGGCGAGCGGGGCGAGCTGTGGGTACGCGGACCGCAGGTGATGAAGGGCTACCTCAACGACCTCGGAGCTACGGCCGCGACCCTGGACGCGGACGGCTGGCTGCACACCGGGGATGTCGCCCTAGTCGATGACGACGGATTCTTCTGGATCGTCGACCGGGTCAAGGAACTCATCAAGTACAAGGGCTACCAGGTGGCTCCGGCAGAACTGGAAGCAGTGCTGCTCTCCCATCCCGCGATCGCTGACGCGGCAGTTATCGGCGTGCCCGACGAGGAGGGCGGCGAGGCGCCCAAGGCATTCGTCGTTGTGGCCCCGGGCCAGGACCTGAGCGCTGAAGAGGTCATGGAGTTTGTGACGTCAAAGCTCGCGCCGCACAAGAAGGTCCGCCACGTCGAGTTCCTCGATGCCATCCCGAAGGCGGCCAGCGGCAAGATCTTCCGCAAGGACCTGCGCGCCCGCGAGAAGGCTAGGAGCTGACCGGTAGTCCCGCGCCGATCCGCTCGGGCGAGGATCCCGCCGTCCCAGCGGTCGCTCGAGCGCTCGCCCAAGCGATCAGGGGTGAGCCGATCACGGTTGGCAGCAGCCAGGCCAGCGGGGAGTCCCAGTTCACCACGAGCAGGGCGGTGACCAGCGAGACGTACGAGCCGCACATCAGCCGGACATGCCAGGCCAGCCATCCGGAGAACTGCCGGCGCGCCGCCCACCATCCGGACAGTGCTGCGGCCTCGGTCAGGACCGCGATCATGGCCAACCCCCACAGGTCAGCCAGGTCCAATGCAGCCAACCCGACGGCGCTGAGGACGAGGGTGGCCAGAACCACCTGGTAGGCGATCCCCACGCGGGGATGCAGGCCACGCCGTTTCGGCAACACCATCGCGACCGGTCCAAGCACCAGGCCGGCCGTACCTGCGACGACGTGGACCGCCAGCAGTACGTCATATGCACTCTGTGGATCGACCATGATGCTGTCCCTGCTGCGCGTCGACCTAGCACTGTGCTATGTCGTGGCTTGCAGCATTGACCTGTCATTGTGGAATGTCAAGGCCTGACACAGTGGTAGGACAGACTCAAGCCACCGACAGCGCGGAGAGAGCCATGACCGGCAGACCCCTGAATGCCACCGCCGCCTCGCTGTTGGGCTTCCTGCACCATGGACCGCTGACCGGTTGGGACCTGGTCGTCACGGCCCAGTTGGTGATCGGTGACTTCTGGTCACTGAGTCAGAGCCAGGTCTATCGAGAACTCTCGACGATGGCCGATGCCGGACTGGTCGAAGCAGGCGAGCGGGGACGTCGGGACCGTCAGCCGTACGCGATCACCGACGCCGGTCGCGCCGCTTTCCTCGACTGGGTCGACCGCGAACCGGCTACCGAGACGATTCGTTTCCCGCTACTGCTCACCCTTGCATTCGGCCGACACCTGCCGTCCGACCGGCTCGCAGAATTCCTGGACCACCATCGCGGCCTGCACGCTGCCCGGCTAGCTCGATATGAGGAGCAGCAAGCCGCTGTGGAGGCGGCCGGCGACGAGGTCGACGCCTACGCTCTTGCCACGCTGGACTTCGGGCTGACCTACGAACGCGCCGTCCTCGACTGGTTCGACCGGCTCTCCCCCGAGGTCACCGGCGCCGTGGACTGAGGGCGACGGGGCCGGCGTACTCGTCGTGTCGTGGTTGATGTGCGGCTACGCACCCCGAGTGCCTGGCGGCATCACGAACACTCGCACCAGCGGTTTCTGATGGCTGGCATGGCTAATCTCTACACATGCGTATGCACATAGAGCTGGATGACCGCCTCGTCGCGAAGGTCGACGAGCTGGCCGGCCTGCGCGGCCGGAGCGCGTTCGTACGCAAAGCCATCGAACGGGCAATACATTCGGAGATCCGCTGGGAACAGCTCGAGGCCGCAGCCGGGTCCATCTCGGACGACGGTCACGAGTGGGACTCAGATCCTGCCGAATGGGTCCGCCAGCAGCGCCGCGGCGATTCGCGCCGCGGCGGCTGAGAATGCTGCGGCTGCTGGACTCGACAGTGCTGATCGATTTTCTACGAGGACGGCCGGCGGTCCAGCGGGTCCGACAACTCCGCGCCGCCGGCGATGTCCCAGGCACAACGGCGATCAACGTCGAGGAGATCGTCCGCGGCCTGCGCGCTGGCGAACACGTGGCCGCCCGCCAGCTGTTCGATGGCCTGGTGATCGTACCGATCAGGGAGAGCGAAGGATGGCAAGCAGGACTCTGGCGCCGGGAGTCCGCAGCCAGTGGCGTCATGCTCTGGCAGGCTGACTGCCTGATCGCTGCAGCCGCGAGACGGCTCGGCGCCGTACTGGCCACCGGAAACCCCAAGGATTTCCCGATGGCCGGACTCGCCATCGAACACTGGCCGGTCGGCGAGTGACGCGTCCGGTTCGACGGTCAACGCGCGCCAGCTCGACCATCAGCTGTAGCCGAGTGCCGCTGTCGCTGGGAGGCTGGGATGATGACCACCGAGACGATCTTCGGCCTGTCCAGTCGGGTCGCCACCGACCTGCTGATCGGCGGGAAGTGGGTCGCCGGCTCGGACGGCGAGCGCTTCGACGTCACTGACCCCGCTGACGGTTGCACCCTCTGTACGGTCGCTGCCGCCACCGCGGCCGACGTCACCGCCGCCATCGACGCAGCCCATGGCGTGCTGCCGGAATTCGCCGCGATGCCGCCCCGTCAACGTGCCGAGATCCTCCGTACCGCCTTCGAGGAGATGACCGAACGGCTCGACGACATCGCGCTGCTGATGGTGCGCGAGAACGGCAAGGCGCTTCCCGACGCCAAGGCCGAAGCCACCTACGCTGCTGAATTCTTCCGCTGGTACGCCGAGGAGGCCGTACGGATCGACGGCAACTACACTACCGCTCCGGCCGGGGCAAACAAGATGCTGGTCACCCGCCAACCGGTCGGCGTCGCCCTGCTGATCACGCCGTGGAACTTCCCTGCCGCCATGGCCACCCGCAAGTGGGGACCGGCGATCGCGGCCGGATGTCCGACGATCCTCAAGCCGGCTGCCGAGACACCGCTGACCGCCTTGCTGATCGGGCAGATCCTGATGGAAGCTGGGCTTCCGGAGGGTGCGCTCAACATCCTCCCGACCCGGAAAGCCGCACCCATCTCGGAGACCGCGCTGGCCGATCCCCGCGTCCGCAAGCTGTCCTTCACCGGCTCCACCGAGGTCGGACGGGGCCTGCTCAAACTCGCCGCCGACAACGTCGTGAACACCTCGATGGAACTCGGCGGCAACGCGCCGTTCCTGGTCTTCGCCGACGCTGACCTGGAAGCAGCCGTCGAGGGAGCGATGCTGGCCAAGATGCGCAACGGCGGCGAGGCGTGCACGGCCGCGAACCGGTTCTACGTCGAGGAATCAGTGGCCGAGCGTTTCGCCGAGAAACTCGCCGCGGCAATGAGCGCGATGACCATGGGTCGCGGAGACGACGACGGAGTGCAGCTCGGCCCACTGGTCAACGAGGCGACCGTCGACAAGGTCGACCGGTTGGTGCGCGGCGCCGTTGCCGGCGGGGCTAGGGCCCTGGTCGGCGGGCAGCGTCCCGATGGTGATGGCTTCTTCTATCCGGCCACGGTTCTCGTCGACGTCGCCGAGGACTCCGACTGCCTGACCGAGGAGATCTTCGGCCCGGTGGCTCCGATCGTGACGTTCAGTTCGGAGGACGAGGCCGTCCGCAAGGCCAACGACACCCCATTCGGCCTCGTCTCCTACCTCTACACCGGCGACCTCGGTCGTGGGCTGCGGGTCAGCGAGCGACTCGAATCCGGGATGGTCGGCATCAACCGCGGGGTGGTCAGCGACCCCGCGGCGCCCTTCGGTGGGATGAAGCAGAGCGGGATCGGCCGCGAGGGCGCGCATGACGGGCTGCTGGAGTTCCTGGAGACCAAGTACGTCGCGTTCACTCCGTAGGCGGACGCAGTCCGGATTCTGGGCATACTGCTGGAGTGGCTAGTGACAGCGGAATGCCCGGTGCCGGACGGCGCCTGGTGGACAGCCCGGTCTTCCGACCGATCCGTACGAGCCAGACTTTCGAGGAGACCGTCGAGCGGCTGCTGCAGGCCGCCAAACTCGGTGTGATCAACCCGGGCGAGCGGCTGCCCAGTGAGCGCGAGTTGGCAGCCTCGCTCGGCGTCGCCCGAGAGACCCTGCGCGAGGCGTTGCGATCTCTAGTGGAGGCGGGGTACTTCGAATCCGTACGAGGTCGCGGTGGTGGGACGTTCATGCGGCGGCGCCCGGGGCCGGCTGAGCCCGCCGCCTCGCGCGGAGTCTCGTTGCCCGGCATAGGGGAGAAGCTCGCGCAGGTCCTTGACCTACGGCGGGTGCTCGAAGTCGGTGCCGCCGAACTGGCCGCCACTCGCGATCTCACCCCTGCGGTACGTACCCAACTGCGCTGGTTGCTGGAGGAGTCCTGTGCGGTGTCCATCGAGGACTACCGGCCGATCGACTCGCGACTGCATCTGGCCATCGCCGAGGCCACAGGAGTTCCGATCCTGGCTGGCTATGTCGCGGATGTGCGTACGGACGTCAATGATCTGCTCGACGCGATTCCCCGCTTGCCGGTCAACATCCGCAACTCCAACGTGCAACACCGAGCGGTCGTCGAGGCCGTGCTCGATGGGGATCCAGTCGCCGCGCGCGAGGCGATGATCGAGCACCTGGCCGGCACCGCCGCGCTGCTCCGCGGCTTCCTCGACGCCTTTCCCCAGGCGGACTAGCCCGTCAGATCTTGAGTACGCCCACCGGAGCGCCCTCGCGTCGGCCTCGCTGCGTCAGAGCCAGGACTCCATGTCCCTCCACCCGGGTGTGCGGACCGATCCCTTGGAGGTCAATCGACGCGCGAGCGGCAACGTGCAGCGTGTCAGGCTCTCGGTCAGGGAAGTCCTTCTCCGCAGGATGCGGGGGGCCAATCTGCTTGTCCGACTCCTCATCGTCGAAGAACCGAATGATCTTGCCGTTCTCGGCGAAGCACCAGCTGGCTGCCTCCATGACCGTGGTGTACCAGTGGGCGGCGCCGAATCGCGCGCTGAGGGCGGCGGTCGCGTCGTTGATCGTGCTGCCTCCCTCAGCCCAGACCGGCGCGTCGTCGGAGGGATACCCGAACACCAGGATCCAACCGTCGAGGGCAGGCGTGACGTACACCCGGGCCCCAGGGCCCTCCGCCAGTCCGAAGAAGTCGTCCAGGTCGAACAATCGCGCCTCCTCACCGAGCCGCATCGTCACCGGCATCGCATCGGACAGGCCGAATGCTTGGAGCACGGCCTCCTGATCATTGGTCTGGAGCGCGTACCACTCGGCATGGAATGTCTCGATCGGCTCGGGTACCTCGGAGGCGAGCTTGATCCTGATCAGACGCTGAATCAGTTCGTGATCGACCGGGTCGAGGTCGTGCCATCTGCCGATTTCGGCCAGCGCGAGCAGCGCATGCCGCCGGTGCGGCCAGGCCGAACTTCGGAACGCGCGCAGAATCGGGAAATTTCGGGGCCCATTGCTCTTAGGGCCATCTCGCCACGGCCGCGAACACCTTCGTCGGGGTCGGCGACCAGCGGAAGCAACGCCGACGTGTACGGCAATGCCTCGGCGCCCATGTCCTCGAAGGCAATGGCAGCCCTGTTCCGAACATTCGCGCTCGGGTGTTGGAGAAGGGGTAGGAACATGGCTCGGTCGGACGTCTCGAGGCCAGTGAGCGCGTAACCCGCCTGGACCACCACTGGCCATGAGTCAGTGTTCGCAATCACCTGCACCAGAGGGGCAAACGCGGCATCGCCCATGCGGTGCATGACCTGCCCGATCGTCTGGTGGTCGATCAGGGAGTTCTCATCGCAGATCGCCGCCATCAAGGCCGGTAACGCAGTCGTTCCTGCTTGTACCAGCACCTTGCTCACGAATCGCCGTTGCGACAGATCCGGGGACGCAAGCTGCTCCACCAGCGCAGCCAGTTCCACGAAGCCGAACCCTAACGAGCAGGCATAGGTTGGTCGACGTGTACGCCATAACCCTGCCGTCCTTCGGCGGGCCTGAGGTCCTGACCTGGGCCGAGGTCGACGACCCGTCCTGTGACCCCAGCGAGGTGGTCATCGATGTAGCGGCGAGCGCGGTCAACCGGGCCGACATCATGCAGCGGCAAGGGAACTACCCGCCCCCACCTGGGGCGTCGGAGATTCCAGGGCTCGAGTGCAGCGGGGTGGTATCGGAGGTCGGCCCGGATGTCACGGGCTGGTCCGTTGGTGAGGAGGTCTGCGCGCTACTTGCCGGCGGTGGGTATGCCGAGAGGGTGAATGTTCCTGCAGCTCAAGTTCTTCCGCTGCCCGCAGGGCTCGACCTCGTCTCGGCCGCGGGTTTGCCGGAAGTCACCTGCACCGTGTGGTCGAACCTGGTCATGCGCGCCGGCCTGGCCGCCGGGGACACGTTGCTCGTCCACGGCGGTTCCAGCGGCATCGGCACCATGGCCATCCAGATCGCCAAGTTGGTCGGCGCGACGGTATTCGTCACGGTGGGATCGGAGGCGAAGCAGAACTTCTGCCTCGAGTTGGGCGCCGCCGCGGCGATCAACTACCGGGACGAGGACTTCGTGCAGCGGGTGGCCGAGGTGACCGAAGGCCGCGGGGTGGACGTCATTCTGGACAACATGGGTGCGGTCTACCTCGGTCGCAATGTGTCCGCACTGGCGCCCGACGGTCGGCTGGTCATCATCGGGATGCAGGGCGGGCGCAAGGGCGAACTCGACATGGGAGCCTTGCTCGCCAAGCGAGGATCCGTGCACGCCATGGGATTACGCGGGCGTCCGGTGGACGGGCCGTCGGGCAAGGGCGCAATCGTGACCACCGTGGGCGAGCAGGTCTGGCCCGCTGTCATCGAAGGACGGGTACGTCCGATCATCGACCGTGTCCTGCCGATGACCGAGGCAGCGCAGGCGCACCGCGTCGTCGAGTCGAGCGCCCACATCGGCAAAGTGCTACTGCAAGTCCCGCGCTGAGCCCGCAATAGCGGCGTGGGGCGGCCGTGATCTTGACCTTATTGCGGTTTTCAGGCTCCTGAAACGGCGTGTCGCCACCATAAGGTCAAGATCACGACTGAATCCGGAGATCGCTCAGCCGAGGCTGGCCAATGCGTCTAGTACGTGATCGACCTCGGTCTCGGTGTTGTAGTGCAGCAGACCGATCCGTACGGCGCCGCCCTCGGCGTTGACCCCCATGGCATCGAAGAGTTCGGTCGCGTAGTAGTCACCGTCCCAGGCGCAGATCCCGCGCTCGGCGAGGAACTCGTTGACCTCGCGCGGGTGCTTGCCGCGGACAGTCAACGACAGGGTCGGCGTACATTGCGGCGCCGAGCCCAGCACGGTCACGTGCGAAAGCGCCCGCACCCCGTAGTGCAGCCGCGTGAACAGCTGGTGCTCGTACGTCTCGGCCGCCCGCATGGAGGCCAGGATGCGTTCCCGGCGGGTTCCGTTGCTGGGTACGAGATCTGCGAGATAGTCCGCCGTCGCGGTCAGGCCGGCGTACAGCTCGAAGGGCGGCGTGCCGGTCTCGAACCGCTCCGGCACCCTGGCCGGCGACGGGACGAGCTTGTCCGGGTGCAGGTCGGCCAGCAGTTCCGGCTTGGCGGTGACCGCGCCGAGGTGCGGCCCGCAGAACTTGTACGGCGACACCGCCAGGAAGTCGGCTCCGAGTTCGGCGATGTCAAGGGGTACGTGTGGAGCGGCGTGGACGGCGTCGACGTACATCAACGCCCCGACCTCGTGCGCGCGCCTGGCGATCGCGGCCACATCGGGCCGGGTGCCGACCGCATTGCTCGCCGCCGTGACCGCGACCAGCCGGGTCCGCTCGTTGAGCAGTTCGTCGTACTGCCATTCGGGCAGTTCACAGGTCTCGATGTCCACCTCGGCCCAGCGCACGGTGACCCCGACCGCACGGGCGACCTGCAGCCAGGGCCGGATGTTCGCGTCGTGATCGAGGCGGGAGACGATGATCTCGTCGCCGAGCTGCCAGGTCTTGGACAGCGCACGGGACATGGTGTACGTCAGCGAGGTCATGTTCGGTCCGAGGATGACGCCTTCGAGTACGCCGCCCACCAGGTCGGCGATCGCGCTGCGCCCGGCGTACACCAGGTCGTCAGCCAGCTGCGACGCCGCGAACGGACCGCCACGATTGGCTACTGCCGTACGCATGGTGTTGCCCACGGCGGAGGCGACCGAATACGGCACCAGGCTGCCCGCCGCACCGTCGACGTGGACGAACCCGTCGGCGAGGGACATGAACTGTCCCCGGACCCGAAGCACGTCGAGTTCGGTAGTGACGGAGTCGGGCACCCTCACACCCTAGCCAGGCGGCCGCGACTGGGGCCTGGCTCGGAGTCGTCGTTTCCGCCGGGGCAGGATAGGGGGATGACCCAGTCAGATCCGCAGCCTCACGAGCCCCAGGTCGTCGTCATCGGACCGGACGGTCGCCCGGTCGAGGCCGCAGCGCCGCAGGACGGGGATGCCCAGGCGGCCATGCTCGCCGCTGGCGCCGGTCGCGAGGGTCGACAGGGCAGCGACGGTGGGGAGCAACTCGGAGAGATGATCTCCGAGCCGGCCAAGGTGATGCGGATCGGTTCGATGATCAAGCAGCTGCTCGACGAGGTGCGCGCGGCACCTCTGGACGATGCAAGCCGTAACCGGTTGCGCCAGGTACACGAGCGCTCGATCCACGAGCTCGAGGACGGGCTGTCTCCCGAACTACGGGAGGAGTTGCACCGGCTGTCGTTGCCCTTCGGAGACAACACCACGCCCAGTGACGCCGAACTGCGGATCGCGCAGGCGCAGCTGGTGGGCTGGCTGGAGGGTCTCTTCCACGGGATTCAAACCGCCCTGTTCGCCCAGCAGATGGCCGCTCGGGTGCAGCTTGAGGAGATGCGCCGCCGCGCCCTACCGGGCGGGCCGTCCTCCATGGGAATGCCGGGCCAACCGCAGGGTCAGCCGGGGATGCCGGGTTTTCCTGGCAGCGGCGAACCCGGCAGTGGCCAGTACCTGTAGGGCCCGACTCCGGGATCGCCAGGCTGAGGGACTTTCTCCGGAGAAAGTGCGGTCTGGGCTCGCGTAGAAGAGACTTTCTCCGGAGAAAGTCCCTTGCTCTCCCCTGTCGGTGCGGCCCGTTCCGGCTGAAAATGGGGATCCGCGACGCGCTGCGTCTCGACAGGCCGTTTCTTGATCGTGAGCGCTCAGGGCGTAGTGGCGGTGCACTATCCGCGCTCACGATCTTCGCGGCGCAGCTTAAGCGGCCCCCAGCAGCCCCAGAAGCCGCACCAGACGCGTCCGCATCTAACTCCGGAGAAAGTGCGGTCTGGAACGTGCGCCGGCGTGGAGCCGGGGCGAGGACGCCGCGGGTCAGAGGTGCTTGGCGGCCTCGCGCCTGGACAGGCGCGACATCTGGTCCTCGTGGTCGGCGAGGTAGCGCCGTACCCAGTCCGGATCGGTCTTCGCGTACTCCCGAAGCGCCCAACCGATTGCCTTGCGGATGAAGAACTCACGATGCCCGAGATTCGGCGCCAGGCAATCGGTCAGCAGTTCCAGGTCGGTCTCGGTGGTGGATCTCATCTGGGCGATGATCGAGGTACGCCGTCGCCACATGTCGTCGTCGGTAGCCCAGTCGCGCAGCAGCGGTGACACGACGGCCGGATCGGTACGCAGGATCGGCCCCACCCGCCGGATGGCAACCTCGTCGGCGTAGTCCCACCACGCCCCGGTCACGATCATGTGCTCATAGAGCGGCAGGCAGCCCGGGTCCTGATAGGAGGCGTACGCGCGGTGCCCGGTCAATGCGATCGCGGCGTAGCGCTCCTCGCGGAACTCAGCCTCGTCCCAGAGCTTGCGCGCCGCTGATTCCCAGCCGGCCCGGTCGGAGAGTACATGTTCGGCGAACACAGCCCGACACACCCTGGCCACTTCTGGCATCCGGACTCCGCGGTAGGGCATCGCCGACTTCATGTACCGCTGCTGTCCGGCAGCCCGTTCGTGATCCCCGGCGGCGGCCAACCCGATTCGTACGGCGCTCAGCAACTCCTGCACGTGCCCACGATCCCAACCCTTTTCGCCGGTTGGCTACCCAACCACCGCTTTCACACCCCGCAAGCGGAGTAGCGAACCGGCCGCGACGGCGGCGCAGCGTCGTATCCCGCCTCCACCGGCTCGGCCCGGCTCCACCCGGCTCCACCCGGCTCAACCCGGCTCGCCGACCGGCGTCAGAGCCCCGGTGTCTGGACTGTGGTTGACGGCGCTCCCGCAGTCGGTTCCGGTGCCGACCACAGAAGACGATCCAGGTAGTCCGCAACGCCGTCCTCGTCGTTGTTCCCGGTGACGTCATCGGCCACGGCGAGCACGTCCGGATGCGCGTTTGCCACGGCAACGGACCGTCCTGCCCAACCGAACATCGGCAGGTCGTTGGGCATGTCACCGAACACCAATACGTCGCGACGGTTCACGCCGTACCGCTCCAGCGCGACGGCAAGACCGGTCGCTTTGGTGACACCAGGCGGGCACAGTTCGATGAATCCCAGGCCGGCGTGCGTCAGCTCGGCGACCGTCGGGGGCACGACCGAACGGGCAATGTCCAGCAAGGCGTCCTGGTTGTGGCGGTCGGACTTCAGATAGAACTTCAAAGCTGGGCCGTCCGTTGGCAAGTCGGCCCGGACCACCACCTGCAAACCCTCGTGGTACGGCCAGGTGAACCCGGGTTCGACGTACAGGACATGCTTGCCGCCGGTCGGGTACTCGCCGGCGTACAGGAGCGGCCCGGACACCGCCTCGATCCGGGCGGTGAGATCGAGAGCCACTGCACTGGCCAGCGTGACCTGGCGCAGGACCTCGCCAGTGGACAGGTCGCCGACGAAAGCCCCCTGGGCCATC
Source organism: Geodermatophilaceae bacterium (assembly GCA_050999295.1). Lineage (GTDB taxonomy): Bacteria > Actinomycetota > Actinomycetes > Mycobacteriales > Geodermatophilaceae > JACCQS01. The sequence continues at coordinate 14,667 of JBPCPI010000182.1, read as the reverse complement.
ACCACGATCCCCTCGCCGCCGAAGTACTCGTCAACCGTGTGCAGCAGGCGCGGGGCTCGTCCGGTCACGCCGACGACCGGGATCCCCTCGGTTCGCAACCGGGCCAGAGCGGCGGCGCTCCGCGGGCTCACGTGGGCCGTGGAGTCCAGGAAGGTCCCGTCCAGGTCGGTGGCAACGAGCCTCGGCCGCCACGACGGGACCATCACCATCGTGATCTTGACCTTGTGGTGGCGACACGCCGTGAAATCCCGCTGAAAACCGCAACAACGTCAAGATCACGACGGGTGTGGCCCAAGTCGGCGCGCTCAGGCAACGGGTTCCAGAACTTCGCGGCCATCGAGGTAGGGGCGCAGGGCCTGCGGTACGCGTACCGATCCGTCGGCCTGCTGATGCACCTCGAGCAGGCAGGCGATGGTCCGGGCGATCGCGCACAGGGTGCCGTTCAGGGTGGCCGCGGTCTGCACTCGACCGTCCTGGTCGCGGTAGCGGATGTTGAGCCGCCGGGCCTGGAAGGTCGTGCAGTTCGAGGTCGACGTCAACTCCCGGTAGGCCGACTGCGACGGGAACCACGCCTCGCAGTCGTACTTGCGCACCGCGCTGCTCCCCAGATCGCCGGCCGCGATGTCGACTACTTGGTACGGAAGTTCCAGCGCAGCAAGGAACTGCTGCTCCCACCCGAGCAGTCGCCGGTGCTCGGCGGCAGCCTGCTCCGGCGGACAGAAGGAGAACATCTCCACCTTGTCGAACCAGTGCACCCGGATGATCCCGCGGGTGTCCTTGCCGTACGAGCCAGCCTCCCGGCGAAAACAGGAGGACCAGCCTGCATAGCGAATCGGCCCGGCGCCGAGGTCAAGGATCTCCTCGGAGTGATAGGCGGCCAATGCCACCTCGGAGGTCCCCACGAGATACAGGTCGTCGGCCGCGAGCCGGTACACCTCGTCCGCGTGCGCACCGAGAAAGCCGGTGCCCTCCATAGCTTCTGGTCGTACCAGCGAGGGCGCGATAATCGGCGTGAAGCCGGTCTCCCGGGCCTGGGCCATCGCCAGGTTGGCCAGCGCGAACTCCAGTTCTGCACCCACGCCCGTCAGGAAATAGAACCGGGCACCGGAGACCTTCGCGCCGCGCTCGATGTCGATGGCGCGCAAGCCCGTACCGATCGCGACGTGGTCACGAGGTTCGAAGTCGTACGTCGGCACTTCCCCGATCGTCTCGAGGACGACGCTGTTGTCCTCACCACCCGGCGGAACGCCGTCCTCGACCAGGTTCGGTACGGCGAGGTGCGCGGCCCGTAGGGCGGTATCGGCTAGCCGTTCCTGCTCCTCAACCGCCCTGACCTGCGCCGCGAGGTCCTGAGCAACGGCCAGCATCGCCGGGCGCTCCTCCTTGGCTGCCGACCCGATCTTCTTCGATGCAGCCTTCTGTTCCGAGCGCAACTGGTCGGCCCTGGTGACCGCGGCTCGGCGAGCTACGTCCGCGGACAGGAGTTCGTCGGCCAGGGTCGACGGCATCCCGCGGGCGGTCAGGCTGGCCCGAACCAGGTCGGGTTCGTCGCGAAGCACCCGCAGATCGATCACTCCACGAGGTTATCCGGCCTGCCGGCTCATTCCGGAGTGCCGCCTCGCCTGGCCGGGCGCTCCTGGTGGGGTTACGTCAAATGGCCACTCCCCTCCCTGGCGGTTTTGGCCAAAACCGCCAGACGTGGCGGTGGTGCAGTGATGGCTCCCTTGGCGTGGCACGGGACAATGGCCGACATGCAGTTCCTCGGCTCACCGCCCGCGTACGACCTGACCTATGAAGACGTCTTCATGGTTCCGCAGCATTCGGCGGTCTCCTCCCGGCTCGACGTGGACCTCACCACCCCGGACCGGCTGGGTACGACGATCCCGATCGCGGTCGCCAACATGACCGCGATCTCGGGCCGACGGATGGCGGAGACGATCGGTCGGCGCGGTGGGCTGGCGGTGTTGCCCCAGGACATCCCGACCTCGGTCGTCGCCGACGTTGTGGCCTGGCTGAAGAACCGGCATCTGCTCTACGACACCCCAATCACGGTCACGCCGGAAACCACCATCGGCGAGGCATTGTCCTTGTTGCACAAGCGCGCTCACGGCGGGGCGGTCGTTGTCGACGGCGAGCGGCCGGTCGGCATCCTGACCGAACGGGACTGCGCGGGTTGGGACCGCTTCGCTCAGGTGGGCGCGGCGATGAGTTCGCACATGGTCACTGTGGAGGACGGGACGGATCCGGCGAAGATCTTCGACCTGCTCACCGACGAACGGGTACGGATCGCCCCGGTTGTCGCCGGGGAGCGGCTGGTCGGGGTCACCACACGCAAGGGCGCGGTACGGGCGGGCCTGTACCGACCGGCCGTGGACGGCTCCGGCCAACTGCTGACCGCTGCAGCCGTCGGGGTCAACGGCGACGTGGCCGGGCGGGCGACGACGTTGTTGGCCAGCGGTGTCGACGTTCTGGTGATCGACACCGCCCACGGTTATCAGCAGAAGATGATCGACGCCCTGGTGGCCGTACGCGCGGCCGTGGGACCCGATCAGCGGCTCGTGGCCGGAAATGTGGTGTCCGCGGATGGCACCCGGGCGTTGATCGAGGCGGGCGCTGATGTGGTCAAGGTCGGTGTCGGCCCCGGCGCGATGTGCACGACCCGGATGATGACCGGCGTTGGGCGCCCGCAGTTCTCGGCGGTCATGGAGTGTGCGGCCGTCGCCCGGACGCTGGGAAAGCACGTCTGGGCCGACGGCGGGGTGAAGCATCCCCGGGACGTCGCACTGGCTCTGGCCGCTGGGGCCTGCACCGTGATGATCGGGTCCTGGTTCGCGGGGACGTACGAGAGCGCCGGCGACATCCACAGCGACAGCGACGGCCGCCAGTACAAGGAGAGTTTCGGAATGGCCTCCGCGCGGGCGGTTTCGGCGCGAACACGGGAGCAGAGCGGCTTCGACCGGGCCCGATCCGGGTTGTTCGACGAGGGCATCAGCTCTTCGCGGATGTACCTGGACCCCGCCCGGCCTGGTGTCGAGGACCTGCTCGACACGATCATGGCCGGGGTGCGCAGCGCGTGTACCTACGCCGGGGCGACGAGCATCGATGAACTGCATGCGCGCGCAGTCGTCGGCGTACAGAGCGCTGCCGGGTACGAGGAGGGCCGGCCACGCCCGGTCAGCTGGTGATCGACGTACCCCTGGCTCAGTTCGAAGAGATGGTCTCCGACGCACTGGACCTGATCCCGCCGGAGCTCACCCAGATGATGGACAACGTCGTGGTCCTGGTCGAGGAGCGCAACCAGGACGAGCCGAGCATCCTGGGGCTCTACGAGGGGTTCGCGCTCACCGACCGCGGCTGGACGTACGGCGGCGATCTGCCGGACCGGATCATGATCTACCGGGCCGCGATCTGCGAGATGTGCTCGTCGGAGGACGAGGTGGTCGAGGAAGTGGCGATCACGGTCGTACACGAGATAGCCCATCACTTCGGCATCGACGACGCCCGGCTGCACGAACTGGGCTGGGGCTGACCGGGTCAGCGGATCCCGATGGCCATCAGATGGGAACTCGCGCCGAGCAACGAGGGCTCGCGTTCGACCCGCTCGATCGCCCGCAGAATGGCGTCGCGCTGCGCACCGTCGGACAGGTCGAGTCCCGCCTGGAAGGAACCCGGGGCCTTCTAGCGCTACCAGGTCGACGGAGCCGAATCCGGCCGTCACCAGTTCCGCGCGCAGTTCCTCCGGCCGGTGAAAGTAGGCCAGGGTGAAGAACTGTGGATGGGCGGGCGGATCGAGGTTGCGATGGACGCCGTCGATGAGGACGCCCTTGACGAGGGACTCGAAGTACGGGTCGGCGATGAATCCGCTCCGAATCCCGTCGTAGGTCGAGGCGAATCGGCTGATGCCAGCCGCGAAGAGGACGCCGCCGGGCCGCAGAACGCGAAAGGCCTGGGCAAGGGCCGCTGCTCGGTCGGCCGCTTCCACCAGATGGTAGAGCGGGCCGAGCAGCAGGACCGCATCCACACTTGCGTCAGCGGCGGCTAGCTGCCTGGCATCGCCCGGCTGCGCCGAGGCCAACGGAGCCTGGGGCTGCTCGGCCGAGGATCGCGCGGCGCTCGCAACGTGGTCCGGCCAGGGGTCGACCAGATGCACCCGGTACCCCTGCTGAGCCAGCGGCAGCGCGTACACCCCGGTGTGCCGCCGCCGACGTCGAGGACGACCACTGGCGGATCCGGCAGGTGCCGGGCCAGCAGTACGCGCGTACGAACGGCCTCCAACGTTGGGGTATCCGGTCTGCCGAGACGCGCGGCCTCCTCACCGAGCGCGTAGTGCGCGGCGATCCGGGGATCCAAGGACTCGGGCATGCCTTCACGCTAGGGGAGTCGGCAACCGCGTTCGCGAGATGGGGGCGAGGGTCCACCTTGACACTGAGGCAGCGTAGGCAGCCGGGCGCCGAGCCAGTCGTCGAGTTCCGCCGATCCGGACGTCGAGTGTGGCCGAGGTGCAGGGTCGAGTTGCGTCGATGCGGACGGTAGCGTCGGGCTGATGAGCAAGGACCTGTCTCGGGACGCCGGCGCTGAGCGCAACCCGCACGGCGGCACCGGCCATCGGGGCAAGCTGCCGATCAAGATGTTGCACGATCGGCTTCTGGTCAGCTTGTCCAAGGAGGCCGGGGAACGCCGATCCAGTGGCGGCATCGTGATCCCGGCTACCGCCCAGATGGCCAAGCGGCTGGTCTGGGGCGAGGTCGTCGGAGTTGGGAATCACGTCCGCCAGATCAAGCCCGGCGACCAGGTGCTCTTCTCGCCTGAGGACCAGCACGAGGTAGAGGTTCGCGGCGAGTCGCTGATCATCCTGCGCGAACGTGATGCCCATGCCGTCGCAGCAGAAGGCATCGAGGAATCCACCGGCCTCTACCTCTGACGAGCTTCAAAGCCCCGCACGTTAGTGGCGGTGCACTATCCGCGCTCACGATCTTCGCGGCGCAGGCCTAAACGCCCCAGCAGCCCCAGCAGCCGCGCCAGACGCGTCCGCAGCTATTTCCGGATCACGTCCCAAAGCTGGTCGGGCTAGAAGCGGCCCTCGCGGAGGCGCGCGAGCCAGGCGGCGGCATCGGAGAAGGATGCGTCAACTGCGCGATCGGGCACGGGCTTCGGGGCCTGTCCGTCGGCCCGAGGGTACGAGCCGAGAAATCGCAGATCCGAGCACAGCCGCCGCAACGCAGTCAGGGCCTCACCGATCCGCTCGTCGGCGAGGTGCCCTTCGCAGTCCAGGGAGAAGAAGTAGATGCCCAGCCGCTCCTTGGTCGGGCGGGACTCGATCCGGGTCAAGCTGATCCCGCGGATCGAGAACTCGGTCAGCACCTCCAGCAGCGCACCGGTGTGGTCGTCGTCGATGAAGGCGGCAACGGAGGTCTTGTCGTTGCCCGTACGCGAAGGCGGCGGGGCGGGCCGGGACACCAGTACGAACCTGGTCACCGCGCCCCGGTGATCGGCGATGTCATCACGGACGACGGTGAGCCGGTACCGACTGGCAGCGATCGGCGAGGCAACCGCCGCGTCGTACCGGCCCTGCGCAACCCCTTCCGCGGCCGCCGCAGTGGAGGCAGTCGCGATCACCTCGACGTTCGGCAGGATCGACTTCAGCTGCCGGCGTACCTGGGCATAGGCGTGCGGGTGGGTCGCGAACGTACGGACCTGCTCGACCGAAGTACCGGCTCGTACGAGCAAGGGGAACGTGACCGGCACGAAGACCTCTCGCACGATGACCAGTGGCTCCCCGGTGGCCAGTTCGTCGACGGTCGCGGCCACCGACCCCTCGATGGAGTTCTCGAGCGGGACCAGCCCGGCATCGGCCTCGCCACGGCGTACGGCCTCGAGAACGTCGGTCACCGAGGGGAGCGCCTGGCCCGCCGATTCACCCCCGGCGCCGATGGCCGGCAGAGTCCGGAGGCCGATCTCGGCGAAGGTGCCCTCCGGACCGAGGAAGGCGAAACGCGTCGGCGGGACCCCAGGCATGGCGGCGAGCCTAATCCGGCGGCGCCAGCCGCCGATGAAGGGAAGATTGCAACACTAGGTACGTACCAGGGTGCCCCTGAGTCGGTTCATAGATACTCCCTTCCGTGATCGGATGGCTGGATCTCACCGCCGGGGCGAGCGGCGACATGCTGCTCGGGGCCCTGGTCGATGCCGGAGCAGCGGTGTCGGTGATGCAGGAGGCGGTCGACGCGATCGGCGTCGAGCCGATGCACCTGAGCGTGGCGGCCACAACGCGGCAGGGTTTGGCCGCGACCAAGGTGGACGTCAAGGCTCCCCGCTCGACCGTCACTCGCACGTGGGCCAACATCCGCGCCCAGTTGGAGTCGGCGCCGTTGGCCGAGCCGATCCGCCGCAACGCTCTGGACGCCTTCGCCCGGCTGGCAAGGGCCGAGGCCGATGTGCACCGGACCACACCCGAACAGGTGCACTTTCACGAAATCGGCGGCCTGGATGCCATCGCCGACATCGTCGGAGTGTGTGCCGGATTCCACTCACTGGGGCTGACCGAACTCTCCGCCGGGACCGTGTCGCTGGGCAGCGGAATGAGCCGAGGCGAGCATGGCTTCATCCCTATACCGGGGCCGGCTGTCCTGCAATTGCTTTCGGCTGCGGACGCGCCGGTCTGGTCGGGGCCAGCGCCGTACGAGATGTGCACCCCGACCGGGGCGGCCCTACTGGCCACAGCGGTCACCCGGTGGCAGGAGATGCCACCCATGCGGGTGCATGCCGTGGGTCACGGAGCCGGTAGCCGGGAAATCGACGAGGTCGCCAACATTCTGCGACTCGTCCTGGGGGAACCTGTCGGCCAACCCGATTCCGCAACAGCCGTGCTCCTTGAGTCCAATGTAGACGATATGGACCCCCGGCTGTGGCCGGACGCACTCTCGGCCCTGCTCGCCGCAGGAGCATCAGATGCCTGGCTCAGCCCCATCCTGATGAAGAAGGGCCGGCCGGCGCACACCTTGCACGTCCTGTGCGCCCCAGCCGTGGAGGCCGACGTACGCAAGCAGATCTTCGCCCGCACCTCGACCATCGGGTTGCGGAGCCTGCCGGTCGGCAAGCACGCGCTGGACCGGGAACAGGCCAGCGTCCGCGTGCAGGGCGAGCAGATCGGCGTGAAGCTCGCCCGCGACGACGGTCGGGTGGTCAATGTGAGCGTGGAGTTCGACGACGTCGCCCGTGCCGCCGAGAAACTCGAGCTGCCGGTCAAGGAGGTGCTCCGCGCCGCCACCGCGGAGGCCCATCGCCTCTTCGCACTCGGCAGCCCAGCACCTAGGACTCGATGATCTTCTCGGTCGTGGTCACCGCCTTCGTGCTGGTCGCTCCGGTCGAACTGCCGGACAAGACCATGTTCGCGACGCTTGTGCTGGCCAGCCGGTTCCGCCCGTTGCCGGTCCTGGCCGGCGTGGGCGCGGCATTCGCCATCCAGGTGGCGATCGCCGTGGCCGCGGGCTCGCTGCTCTCCCTGCTGCCGCGGGAATGGGTCGCCCTCGCGGTCGCCCTGTTGTTCGCGGTCGGCGCTGTTCTGTTGTGGCGCTCGGGCAAGGACGAGGTCGGGGATGCTGACATCGACACGGCAAGCCAGGTTGCGCACAAGGATTGGCCGGCCTGGCGGATCGCGTTGGCCTCGTTCGGGATCACGTTCCTGGCCGAGTGGGGTGACCTGTCCCAACTGGCCACCGCTGGCCTCGCGGCCCGCTACGACGCTCCGCTGTCGGTGTTCGTCGGAGCCTTCGGGGCACTGCTGCTGATCGCCTCCCTAGCCGTTTTCGTCGGCGCGAAACTAGTCGCGCGGCTGCCGATCAAGCTGGTCCGCCGTACAGCCGCGGTCCTGTTCGCCGCGTTCGCCGCCGTGGCCGCCTACGAGGCCGTGACCGCCTTCGCCGTCTGAGCTGCCCGGCCTGGCTCATCTCCCATTCCGCAGCTATGTCGGCCGGACGTCGATGCGACATCGGCCGGTGTCGGCGCGACCTCGGTCCCACGTTGGCCCGGGCGTCGGCCATGCGCGGCGCTACTGTCGCGTCCGTGGCAGCCGAGTCCTCGCAGTCCCTCGAGCGCGGGCTGCGGCTGCTGCGGCTGCTCGCCGACGCCTCGACCCCGATGACCGTCACCGCCCTGGCCGAGGCGTTGCAGACGCACCGTCCGGTCGTCTACCGGTTGATCACCGCACTGGCCAGGCAGGGCATGGTGCACCGCGATGCCGACGGAGGGTGGCGGCTGGGTCTAGGGGTGCTGCACCTGGCCCAGCGCCTCCAGCCCCAACTGCGAGACGCGGCTGCCGGGCCGCTGCGCCGGCTCGCGGAGGACGTCGGCGCGACCGCCCACCTGACGATCAGCGACGGCGGGGAGGCGCTCGCAGTGGCGGTGATCGAGCCGTCGTGGACCGACTACCACGTCGCTTACCGGGTCGGCTCGCGTCACCCGCTGGATCGAGGTGCTGCTGGCTTGGCGATCCTCGCGCTCGACGCACCATCCGAGCCTGGCTACGTCGCGACGAGCGGGGAGTTACAGCCCGGCGCCCATGGGATTGCGGCTCCGGTCAACGGCGTGAGCGATCTACGGGCCAGCGTCGGCGTGATCACGCTGGGCGAACTCGCGGTGGACGAGGTCGGAGTGCGCGTCGTCCGAGCGGCCGACGAGATCCGCGCCGCCCTGACCTGACAATCCAGCCTCGGGTGGCGCTTTCCAGACCGCACTTTCTCCGGAGAAAGTCCCTTCAGAGAGCGGGGCGGATCGTGCCGGTGCAGGCGCCGAACCCGATCCGGGTCCCATTCTCGCCAGGCGCGGAGGCCCGCAGCGTCACCGTGTCGCCGTCCTCGAGGAAGGACCGGGTCGTCCCGTCGTCGAGAGCAAACGGGTCGCGACCACCCCAGGAAAGCTCCAGGAACGACCCCCGCTGCCCTGGTTCTGGCCCCGAGACGGTTCCGGAGGCGAAGAGATCCCCGGTCCGCAGGCTCGCGCCGTTCACGGTCAGATGCGCAAGCTGCTGGTCAGCGGTCCAGTACATCGAGCCGAACGGCGGTCGCGACACGACGGTCCCGTTGCACTCCACCTCGATCGTCAGGTCCAGTCCCCAGTCCTCGGCGCGACGCAGGTAGGGCAACGGCTCCGGATCCTGGACCGGCGCGGGAATCCGAGCCGCCTCGAGAGCCGCCAGCGGCACCACCCAAGGCGAGATGCTGGTGGCGAACGACTTACCGAGGAACGGGCCCAGCGGTACGTACTCCCATGCCTGGATATCGCGCGCGGACCAGTCGTTGAGCAGTACGACGCCGAAGACATGCTCGGCCAGATCCCCGATCGCCACCTGGGAGCCGGCGGCGGACGGCGTACCGACGACGAACCCCACTTCGGCCTCGATGTCGAGACGCTGCGAGGGTCCGTACGTCGGCGCGTCGGTGTCCGGCGGCTTGCGCTGGCCGTTGGGACGTACGACATCGGTCCCGGATACGACGACTGTGCCGGCGCGGCCGTGGTAGCCGATCGGCAGGTGTCGCCAGTTCGCCGGCAGGGCTGGGGAGTCCGGACGGAACAGCGCGCCGACGTTGGACGCGTGGTCGATCGAGGCATAGAAGTCGACGTAGTCCGCCACCTCGAACGGCAGGCACATCTGCGCATCGGCTTGGGCGACGAGCAACTTCTCGGCGGCTCCGCGCTGGGATTCATCGCTCAGCAACTGAGTGACCCCGGCGCGGACGCGGCCCCACTCCGGCCGGCCACACGCCAGAAACTGGTTGAGCGTCTCGGCCCGAAGCATCTGGGAGGGCTCCTCGATCAGCCCGCGGGCCGCAGCTGCCGCGAGATCGAGGATCTGCTCGCCGATGGCCACCCCGATCCGACGAGTGCCACCGCTACCGTCACCTCCGAAGCTGGCGCTGCCGCTCTTCAGGCAGAACACGCCGTACGGGAGGTTCGTGATCGGAAAGTCGCTGCCTTCGGGCACTGGCACCCAGCACGACGCCTGGCCGGCCGAGGCATTCACAGTGTCACTCCGCGCTCCGCACGGCTGTTCGCTCCGCTCGATCGCCCAGCCTCGTGCGCTGCGCGCACCGACTCAGCTCGGACCTCGCTGCGATGCTCACTCACAGCAGCCCCAGCTCGGTCAGTTCGGCGATTGGTTCGGTCACCGAGCAGGATCCGAAGCCGATGAAGCTGGTACGAACCCGCCGGGCGTCGTGCTCATGCAGGGCCCGTAAGGCATGCACGATCACCTCGACGCTGCCCTCACGCAGCCAGCCCAGGATCTCCGCGTCGTCCTCACCCAGTACGGCGGCCTGCGTAGCCAGCAGCACGTTGAGGAAGCCGTGCTGGGTGTTGCCCGCAGCGTCCTCGACACCGCAGATCGCATGGTGCAACCCAGCGGTGCACTTGAACGGGATCCGCCGAGCGACGCAGGCGCTGATGAAAGCGGCCAATTCGTCTGGTGCGGGCACCGCGCCGAGGGCAGCTCCGCCGGTACGGAACTTGGCCTCCCGTCCGGCAACGGCGATGGCGTTGAGTTCGGCCGAGAGGTCCTGGTCGCGGGGCAGTTCGACGTACCCGGTGACCTCCGGCAGGGCATCAAGGATGTCCCCCAGGGCAACCAGGGATGACCCGGGCGGGAGCACGATCTCCACCGCGCCGAGTTCCAGCCGCGGATCGGTCACGATCTGGGTGATCGCCTCGCTCAGTCCGTCCAGTCCGGTATCGGCGATGAGGCCGACCGTCAGCGGAGTCGGCCGCGACCAAGCCTGGGCCATCTCCGGTACCCGGGAGGCCGGACACAGGAACCGGCCGACGGTGAAGCCGTACGTCCCCGCCAGATGATGGGGGTGGGCGGCCAGCGCGTCGTGCATGGCCGCATCGCCTGGAGGGAACAGCGCGGCGTCGTCGATGAGCGTGCCGAACAGGGCGGCCAGTGCCTGGCCGGTCCCAGCCTCGGTAGGCGCGGACCGGATCGGAGCGGAGTCAGGAGTTGACACGGCCCGGAACGCTAGCGCACTCTTGACGTGTCGCATCGGACACTTGTGTCCTAATATCGGACGGTTGTCCCCGCCCTGACAATCCACGTCTGGAAAGGTCCCCGGTCATGCCCTACTACCGCCAAGTCGGCACCATCCCGCGCAAGCGCCACACCCAGTTCCGCAAGGCCGACGGCTCGCTGTACGCCGAGGAACTTATGGGCGTCGAGGGCTTCTCGGCGGACTCCGCGTTGCTCTACCACGAGCATCTGCCGACAGCGATCGTGCACAGCGAGCCCTTCGATGGTCCACAGTGGACTCGCCAGTCCAACTACCCCCTCAAGCCACGACACTTCGTCACCCACAAGCTGGACGCACCAGGGTCAGATGCGATCACCGGGCGTCAGCACCTACTCGCCAACGCGGACTGCCGCATCTCCTACGCTTTGGCCGAGGAGCCATCACCCCTGTACCGCAACGCCATTGGCGACGAGTGCATCTACGTCGAAAGCGGCACGGCCCGATTCGAGTCCGTCCTCGGGGCCTTCGACATCGGCCCCGGCGACTATGTCGTGATCCCGACGTCCACGACCTACCGGATCGTTCCGACCGGGACCGAACCGCTACGGACACTGAGCACCGAAGCGACCGGGCACGTCGGTCCGCCGAAGCGCTACCTCTCCGCACGAGGTCAGTTCCTCGAGAATGCTCCGTACTGCGAGCGCGACCTGCGCGCTCCGACCGAGCCGTTCACAGCAACCGGCGAGGACGTGGAAGTTCTTGTCCAGCACCGCTCGTCGGATCACACCGGCGGCGTCGGCTGGACGAAGTTCACCTACGCCCAGCACCCCTTCGACGTCGTCGGCTGGGACGGCAGCCTCTACCCGTACGCGTTCAACATCGCCGACTTCGAACCGATCACCGGTCGCGTACACCAGCCGCCGACCGTGCATCAGACCTTCGAGGGACCGAACTTCGTCATCTGCTCGTTCGTCCCGCGCAAGGTCGACTACCACCCGGAGTCAATCCCGGTGCCGTACAACCACGCCAACGTCGACTCCGACGAGGTGCTCTTCTACTGCGGTGGCGACTACGAGGCGCGCAAGGGTGCTGGCATCGGGCAGGGCTCGATCTCGTTGCACCCCAGCGGGTTCACCCACGGTCCACAACCGGGAGCGCCGGAGCGGGCGATCGGCATCGACTACTTCGACGAGGTGGCGGTGATGATCGACACATTCCGACCGTTGGACCTGTGCCTGCCCGCCATCGCCTGCGAGGACACCGGCTACGCCTGGACCTGGGCCGGCCGCACCCTGGAGTAGATCGACGTCAGCGCGCTTCGGTGCCCGCGCGCAGGATTGCGGCGATCGTCGTCACGTCGTCTATCTCACGTGTAGCGACGGCCATCACGAGGTCGTAGGCCTCGTCGTTGGTCAGGGTGAGGCGGCGTCCGTTGATACCAAGGAACGCGATCATGGCTGCCAGTCCCAGACGCTTGTTCCCGTCGATGAGTGCGTGGTTTCCAACCAACGAATGCAAGAGCGCTGCAGCCTTCTCCTCCAGCGTCGGATAGGGGTCCTCGCCGAAGTAGACGGCCTGCGGCCGGACTAGAGCGGATTCGAGCAAACCGGCATCGCGTACAACAACTGAGCCGATGACTCGTTCGGCGATCTTGAGCAGGTCGTCAAGATCTAGATAGATCATCTGCCGAGGCGGTCGAGAGCCTCCGCGTACCTGGGTAGTTCCTCATCGATGACCTTGTCGAGTAGGTCGTCCCTGCTGTGTCTCTCGACGTATTCGCGTACAGCCGCACGAGTGATTTCCTGCATGGAGTGGCCTTCAAGCGCTGCTCGCTTGCGCAACGCAGCGGTTTCCTCCTCGTCGAAGCGCACTGTCATCGCCATGCCAAGAATGATACCGCCGTTGATACCAGGAGTCCGATAGTTGGGTTGAGTCTGAGTTGATCATCGGCAGGTGGGTAGGTTATTCGACGACAAAACCCAAGTTTGCCGATGATCAACTCGGCCGGCGTCGAGCGCGAGGAGGTTACAGTGCGGGCGATGCAGGTGACCGAACATGGCGGACCGGAGGCATTGAAGGTCGTCGACGTCCCGACACCGGAAGCCGGTGAGGGGCAGATCGTCGTCGACGTCGCGGCGGCTGGCCTGAATTACATCGACACCTATCAGCGCTCCGGCACGTACCCGATCGAGACGCCGTTCATCCTCGGCCAGGAGGGTGCCGGGACCGTACGAGAGGTGGGCGCAGGTGTCGACGGAATCTCAGTCGGCGACCGGGTGGCCTGGAAGCAGGGCATGGGCAGCTACGCCGAGGCTGTGGCGATTGCGGCCGTCGAAGCGGTGCCCGTACCCGATGGGATGTCCGACGAACTGGCGGCCGCCGCGATCCTGCAAGGCGTGACCGCCCACTACCTTGCCACCTCTACCTATCCGGTCCAGCCCGGTGACTGGGTGGTGGTCCACGCTGCGGCCGGAGGCGTCGGCCAGCTTCTTACCCAGATCGTCAAGCTCCGCGGCGGGCACGTGTTAGCCACCACCTCAACCTCGGACAAGGCTGCCCTGGCCCGCGCCGCCGGAGCGGACAAGGTCGTGCCCTATGCCGAGATGGTGGACGCGGCCATGGACGTGACGGGCTACCTCGGGGTGGCAGCCGTGTTCGACGGTGTAGGGAAGTCCACCTTCGATGCCGGTCTCGATGCGCTCCGGATTCGCGGGACCATGGCGCTTTTCGGGGCCGCTAGTGGCCCGGTGCCGCCATTCGACCCGCAACGGCTCAACAGCGGCGGAGGTTTGTTCCTGACGCGCCCGTCAGTGGCGCATTACAGCCGGGACCGTGATGAGCTTCTCGGCCGTACGAACCAGCTCTTCGGCTGGATCGCCGCCGGGTCGCTCAAGGTGCAGATCGGGCACCGCTACCCGCTCGCCGAGGCCGCCCAGGCGCATCGCGATCTGGAGGGACGCAAGACCACCGCCAAGTCCCTGCTCCTGCCCTGACCGCCTCGCCTCAACAGCCCCCGCATCCTCGGAGTTGATCATCGGAATTCGGAGGGTTGTGCACCGCGATCCGGCAAACAAACCCCAATAATCCGATGATCAACTTGGGCTCGGGCGGACCAGTCAGCGCTGGGACATCGAGTAGCGCAGCTTCGACATCATGAACTCCGCTTGGGGCACGATGCCGCTCTCCTCGAACAGGGATCCGATCCGCTCGGTGAACTGCTCGGGCTCCCACCGCTGGCCGCCGTTCTCGATCACGGCCACTGACGTGTACGGGCGGTAGAGCTCAACCGTGTCGCCCTGGACGCCGAAGACCTTGCCGCTGATGTCGCCCGCGCCGTCCGAGCACAGCCACGCCACGAACGGCGCCACGTTCTCCGGCGCCCAGAAGTCGAAGCTCCCGCCCTCGGTCGCCGGAATGTCGCCGTACGCGGACTCGGTCATCGCCGTACGCGCGGCCGGGGCGATGGCGTTCGAGGTCACCCCGTACTTGGCCATCTCCTGCGCGACGATCGTGGAAAAGGCAGCGATGCCGGCCTTGGCCGCTCCGTAGTTGGCCTGGCCGAAGTTGCCGAGAATCCCTGATGTTGAGGCCGTGTGGACCATTCGACCGGGCCGGTTCTCGGCTCGCCAGTAACCACAGGCAGCGTGCGTGGCTGCATAGTGACCGCGCA
>JBPCPI010000135.1:0-8894 GCA_050999295.1 Geodermatophilaceae bacterium | reverse complement strand
CCGATCATGTAGCTGAGGATGAAGTGCGTGTTGATCACACCGGACACGCTCATCCAGCCCCGGGCGATCTCCTCCGCGACCAGGGCGTAGGTCAGCAGGGATTCGCCGAGACCGCCGTACTCCTCGGGAATGGTGAGCCCGAACAGCCCCATCTGCTTCATTCCCTCGACGATCTTTGCCGGGTAGATGTCGCCGTGCTCGAGTTCTTGGGCGTACGGAACAATCTCCTTGTTGGTGAAGTTGCGGACCGCAGCCAGGATTTCGGCCTGAATGTCGGTGAGACCGGGCGTCTGAGCGAGGCGGGCCATGAGTCGGAGTCTCCTTCGTCGTCCAGCGGCTCGGGCAGTATCCCCCGGGCTGCGGGCCGGCGCGCGGCTCAGCACGCCTGCGCGCTGAGCAGTGTGCGAGATCCGGCAGTAATCACGGCGAAACTGCTGGTTTCCGCACATCACTCGTAAACCAGCGGCGTGGTGACTCGGCTCCATCGCGAAGCGGAAAGTCCGGGCCGGCGAGGCTCACCGCCGAGTCGTCTCCGACCGGCGGTCGGCCGGCAGTCCCGTGCATGCGTAGCGTGGGGACGGCACGCATGACGCCGATGCCACCGAATACAGCTCAGGAGTCAAGATGACCGCACCCGAATCATCCACTGTCCACGAGTTGCTGGACGGCCGTACCGATCCTGATCTACGTCCCCCCGACATTTCACCGGACCCGGTTCCCGTTCCCGTTCCGTCTCCTGCTCCCGCGGACTCGCTCTCACCCGCTGTCCATCCCGCCCGGGTCCGGATCGGACTGCAGATCCAGCCACAGCACGCCGACTGGGCCCAGATCCGAGACGCCGCCCTCGCGGCCGACGAGATGGGCGTCGACATCGTCTTCACCTGGGATCACTTCTACCCGCTCTTCAGCGAACCGGAGGGCAAACACTTCGAGTGCTGGACGATGCTGGCCGCACTGGCTCAGGCCACGACCCGCTGTGAAGTCAGCGCTCTGGTGACGTGCAACTCCTACCGCAATCCCGAACTGCTCGCCGACATGGCCCGCACCGTCGACCACATCAGCAGCGGCCGGCTCATCCTGGGCATCGGGTCGGGCTGGTTCGAGAAGGACTATCAGGAGTACGGGTACGAGTTCGGTACGGCGGGCGGGCGCCTGCAGGCCCTCGCCGAGGCGCTGCCGAGGATCCAGGCCCGGCTCGGCAAGCTCAATCCGCCGCCCACCAGGCACATCCCGATCCTGATCGGCGGCGGTGGGGAGAAGAAGACGCTCCGCCTCGTGGCTCGGCATGCCGACATCTGGCATGGCTTCGGGGACGTCGAACGGGTTGCGCACAAACATCGGGTGCTCGACGAGTGGTGTGCCAGGGAGGGTCGCGACCCAGCGGCGATCACCCGCTCGGTGACAGCCAACGGGGACCCGGCCGAGTTGGCCCAGCCGTACTACGGGGCCGGAACCCGGCTCTTCGTGGTCGACCAGTCAGGCCCGGCCTATGACGTCTCGGTGCTCACCGATTGGCTGGCCGGGCGCGACGACATCAACGGCTGACTCAGTTCTCCGGAGGGGTGAAGGACGAGGTGCGCTGCATGCCCGCGGCGCGACCCTTGCCCGCGATGACGAGGGCCATCTTCGCGCTGGCCTCGTCGATCATCTCGTCTCCGAGCATGGCCGAGCCCTTCTTGCCGCCGGCCACGGAGGTGGCGTGCTGGTAGGCGTCGAGGATTAGTTCGGCGTGGTCGTAGTCCTCCTGCGAGGGCGCATAGATCTCGTTGGCCGGCTCGATCTGCCCGGGGTGCAGGACCCACTTGCCGTCGAAGCCGAGCATCGCCGACCGCTTCGCGACCTCCTCGAAGGCCGGCACGTCGCGTACCTGCAGGAACGGGCCGTCGATCGCTTGTACGCCGCGCGCGCGGGCGGCCATCAGGATCTGCATGAGGATGTAGTGGAACGGGTCGCCCGGGTAGTCCGGATGCAGCGCGCCGACGACGAGGGACTTCATGTTGATACTGGCCATGAAGTCAGCTGGCCCGAAGATGATCGTCTCGATCCGGGGGCTCGCGAAGGCGATGTCGTTGACGTTGATCAAGCCCTGGGCGGTCTCGATCTGTGCCTCGATCCCGATCTTTCCGACCTCGAGGCCGTTGGTCTTCTCGATCTGCGTCAACAGGAGGTCCAGCGCCTGGACCTGCGCGGCATCGGCGACCTTCGGAAGCATGATGCAGTCCAGGTTGGCCCCGGCTCCCTCCACGACCTCGATGACATCGCAATAAGTCCAGTGGGTGGTCCAGTCGTTTACGCGTACGACCCGAAGCCGGTTCCCCCAGCCGCCTTCGTTCAGGGCGGCGACGATGTTCTTCCGAGCGCCGGGCTTGGCCAGAGGTGCGCACGCGTCCTCGAGGTCGAGGAAGACCTGGTCGGAGTTCAGGGTCTTGGCCTTGTCCAGGAACCGCGGGCTGCTGCCAGGCACGGCCAAACACGATCGGCGGGGACGCAGGTCCGGCACAGGAGCCTCCTCATGGCGTCTTTCTTTCGCGGTTATGCGCATAACCGTCGCAACCGGGGAGTACCAGAGTGGTTATGCGCATAACCGCGGGAATACCTGAGCTGACTTTATGGGGTGAACTGTTCGGGGATGGAGACATCGGCGCGGTGATCTCCGGCACGGACCACCAACGCCACCCCCAGCACAACAAGGGCCAGACCGGGAAGCGCGAGCGCCGGCGGTGCTTGGCCGAGCAGGATCAGTGCCAACAGCGCGGCGCCGGGAACTTCCAGCAGCAGGACCAGCCCGACCACAGTCGGCCCGACATCGGACAGCACCAGGTTGAACACCGTGTGTCCGAGCAACTGCGCGGCCACCGTGATGGCCAGGATGAGCAGCCAATCGCGCAGTTCGAAACCGACGAGCGGCACGCCGGCCACGAGCGCGACAGCGCCCAGGAGCACCGCGCTGACGCCGTAACAGCAGATGGAGTACGTCGTGGTGCTGATCTCGGTGCGCACCCGTGCGCCGATCAGCACGTAGCCGGCGGCGAAGATCCCCCCGGCCAGAGCCAGGGCGTCCCCCAGCACCGCCTCAGCCGACACCGTCACGTCGACCCCGGCGATCACGACCGTCCCGAAAATCGCCAGGAACAGCCCGAGCCAGGCGGTACGCGGCATACGTTGCCCGGCAATGCTTGCCGCGACGGCGGTCCAGATCGGTGTCGTGCAGACCAGGGCCGTGGCCGTCGACACGGAGGTGAGCGTGATGCTCGGGATCCAGGTCCCGAAGTGCGCGGCGAGGAACGCCCCGGCCAGGGCACAGCGGCCGAGCAGTGCCGGGCGGAGGGACCGGAACTCTGCCGTTCGGCGCAGTGCTCCGCCCGGCAGCAGGAACCCCGCACCCAGGGCGGTACGCCAGAAGCCCAGGGCCAGGGCTGGGGCGGTGAGCAGCGCAGTCAGCGGCGCGGAGAACGAGACGCCGAGAACGCCGATCAGCAGCAGCACCAACGACTTGCGACTCGGTGGACGAAGCGCCCAGTCCGAGGCCGACCCGGCCTGCAGACCGCCATCTCCCACCACCGGAGTCTGTCATCGGCAAACCCCACCGCTTTCGCCGTTTGCGCATAAGGGTCACGGATGGGTCCGCTTCCTGACCGTTATGCGCATAAGAGCGAAGGACCCGGCCGTTTCGTGACCGTTATGCGCATAAGGGCGAACCGCGGGCGACCCGTCGGAGAGCTAGGGTCGGCTGCGTGCCTGGGGACAGTGCCATCGACGCCGTCGAGCCGGCGGCCGCCCTGGAAGCCGCCATGAAGACCGCCGGAGTGGTCTGGCTGTCGCCCGGACCCGCGACACCTGCCGGTAAGACCCAGCCTGATGCCGCTCCGGTGCCCTCGACCACAGGGCCGGTATGGCATGTCTGGTCGGAGGGGGCGTGCTACCTGCTGACCGGGCCCGGCGAACAGTCCCTGCCCGGAATCATTCCCGGGAGTCGTTGCCAGGTGACCGCCCGCAACGCCGCAGGCGGTCGCACCATCACCTGGGAGGCAACCGTCGAAGCCCTGGATCCATCCGGTCCGGAATGGCGGGCCGTGGCGCCGAAACTCGCAGCCGTTCGACTCAACGGCGGTGATCCGGTGCTGGTCGTCCCGACCTGGCCTGGCCGACTGACCATCCTGTGCCTGCGCCCGACCGGAGACCAGGCGAGCGTTCGGACCGGACTCCCCGACGACAGCCTCGCCGCTGCACCACTGGCCACCCCCGCCACCACGCCGTACCGGATGCCCTCTGACATCACCCGAGGCTGGCGGCGGAGACGGATGGCGAACCGGAACAAGAGCTGATCGACCGGCCGATCCGACTCCCCGGCTGGGCGAGCATCGGCAGGTAGCCTTCCGGCTCGTGACGACGACAACCAAGGTGTACGTCGCGCAGCTTGCCCGGTTGTACGTTTTCGATCCCAACGGCGACCGGGTCGGGCGTGCGCGTGACGTCGTCGTGGCGCTGCGACTCGGATCCGCACCGCCCCGCGTGCTGGGTCTGCTGGTGGAGATCGCCGGACGCCGCCGGATCTTCGTACCCATCGGACGGGTCACCGGGATCGACAGCAGCGCAGTACGACTGGGCACCGGGATGCTCAATCTGCGGCGCTTCGAACAGCGCGCCGGCGAGACGCTGGTGCTCGGCGAACTCATCGACCGATCGGTGACCCTGGACGAGAACCAAGCCAGAGGCATCGTCGTGGATGCCGCGATGGAGCTGACCCGTGGGAGCGAGTGGCTGCTGACCCGCCTCGCGGTCCAGGAGACCGGCCGACTGGGTCGGCGTCGAGGCCGCGTACGGCAGTTGGACTGGGACGAGGTCACCGGGCTGGCTCTGATCGAACATGGGCAGAGCACCGAGACGCTGTTGGCCAGCATGCGTGGGCTGAATCGGGCCGACCTCGCCGCCGAGCTCATGGATCTTCCTGACAAACGACGACAGGAAGTCGCTGAATCTCTTGACGACGACAGCCTGGCCGACGTCCTGGAAGAACTCCCCGAAGTCGACCAGATCTACATCCTGGGACGGCTGCCCGACGAACGCGCCGCCGACGTGCTCGAGGCCATGGATCCCGATGACGCGGCCGACCTACTCGGTGAGCTGCCGGCCTCCGAGCAGCAGCGACTGCTCGCCCTGATGCTGCCGAACGAGGCCGAACCGGTACGCCAACTGCTGGCCTACTCCGAGGACACGGCCGGCGGCATCATGACCAGTGAGCCGGTCATCCTCGCCCCGGACTCGACCGTGGCCGAAGCTCTGGCCCGGTTGCGCAACCCCGAGCTGACTCCGGCGCTGGCCACGCAGGTGTATGTGTGCCGGCCACCCTCGGCAACACCGACCGGACGCTTTCTGGGCCTGGCCCACATCCAGCGCCTGCTGCGGGAGCCGCCATCCACGTTGGTCAGCGGTGCCATCGACGACAACGTCGAGCCGATCACGCCGCAGGCCCCGCTGACCCAGGTGACCCGCTATCTGGCGCGGTACAACCTCGTGGCCGCGCCCGTCGTGGACGAGCAGAACAGACTGGTCGGCGCCGTCTCGGTCGACGACGTCCTCGACCATCTGCTGCCCAAGGGCTGGCGTGAGCAGGCCAGCAATGGCTGAGAGCAGCGGACGCCGCCTCGATCAGCCGCGCAGCAAGGGCCTAGCCGCACCCAAGATCGACGCCGATGCCTTCGGACGGTTCTCCGAAGGCATCGCAAGGTTCCTCGGAACCGGCCGGTTTCTCTTCTTCCAGACATTGCTCGTGATCGTCTGGATCACACTGAACATCGCCGCTGTGAAACTGCGCTGGGATCCATACCCCTTTATCCTGCTCAACCTGCTCTTCTCGACCCAGGCCGCCTATGCCGCGCCACTCATCCTGCTCGCCCAGAACAGGCAGGCCGATCGGGACCGGGTCCAAGCCGAAGAGGATCGCAGTCGGGCGGCGAGTGCAACAGCCGAAACCGAGTATCTGGCAAGAGAGCTCGCAGCTCTGCGTACAAGCATCGGCGAACTCGCCACCCGTGACTTCATCCGCTCGGAGTTGGCCAGGCTCGCCGGGGACGAGCCGGACAGCGCCGACGACGGTCGACGCCGAGGCGGGCGCAATCAGCCGCGGCCGACCGGCTGACAGCGTCCGGACAAACCGCTACCGGATGACCGCCGTTGCCGGCCCTGACTCGGCCGCCAGGATCCCCTCGATCCACCGCGCGACCATAAGAGCGCGACGGTCGTCAACGGCAATCACCTGGAGCCCTACCGGCAGGTCACCGCGCGTGGGCAACGGAATGCTGATTGCGGTATGGCCAGTGAGACTCGCGGGACGGGTGTTGCGCAGCAAGACATTCCGCAGCTGGAGCTCGTTCTCGTCCAGCCCGGGTGCGACGATCGGCACCGTCGGCATCAGCACTGCGTCGCAGGACCTCAAGCCCCTTGTCACCTCGGCCATCGCGGCGCCAGCTTCGGCACGCGCCCGTACGTAGCGCCAGCCGGGGATTTCGGCACCTGCCCTCAGCTTGTCCCGCACGTCGGGTTGATAGGCATCGGGACTGGAGGCGAACAGCTCAGCATGCACGGCGGCTGCCTCCGGCCCCTGGGTATCCATGACCGCAGCATTCATCGACCCCCAATCCGGCAGTTCCACCTCGACCATCGGGGCACCCGCGGTGAACACGGCGGCGATCAGTGCGTCGAAGGCCTGCCGCACCTCCGAGGAGCAGTCCAGGGCCTCGGGATTGACGACGACGCCGACCCTCGGAAATCCGCTGGAACCGACGTCGGCGAGCGGCTCCGACCCGGCCAGGGCACGCAGCGCGTAGTGCGCATCGGCCACCGATCGCGTGAGCAGGCCGACGTGATCCAGGCTCTCGGCCAGCGGGAACACACCGTCGAGCGGCAGCGTGCCCCGGGCGGGCTTCACTCCGACGACACCGCACAAGGCGGCCGGCAGGCGCACCGACCCTGACGTGTCGGTCCCAAGAGCCAGGGCTACCACGCCCGCCGCGACGGCTGCTGCCGAACCAGCGCTGGAACCCCCCGCCATCCGCGAGAGGTCGGCCGGGTTACGGCAGGGCCCGGTCCGGTTCGATGTGCCGGTGCAGCCGTACGCGAACTCGTGGCTGTGCGCGAGCCCTATGACGATGGCACCCACCGCGCCCGCGCGCCTGACCACCTCGGCATCGCGTTGCCCGATCCGATCGGCGAAGACGTGCGAGCCGCATCGGAACGGAAGGCCAGCTACCTCGATGACCTCCTTGACCAGGATGGGGATGCCGGCCAGCGCTCCTTTGCGGTTCCGTGCCACGACGTGCGCCGCGTCGATGGCCGCCTTCGCGTCCAGGTGGACGACCGCGTTGAGGTCGGCGGCCTTCTCGGCGCGTGCCAACGCCTCCTCGACGAGCCGAACGGGGTCGACCTCGCCGGCGCGGACCCGCGCGGCGACCGACTCGATCGAATCAACGGGAAGCACGGTGAGTCAAACTTGCCGCGACGTAGCGCAGGGCGCGCTCGCTGCGCTCGGGGCACTCGATGCGCTCGCTGCGTTGCTCACTTCCTGGTGCAGGCGCCATGTTTTCCAGCCACATGCGTGCGGGATGCCGATGGTCATTGCCGCAGGTCGCCATCGTCGAGGGTCCCCGAGAGATCGATCATGGGTATTGGCCAATCGCACAGCCGGTCCAACAACGCACGCAGGGCCTGCAGTTCCGCATCGGAGAACTTGCTGGTCATGTGCTCGGCCACGCCACGCAGATGCGTCGGGGCGGCTGCTCGAAGGCGCTCCAGTCCGGCCGGCTGCAGTACCGCGTACATGCCGCGTCCGTCCTCGGTTGCCGCCTCGCGACTGACCAGGCCCTCACGCTGCAGCCGGTCGACCAGCCTGGACAGACCCGAGCGCGACAGCAGCACTGCGCTGGCCAGTTCAGTCATCCGCAACCGACGTCCAGGAGCGTCCACCAACTGGACCAGTACGTCGTAGGAGGCCAGCGGGAGGTCCTGTTCCGCCAGCAATTCGACCTCGAGGCGGCGGGTGGTCACCGCATGGGCCCGCAGAAAGACCCGCCACGAGGCGAGGGCGCTCGGATCGGGCCGGATGGAGGTTGTCGAGCGCGCCTGCGCGCCGTCGTGCATGTGTCAACCCTATCGCCGAGCACCGCGGCGTTCCGCCACGCATGCGTCGTACGATGGCCAGGCCAAGCCCGCCGCTGCCGAGGAGTTCCGCCGATGAGTGCCGAGCCCGATCTCCAGCAGATCGAGGCTGCCCTGGCTACCGTGGACGACCCTGAGATCGGCATGCCGTTGACCGATCTCGGCATGATCAAAGGCATCCAGCGCGGGATCAACGGCGACCCACGGGCCGTACTCATCCAGGTCTGGCTGACCGTCTCCGGCTGCCCGATGCGCCAGACGATCACCGACCGGGTGACCACTGCCGTGACGGCAGTCCCGGAGGTCAGCTCGGTCGTCGTGGAACTCGACGTCATGACCGACGAGCAGCGTCAGCAGTTGCGCAAAAAGGTACGCGGCAGCGATGCCGCCGAGCCGGAAATCCCGTTCGCGAAGCCGGGCTCGCTGACCCGGGTCTACGCCGTCGCATCCGGCAAGGGCGGCGTGGGCAAATCGATCATCACCGTCAACCTGGCGGCTGCCCTGGCCTCCCGCGGATTGTCGGTGGGCGTCGTTGACGCGGACATCTACGGACACTCGATTCCCCGGATGCTCGGTGTCGAGGGCCGGCCGACCCAGGTCGAAGAAATGATCATGCCGCCGCAGTCGTACGGGATCCGGGTCATCTCCATCGGGATGTTCACCAAAGGGAATACCCCGGTGATCTGGCGGGGGCCGATGCTGCACCGTGCCCTGCAGCAGTTCCTGGCAGATGTCCACTG
>JBPCPI010000116.1:0-4045 GCA_050999295.1 Geodermatophilaceae bacterium | reverse complement strand
CAGGCCGTCTCCGACGTCGGCCGGTTTCCGCGCCTGGTTGGCAAGGGCAGCGATCAGGTCGCACGCCCCGGTCGCGAGCCGGCGAACCTGGGCCGTGATCTCGTCCACCGGACGGCTGACGGTCACGCCCACGATCTGGCAGGACGCGGGTCGTAGTGCGGCTCCTGCCGCCAGTCCCGCGCACGTGCCGCCGGAGCCCGCGGCCAACCAGAGCGCGGTCGGCGGATCGCTCAGCGATGCCATTTGGGCAGACAACTCGAAGCTCGCCCGGAGGTAGCCCAGCGCGCCGACGGCTGTGGCACCACCACGCGGCACCACGTAAGGGCGCCGCCCGTGTTCCCGGAGCCCGGCCGCGAGCTATTCCATCACAGCGTCCACAGAGGACCGTTCGGGGTCTCCAGTGAAGCTGATGGCCGTGCCGATCTGGCGATGCAGCAGCAGGTTGCCCCGAGCCGGGACGGGGTCGCCGTAGCAGACGACAAACGGGTCCAACCCGTATCGGGTTGCGATGAGTGCAGCCAACATCGTCCAGTTCGACTGCACTCCAGCGCCGGTCACCAGGCAGTCGCAATCCTGCGCGAGAGCATCGGCCAGGAGGTATTCCAGGGTTCGGACCTTGTTGCCACCGAGCCCGATTCCGGTTAGATCATCGCGCTTGAGCCACACTGGGACGCCCAGCTCGTCGGACAGTCGTGGGGCCGGCTGCAGGGGGGTCGGCAACTGGGCGAATTCGACGCGGGCAGCGGCGGCCAGTCCGGAGTGCAACTCGTCGGTGACCGTCATGACCAGCGGCCCAGCCCAGCCAGCACCCGGTCGACGAACTGGCCGGCCGATCCGAGCGCCGCACGTACGTCCAACAGTGCCCGGAGTTCGTTGTCGTCGATGACATCGAGCCGGGTGTCGGCGCGCAGGGCCGTGAAGAAATCGTGACCGGCCCCGATGCCGGACATGGACGCTTCGTAGACCACGTCGTGCGCGGAGTGCTTACCGAGTCGGTCGGCCAATGCCCGCATGACCACCTCGGACATCAGGTATCCCCGGTGCGATGCCACATTCGCACTCATGCGCTCGGGATCGATCTCCAGCCGCTCGAGCATGTCGAGGCCGAAGGCGCAGCTTGCCGAAAAGGCGAGGCATGCCTCAGGTAGCAGTAGCCATTCCGTCTTCCACGCCCGGCCGTCGCGCTCGTGCTCGCAGACCATTCCCTCCAGGGCCAGCGCGGCCTGGGCACGGACCACACGGGACAGGCTCACGAGTTGCTCGGCGTTCTCGGGGTTGCGCTTGTGCGGCATCGTGATCGACCCGACGGTGCCAGCCCGGAAGCCTTCGCGTACCTCACCGATCTCCGGGCGTTGAAGCTGAAGCACCTCGTTACCAATCTTGGCGACGGTGGCCGAGGTGGCAGCGAGCGGGCACACGAATTCGGCCACCCGATCTCGGGCGGTCAACCAGGCGATCTCTGGAGTAGCCAGATTCAGCCGGCCGGCGAAGGCCTCCAGCAGCGGCACGCCGCGCTCGCCCCAGAACTCCATGGTGCCCAGTGCACCGCCGAGTTGGGCCACCTCCCAGCGTGGCCGGCCCTGAGTCAGCCTGACGAGATGTCGGTCCAGCTCGGCTGCCCAGACCGCCGCCTTGAAACCGAACGTGATCGGCAGACCCGGCTGGCCGTGCGTGCGTCCGCACATGGCCGTATCGCGGTGCCGGCGGGCCAGGTCCGCGGCCAGATCGCGCATGGCACTCACGTCGCGGACCAGCAGGTCCCCGATGGCGCGGCAGACCAGCGCAGTCCACGTATCGGAGAGGTCCTGAACGGTGGCGCCGTAGTAGACCCATTCCCGCGCGGTCTCCGGCAGGGACAGCCGCAGCGCCCGGATGAAACCCATCGTGGAGTGCCCGCTGGATCGGGTCTCCTCGCCGACGAGATCTAGGTCGATTCGCTCGATAGTCGCCTGGCTGCGGATCACCTCGGCTGCGTCCTCGGGGATGAGTCCGACATCGGCCTGGGCCTGGGCGAGGGTGGCCAGGATGTGCAACCAGGACGCCGCCCGACCCTCATCGTCGAACAGCCTCCGGGACTCCGCAGTCGACCACAGATGTCCGAACAGTCTCGAGTCGGCCGGGTGTGCGCTCATCCGGCTCAGCCGACCGGGGCTGATTCAGGCTCCGCTGACGGTGTCGTTGTCGGTGTCTCGGGCGCGAATCTGGTCGTCGGGGCGGGTACGACGTCGGAGACCGCCGGGGCAGGCAAGCCGCACAGAGCGCGCAGGGCGGCTCGGACCTCGTCCAGGTTGGACCCCCACGGAACGATCGCGGCTCGGTCGCTCACAGCGATCCCCCGCTCCAACAGACAGCACTTGGCCAGCACGGTCGCACCGTCATCGCGGTCGATCCGAGCCCGCGGACAGAGCTCCACCCGGGCGGGTTCACTGTCGTAGAAGTGCTCGTGGAACTGCCTCGAGCGCTCACATCCGATCAGCAACCAGTCCGCCTCAGCTCCCGGCCGGGTGTCGAGGAAGCTGACCTCGCCCGGAACGTCGACACCACTACCCCGGCAGGGAAGCAGATAGTGCTCCGCCGGGTGCGAGCCGGCCAACTGGCGGATGTCCACAGCGTCGAGCACGAGCTCCAGCGGTGGAAGGTCCTCGTCGAAGGCCACCACCTGCTCGGCCATGGCGAACAGCTTCGGCGGATGCGGAGGAATGACCTCGGTGACAAAGATCCGGATCGGTGTCGGTTTCCAGATGAAGTTCACGTGCTCGTACCGGCCCTGTACTACATAGGCACGGGCTCCGGCCGGGCCGTGCTGCAGCGCCGTACGCGCCAGTGCGCTGGCATTGCCGACATCGGTATCCGGGTCGTCGATCCAGACGGTGTCGCTTGGACCGGAGAGCAGCCGTACGGAGGTCACCGGGGTGAACAGCGGCTGGCGGTCTGCAGCGTGTACGGCTACGAGGGCCGTTTCTGCACCATGTCGCAGGGCTAGGTAGTTGGGGCGCCGGTAGATCTCCCGGCCCACCAACAGCGTGCTGACTGCATCGTCGGTCAGTGGAATATCGACATCCTGGACGGACAGCCCGCGGTAGGGCCTGGTGATCGTATTGGGTTCCGGGTCGCTCAGCGCGGTCGCAGTGTCGATCACGCCGACGACCATGTGACGGCGGTGTCCGCGCGCAGGCCCAGGCGCAAGGTCTCCAGCGGCACCACCGACGACGGCTCGATGTTGCCGAGGTTCACCTCGGCGCCGAGGGTCTTTATGAACCAACTCTGCTGGGCCTTGAGCGGTGCCTCGAAGATGATCCGGTCCTGCGGTATTTCGGTGAGGATCTCGGAGACGATCTCGTCGTGCACCGCCTGATCGGCGTGGTACAGGCCGACGGTTCCGCTCTCTCGGCCCTCGGCGACGACGAAGGCAGCACCCGCGTCGAGGTCTCTGGCCATCTCCTCGACCCACTCCCGCGGTTTCGTCGGATAGCTGCCGTCCTTGGAGCCGGTTTCGGCGAGTACGACGAAATCTGCCGAGAGCTCCTTGATCAGATCCAGCTTGCGATTTTCGGCCAGTGCTTGCAAGCCGTTGGACACCTCGACATGGGTGATCCCGAGGCTCAGTACCCAGGTGCGGAATCGCCCTACCTGGTCCTGAAGCGCCACGATCTCGGTGAGCGTGCCGCCCAAGCAGACTGGAATCCCGGCCTCGGTGTAGGCCGTGACCCGTCGCGGCAGGGACGGGTCGACGTACCCGATCCCCCAACCGATCTTGACGATGTCGATCAGGTGGGCCACCTGCTCCAGCAGGTCCTCGGTGAGTCGTGGGGGCAGGCCCTTGTCCAGGAGATGAGTTATCCCGCGGGTGCGCGGTTTGGGCATTCGGAATGGCAGTTCGAGAAAGGTGGGTCCTTCTGTCACTGCTCGCCTCCCGCCGGCCTAGAGGAACCGTAAGCCAGAACCATAAGACTGGGCGTTGTCCTCTGGGGGCAAGGATGAGCCGAAGTTTCCTCCTGGCGGCGGTGTCCTCGCCCGCGGAGCGCTGGCGAGGCCGGATCTCACT
>JBPCPI010000107.1:0-14194 GCA_050999295.1 Geodermatophilaceae bacterium | reverse complement strand
GCCGGTGGCCGCGGCGCCTGAGGTCGTGGCCCGCTGGGTGCCTGAGGACGCGCTCCGCTTGGCGCCGCCGGCGCCGCGGGAGCCGCCCCACCGCCGCCTCCCGGGGCCTGCGGAGCACCGCCACCCGGGGCGCCCGGAGCGGCGCCCGAAAGCTTGGGCGGGGCGAAACCCTTCGGGCCCGCCCATTTGGGTCCGTCCTGGATGACCGTCCCAGTGAGGACGCCAGCCAGCCGTTCCATGATGATCAGCGACTGCGCGGTCTTCTCGTCGACCATCTCCTGCATGTCGTCGGCGTCCTTGTCGATGCCGAACAGCGTGGGACCGAAGGTGTCCTTGTCTATCTCGGCGACCTCGGACTTGTACGACTGGTACAGGGCCTCCATCTCGATCTTGGCCGTCTCGATCGCATCGCCGAGCCGGTCCAGCCGAGTCTGGTTCGTGCGGGCCTCAGCGGCCCACTCCTGCAGCGAGGACAGCGACCCGCCGACGTAACCCATGAAGGGTTTGGACGCCTCGGAACGCCAACCATCCTTGAGCGTTTCGCCATACCCACGCAGAGTTTGCTCGGTGGACTCGTACTGGGTCGCCACCTTGCCCCAAGCCTGCGCCGCCGCCCGCGCCGCGGCAGGGTCCATCATGACGAGCATGCCGGCGTGATCGCCGATCTTCAGCGCTCGGAAGTCCGGCGCCCCGCCGCCGCTCCCTCCGAAGAGGGGCAGCGAGTCAAGGATGGCGTCAACCTCGGCCTGGCGATCCTGCTCCGGGGTGGTTACGTCGTACTCACCCCCGGGCGTGGGACCGCCGAAATCCTCGTCCGGGCCGGACGTCGTGTCGCTTGACATAACAGAACTCCCGGATGACGGATGTGTGGCGGATGATCGGTCTTTCTAGATCAGTTCCTAGCCCCATCCGTCGGGGCTCGACTGCTGCTGCTTGATTGTCTCCCGGATGTCCTGCGCCGCGATCTGGGCTGGCGTGAGAGGGGTGGTCGGACAGGCGTTCTGCGAACTTCCAGTCTGCGGCGGCGGCAACGACGACGGATTGGCCCCGCCGCCTTGCTGAGCACCAGGCCCACCGTTTTCCTGCGGAAGATTGCGTACGCCGGTGGCGTCGAAAACCTTCCGCACTTCATCCTGGGTGGCCGCCGACGAGTTGTCACCGTCGACATAGCTTGTCGAGATGGCCTGGGCCCCCATGCCGAGCACGGTCAGGCCAAGGCTCGCCTCTCCGTTGAAGGCCATGAGCTTCTGCATGCCCTGAGTGTGCAGCTTGGTGAACTGCTCGGCCTCCTGGAAGGTCGAGCCGATCTTGCCGACTTGGCTTGCCATCGCCTGCATGGCCTGCGTTGAACCTTGCCTGAAACTCTTGCCTTCACGCATGGTCTGGCTGCCGAACTTACTCACTGTGTCGGTCTCGACATCGATCCCGTCGCTGGTCATGTCGTTCCTTCCCATTTGTCTCGGTCAGTCCAACGAGGAGGCGACCCGAGCAGGTCGCCCGTGTGCAAGATCCCTCTGGTCCTAGACGATATCCTCTAGTGGTAGACGATTCCGGTCAGCACCTGGTTCCGTCAACAACCAGATCACCTGGGCACCGGTGTGGGTCAGCCGGGTGGCGGCAGCCAGGCCAGCTGAATCAGCCGCACCCCCTCCTTCCGGGTGACCAGCCAGCCCCGGCCGGGAGGCAGTGGCTGGGGCTTGACCGCTCCGATCAGCGCCCCTTCCTCCTTGTTGCCCGACATCACGATTCCTGGTGTGGCCAGCTCGCGCAGTCGCATCAGGATCGGCTCGTACATGGCTCGGCCCGCCCCGCCGGATCGGCGAACGACCACCAGATGCAAGCCGACGTCGCGAGCCTGAGCAAGGAAGTCGAGGATGCCGCCCACCGGATTCGCACTTCCCGACGAGATGAGGTCGTAGTCGTCGACGAGGATGAAGACCTCGGGCCCGCCCCACCAGCTGCGGGTCCGGAGCTGCTCAGGCGTCACATCGGGCCCCGGAAGGCGCTTGGTCAGTACCGCTGTGATGTCGTTGACGATGGCCTGAGTCTTTGCCGCTGATGTGCCGTACCCGATGAGCATGTCCGACTCGATGGCGCCGAGCAGGCTGCGACGATGGTCGATCAGGACGATGCGCGCCTGTGCGGCGTCGTACTGCTCGACGAGCCGGGTGGCGAAGGAACGCAGGAAGGCACTCTTACCCGACTCGGCGTCCCCGTAGACGAGAAAGTGTGAGTCGGTGGACATGTCGATGTAGACGGGGCCGAGATCGTTTTCTGCCAGACCGATGGGGATCCCCCGACTCACATCCAGAGGCAGCCGACTGTGCTCGACGATCTCGGGCAGCAGCCGTACCGCCGGCGCAGTCGGGCCCTGCCAAGCCTTACCGATGTCCTGCACCAGAGCTGCGACACCATCGGAGAGGTCCTCGGTCTCCTGGATCCCATCGATCCGCGGCAGTCCGGTAAGCACGTGCATCTTCTCGGTCGTGATTCCACGGCCAGGAGTATCGGCGGGGACGTTCATTGCCGTCTTACGGTCCAGATAGGAGTCGCTGGGGTCACCCAACCGCAGTTCCAGCCGGGTCCCGAACAGGTCTCGGATGACTGGTCGGAAGTCCATCCAGCGAGTGGCCGCGCATACGACGTGCACTCCATAGGACAGGCCGCGGGTGGCGATGTCGGCCACGACGGCGTCCATGCCCTCGAAGTCGTTGCGCAAGGTGAGCCACCCGTCGATGACGAGGAACACGTCACCGAACGGATCGTCGCTCACCTGACCGGCCCTGATCCGACGTCGGTAGGCACCCATCCCTTCCAGGCCTAGTTCGGCAAAGCGCCGTTCGCGCACGAGGAGGAGGTTGGCCACCTCGGCGATGGTCCGGCGGACCTGATCGACATCGGCCCGGCCGTACACCCCGCCGGTATGCGGGAGATCGCGCAGTGACGACAGCGTGCCGCCTCCGAAGTCCAGGCAGTAGAACTGCACCTCACGGGGAGTATTGGTCAGCGCCAGGCTGGCTATCAAGGTGCGCAGCGCCGTGCTCTTTCCGCTTTGGGTCCCCCCCACGATGACGACGTGCCCACCGGCCGCCGACAGGTCCAGGGTCAAAGTCTCGCGGCGCTGCTCGAGAGGCCGGTCGATGAGTCCTATCTGGGCCTTGAGGGCGCCGCGCAGGTCCGGATTCGCGACGGTGATCCCACGTTCGTCGTCTTCGACGAGGGTCGGCAGCAGCTGGTCGAGGGTTGGGGGCTCTTTCAAAGGCGGCAACCAGACCTGGTGCGCTGGAACACCTTTGCCCTGCAGCCGCTCCACCATCACATCGATCAAGCCGTCACCCATCCCATCGTCGGGGTCCTCGACGACGGCTTCGAGCTCTTCCTCCTCGATCGCCGGCGCGAGATATTGGGTGTCGTACTCGAGCACCGTCGCGCGATCGGTCACCGAACTGTCGACGCGTCCGCCGCTGTCGCGGCGATAGACACCTGAGACGTAGGCGGCCCGAAAGCGCACCAGGGGGTCGGTGCCGAACTTGACGTACCCGTGACCAGGCGCCCGGGGCAACTCGTAGGCATCCGGCGAACCGAGCACCACCCGGCTTTCCATCGCCGAGTTCGTCCGCAACCCGATGCGGTAGGACAGATGGGTGTCCAGGCCGCGCAACCGACCCTCCTCCAGCCGCTGGGAGGCCAGCAGCAGGTGCACCCCGAGGGAGCGTCCGACCCGGCCGATCTGGACGAACATGTCGATGAAGTCCGGCTTGGCCGACAGCAGTTCGCTGAACTCGTCGCAGATGACCAGCAGGCTGGGCATCGGGGCCAGCGGGACTCCGGACGTGCGGGCCTTCTCATAGTCGCGCAGCGAGGAGTAGTTGCCGGCCGCGCGCAGCAGCTCCTGGCGGCGCAGCAGCTCACCGTTGATCGCATCGGTCATCCGGTCGACGAGGGGTAGTTCCTCGGCAAGGTTGGTGATGACCGCGCTGGTGTGCGGCAGCTTGTCCAGTTTGACGAAGGTCGCTCCACCCTTGAAGTCGGTCAGGACGAAGTTGAGCGTCTCGGAGTCGTGCGTCGCCGCAAGGGCCAGTACCAGCGTGCGCAGAAATTCGGACTTTCCGGCTCCGGTCGCACCGATCAACAGGCCGTGCGGACCCATGCCGTCCTGTGCGGACTCCTTGATGTCCAGCTCGATGGGTAGGCCGTCGGGGTCGATCCCGATCGGCACCCGCAGGCGATCCCGATTCGCCCGCGGGGCCCACCCGTCCGCGGTGTCGTAGGTGAACGGGTCATCGATGCCGAGCAGGTCGGCGAGATCGAGGGCGTTGTTCATGGCCTGCTCGCCCTTGCCGCCGATGGACAGGCGGAGCGGAGAGATCTGCCTGGCCAGTGCCTCGATCTCCACCTCGCTGAGTTCGTCGGCCCGCCCGATGCTGGCCTCGCCGTCGGCTGTTCGGCTGCGCAGGCCACCCACCTTGTCGATGTCGAGCACCAGGGTCGCGCGGTCGAGCAGACGGGGGGGCGGCGTGGTCAGGTCCAGGACGGTCACGCCTTCGATGCCGCTGCCGCTCATCAGATGGCTGGACCCGGCAACATCACCACCGTCGAGGACGACCACCAGGTGAGCACCGGGGACCTGAGCACTGGGCTCGGACGGGTTGAACCGGGGGCGGCTGGCCAACATGTTGTCGAGCATCGCCTCCAGTGCCGGCATGCTGGTCGTGACCAGCCGCAGGCTGCCCAGGGCATCCGTGCGATCCGGGTGCAGGGCGTGCGGAAACCACTTGGCCCACTCCCAGCTGGGCCGCTCCTGGGTACCGGCGACGACGGCGATCACGATGTCCTCGGGGGAGTGGTGCACGCACAATTGCGCCACGGCCGCGCGGACCAGGGAGCGGGCGCGATCTATCTGACCCGTTATGTGTACGCGACTGAAGCCGTTGATAGCCATGGCAATTGGCAGCTCGGGCACGGTGGAGTAGGTCAGTACGAAGCGGCGCAGCGCGCTGGCGCACAGCGGCTCCAGCTCGTCCAGCGACCTGGAGGGGGGCGCGATGATGGGCGTGGCAAGGGCCTGCGGGCCGACGCCGATCCGGACCACGCCGAAGTCAGCGTGCATGGAGCGACGTTCCCAAAGCCGATGACTGCCGGCGGTGGCCCACAACGCGACCGGGTCGGGATGGCGATAGAACATCGCCTCGCGCTGCTCGACGGCCGTACGGCGGACTTTGCGGCGATGTAGGGACAGGTGGCGCATATATTCGCGGCGCTTGGCGATCAGTTCCTTCTTGCTGGGGCCCCCGCCGCCCTGCAGCATGCTGGCGGCCATCATGCCGATCATGGAGAAGCCGATCAGCCCGCCAGCCACGTAAGCGGATGGCCCCGAGCGCTGACTGGCGAACATCAGCGCCATGCCAGCGGCGCCGGCCATCATCGGCAGCATCATCATCGCCCGACCCCAGCCCTGACCGGTTGGCGCGGGGATTTCCGGAGGCGGGTCGAGCAGCACCTCACCCATGGGCAGCTCCGGGGCATCCCGGCGAGGCTGGCGCCGCAAGATGACGGTAGCCACCTGCCAACCTCCCAAGTCGTCTGTCCCTGCGAACGCAAGCGGTCTGGACCTATCGTATGGGCATGACCGCGTGTCGTCGTCGCAGATCGGTGACATCCTCGTCGTGCGCGACGAGCACGGAGGGGTTATCGCCATGAGCAAGACTGCGACCGCCGGGCTGGCAAGGGTCACGATCGCCGCCCCCCGGCGCCGGGTCGACGTCGCCCTTCCCGAACATGCATCCGCGGCCGAGCTGTTGCCGGGTCTGCTCCGGGCCGCCGGGGACGAACTAGCCGACCAGGGGCAAGACCACGGCGGCTGGGCCCTGCGCAAGGGCGACGGCACGCTGATCGACCCTGCTCGAGCGATCGGGTCGCAGGATCTCCGCGACGGGGATGTGCTGCACCTCGTCCCGCGCCAGGCCGAATGGCCGGAGATGGACTACGACGACGTCGTCGACGCGATCGCGACCGAGGCCCGGCGCCAGAGCCGGTCCTGGGGGTCGGCCAACACCCGTCGTGCGGGTGTGGCCATCGCTTCGGCCGCCCTGCTGCTGGGGCTGGCGATCGTGCTCACCTCAGGGCCTAGCTGGACGCTTCCGGGCGGCATCGGGCTGGCAATGTCGGTGATCCTGCTGGCCGTAGCGGTGGTCCTGGCCCGCGCTCTCGGCGACGCGGGAGCCGGAGCGGTCATCGGCAGCGTGGCCATGCTGTACGGCTTCGCCGGAGGAGTCGCGCTGAGCCAGGGTGAGCAGTCGTTGCTGCAGGCTGAGGCTGCGCAGTACGCCGCCGGCAGTGCCGTGCTGTTCCTGGTCGCGCTGCTCGGATATCTCGGCGTGGCTGACCGCACGCACTACTTCGTGGCCGGAATCACCATGGGGCTGCTCGGAATGGTCGGCTCGCTGATCGGCCTGATCGAGGACACCACCGTCATCGACGTTGCCACGATCCTGGTCTCGGTGGTGGTCATCTTCACCCCGATCATCCCGCTGCTATCGATCCGGCTGGGCAAGCTGCCGATGCCGACCCTGCCGACCACCGTCGACGACCTGCTGGCCGACCCTCCGGTGGTGCCGCTGCCGCGCGTCCACGCAACAGTACGGCGCTCCGATGAGTTACTCACCGGACTGCTGCTCGGCGGTGCCTTCATCGTCGCCCTGGGCCAGATCGTCCTGATCGGCAGCGGAGAGCTGAGCGCGCTCATCCTCGTCGCCGTCGTGGCGGCCGCCTTGCTGTTGCGGGCTCGGCTCTTTCCCGCCGTACGGCACCGGGCTCCATTGTTGGTCGCTGGTGTCCTCGGAATTGGCGCCATCGCGGTGGGCACGATGGTCACGGCCCCGGAGTCTCGGCTGTTGATCACCCTGCCGGTCATCGTCGTCGTTGCCGGGCTGGTTCTGGCCACCGGCTTCGCCTACCAGAACCGTGCGCCCAGTCCCTACATCGGCCGGATCGCCGACATCCTCGACGTGTTGTTCGTGATCGCCGTGGTTCCGACGGCCTGCGCCGTGCTCGGCCTGTACGGCTATTTCCGCGGCCTCGGGGGCTGATCGGGATGGCCAGTCGCCGAGACTTGTTCCAGTCCTACCAATTCATGGTTCAGCGGGTTATCTCCGGAGTCGTGCTGCGCGAGACCGACCCGATCCAGACTCCGTTGCGCAAGATGATTGGTTCGGGTTTTGCCAGCGTGATGATCGCGGTCGTCGCGCTGGCCGGAACCGGTCTGATCGGCATCTTCTTCGGCGGAACCAACACCCAGTGGCAGGACGGCGGCGCGGTCATCGTCGAGGAGGAATCCGGCGCACGCTTCGTCTGGTTGCCGGACGAGGACGGTCGGATGCTGCTCTATCCCACCGCGAACTTCGCCTCCGCAGCGCTGCTGGTCGGCGGTACGGAGATCGTCGGGGTCTCGCACGCCTCGTTGCTCGAGGTGCCGCGGGGACCACGGCTCGGGATCGCCGACGCACCGGACTCGTTGCCCCCCCCCGAGCTGATGCTGGGCAGCCCATGGACCCTGTGCTCCCTGCCCACACAGACGATCAGCGGCGCAAGGATCCCGAACACCGCCCTCGTCGTCGGCAAAGACATCACTCAGGGTAGCCTGACGGGTGACGCGGCGGTGCTCGTCAAGGACATCGAACGCGGCACACTGCACATGGTCTGGAACGGCCACCAGTACCCGATTCCGAACCCGGAGCCGGTCCTGGAGGGACTCACTCTGCGTACGGTGCCCCAGGTCGAGGTGGGTACGGCGTGGTTGAACGCGCTGCCGAGCGGCCTAGACCTAGTACCAGTACCGGTCGCCGAACGCGGAGCGCCGTCGACCGCCTTTCCCGGCGCCATCTCGGGCGAGGTGCGCTACGTCGAGTCGGCTGACGACAAGCAGTACTACCAGGTGGCCGCCCAGCAGATCGTGGAGATCACCGAGGTCCAGGCGTTGATCCTGCTCGCCGATCCATTGATCCGGAACACCGCTTACGCGGGCCGAACACCCGAGGAGTTACCGCTCTCGGCGGCTGAGGCCAACCTCGCGCAGCGGGTGGAGCTAACCGAGGCAGCCCCGACCGACCCGCCCGCCGACCAGCCGGCCATGGCCGAGATCACCGAGCAGGAGCCGACGATCTGCGCTTCGTTCGAGGCCGACCAAGCCACGCCCCAGATCGCCGTCGATGCGGCGGTGCAGGGTGCAGAGAAGGCGAATACGACCCAGCGGGTGACCGAGGCGGGGACCGTGTTGGCCGACCGGGTGCTCGTCGAAGAGGGGTACGGCACCATCGTCGAGGGGATGGCTTCGTCCACCGCCGAGGCCGGAACCCGCTATCTCGTGACCGATGAGGGACGCTCTTATCCGCTGCCGTCCGAGGATGTGCAGAAGATGCTCGGGTATGGCGACTTCCAGCCGATCGCGCTACCGGCCTCGCTGATCGCGCGCGTTCCATCGGGGGCGGCGCTGGATCCGCTGGCCGCCCGGCAGTCAGTCGGCTGAGTCGATACCTGAACGCAGCGATTCGCCTCCGCCGTACCCGCAACCTAGGGTCATCCCGGCGCTGGACTACCGTTTGGGCGCCTGGATGGATATGGTCTATCGGCAAACCGGGGAACCGCAGAGCCAGCCCGGCCGTCACAACAGAACCGGACACAACAGAACCGGAAAAGAGCGCGACCCGCCGCTATGGCGCAAGCGCAGAAGACTAGTGGAGGTGTGGACTTTGCCAGAAGGCAGCGGTGTAAGCAGGCAGCAACTCACGACATTTGCCTCGAAAGCCGACAACGCGGCGCAGAGTATGACCGGTGCCGTGAACACCCTGGACAACAACCTGCAGAACCTAGCGTTGCAGTCAAAGGGGAGCTTCGCGGCCATGTTCGCGCAGGTCAAGATGCAGATGCAGGACGAACTTGCCGTCATGAACCAGGCTTTGACGGCGACCGCCAACGACGCCAACACGGCCGCGGCGCAGTTCACAGTTGCTGACGAGGACCAGTCCCAGCAGGTCAATAGCGCCGGTCAGTCAGTCGTCGGCCTGTCTACCGGACTGCCGGTCTAGGAGGAATTGATCATGAATGACGGAGATCTCTACAGAGTCAGCTGGAACGGTCAGGCCGAGGCCGCCGGGTTCGTCCAAACCGCGATCGGCAGCATCCAGGGCGAGCTCGACGGTATCAACAGCGAAACGAGCGCGCTCCTGAGCCGCTGGGACGATTCTGAGTCCCAAGCCGCCTACCAGGCGCGCCAGCAGAAGTGGACCGGGGCGGCGAACGACATCGTCATGGCCCTGGAAAAGTTCAAGGCGAGTCTGAACACCTCGGCCGATATCTCCTCTGCCAAAGAGAAGGAGAACGCGGGCAGGATGGCGGGGGCGTAGCTCAACAGGCCAATCGCAACATCGCATCACCAGCCGTGGGGCCGTCCGAAAGGGCGGTCCCACTGCTGTGTCCGACCGATCAGTCCTGGCCGACCCTGTCCGGCGGGCTGCGGAAGAGCATCTCGCCAGGGAGGAACTCCGGACGCTTGTCCTCGCGCTCCGGCTGGACCTCACGATCCCGACCCGGCCGCCATCTCCGTCGGCGCGCACGGGGAATCGCAAAAGCGGCCGCGAGGACGACCAGGACAAGCCCGGCAAGCACCAGAGCGCTGCGGAGCGCCGAGCCTTCGGCCTCGGCGCGGGCGGCGGCCAACCGCTCCGCCGCCTGGTCCCTTGGCGGCGGCTGGCGGCCCTCGAGCGCCCGTGGGGTACCACCGACGGTCGCCTCGGTCATCGCCCGATACGGGTCGACCAGGCCGTAGCCATAGGCCAGGCTCGGGGCCCCGCCGATGGTGCCATCGGCCGATCCCAGTAAGCGTGCGGTCAGCACGCTGACCCGCTGGGGCCCGCTCAGGCCAGGCAGGTCCGATCCGCGTTGGCCGAGCATGAGCGCTGCTGCGGCCGCGACGAAGCCGACCGCCATGCCGGTGCCGTTGAAGCTGTCGTGACCGCCGAAAGATGCAGCGGTGACGTTCAGCCCGGGAGCGACGAGGTCTAGGTACCACCCGATCGCCGAGGTTGGTGCGCGAGCGCCGTCCTCGCCTACCGCCCCCACTCCGATCACGCCGTCGTAGACGGCTGGATAGGCGATGAACGGCGTGAGCCCCAACCCGTCCCTCCGCTCGTCATGACCATCGCCGACCGCCGCCACGATTACCACGCCCGCAGCCAGGGCGCCGTCGACCGCCGCCTTAAGCGCGGGATCGTCGAGGTAGCTGACTGCAGAGAGCGCGACGACATGTGCCCCGTTGGCGACGGCGTAGTTGATGCCCTGAGCAAGCACGGACGGTGCTAGGAAGTCATCTTGGGGGTTGGTGTGCTTCTTGTCGCTGACCCGCACCGGAAGGATCGTCGCCCCGGGTGCTAGGCCGGCAAAGCCGACTCCATCGACCGATCGTGCGGCAATGATGCTGGCCACCGCCGTACCGTGCGGTAAGCAGTCGATATTGCCGACCGGCGGCAGACCGGGGACGAGGCCAATCCCGGGCAGCACCTTGCCCTGCAGCTGCTGGTGGCTGGGATCGACGCCGGAGTCGAGGACGGCGACCGTTACCCCAGCGCCGGTACTGAACGGCTCGAGCTTGTTTTCCGGGTCGTACATCTGCTGTGCCCACGGCAGCGCCTCGATCGGCGGTAGCGGGGCGGCTTGGTTTTCGCAGGACGGGTCCACTGCCCAGGCGTCGTCAACGGGTACGACCGCCAGCCCGATTGCCACGAGAATGACGGTGACCAGAACCCACGCACTACGCACGCGCCACTCCCACATCTACTCGACGGTCCGACACGCATTGAGGTGACAGTCGGTTCTCCTGCCGTGCCCTCGACATGACACTGCACAACGCGGCAGGATCATGGAACCTGACGTTCAGTATCCTCGTCTCAACCTAGAACGTTCGGGCAGTGCAGGACATGGACGGCGACCCAGCGGGCCCCTGGAACGCATGGCTGCCCAGAGGCTCGGAAGGGGATGATCTGATCATGGCGACCGACCATGTCGACATCGATCCTCAGCAGGTGGCCGACGGCCTGCGAAAATGGGATCCGGCAACCGAAAAGCTGGAGAACGAGTGGCGCAAGAAGTTCGGGGAGATCACCGAGCGGGCCGGGGGGTCGCCCTGGGGCGGTGATGCCGCGGGAACCAAGTTCCGCGGTAAGTACGAGCCGGGAGCCGAGAAGTTCAAGGACGACGGCGACGAGTTCGTGAAGGCCGTGCAGAACACCGGCCAGAAGGTCCGCGGCATCGTCGACGAATCGCTCGCGTCGGACGACGAGCAGGCCGCCAAGATGGGGACCGTCTTCGACACCCCCCTGGGCAAATTCCCCAGACTCAAACCAATTTCAGAGCTTTAGACGAGGGATGTTGGGTGTGACATGGGTGGGATGCTAGGGCTCGGGATGCCGGGCCTCGGGATGCCGGGGCTTGGGATACTGGCGGGAGACACCGAGCGCGCCTGGGAGTCGGCCGATTTTCCGGGTTGGGCCGACATACTGGTCGGCGCCGTCTCCGGGTCCTGGCCCGAGGCCAGCGAGACCCAGCTCTGGTTCATGGGGGCGCTGTATACCGACCTGGAAGGCGTGCTGAACGAGGCCACCACTGAGACCGGTGCCGCCGCGCATACCATCCGGGCGGGCTGGGATGCTCCGGCCGCCGAGAAGTTCGACGAGAACAGCACAAAGTTATTCGGCTCGATCGGCCCGGCGCAGTCCGAGAACGCCGGCGCCCTCGCCGCGGGGTTGTACACATTCTCTGAAGACGTCCGAACGACGAAGATCGAGATCAACGACGCATTCGTCACCGCCGCGAACGAGCTGTTCACCGCGGAAATGGCAGCCTGGAAGCGCGGAGGCGTCGACGACATCGTGTCGGACATGGCCGCCGCCGGCATCACGTCAACGCTGCGGGAGAGGGTCAAAGAACTCACGTCCCAGCTGGTCCAGAAGGCCGGCGGTGAACTCGACCTGAAGCCCGTTGAGAAAATCGGTGCCGGATCCGGCGGTGGTTCCGGTGGCGGTTCGGGCGGTTCCGGTTCGGGCGGTTCCGGTTCGGGCGGTTCCGGTTCCGGTTCGGGCGGCGGATCCGGCGGTGGTTCTGGCGGTGGTTCTGGCGGTGGGTCCGGTGGCGGTGCTCCGGCGGCTCCCGGTGGCGGTGGGTCCGGTGGCAGTGCTCCGGCGGCTCCCGGTGGCCGGGGGAAAGGCAAGCGCGGCGAGTACATGGCCGAGTTCGTCGCGGAAGGCGAAGTGGTCGCCGAGTTCGTCCCCGGGAGCGGCGAAGCCGTGGGCGTCGCGGAAGGCGAAGTGGTCGCCGAACTCGTCCCCGGGAGCGGCGAGGTGGTGGGCGAGTTCGTCCCCGGGAGCGGCGAAGCCGTGGGCGTCGCGGAAGGCGAAATGGTCGCCGAGTTCGTCCCCGGGAGCGGCGAGGTGGTGGGCGAGTTGGCCCCGGACAAGGTTGAACTCGGCGCCGCAGCCGTCCCGGAGCTCGGCGCAGTCGTGGCGCCGGTGTACGTCACCGAGGGCGCCCCGGTCGCGGCAGGTCCGGCTCCGGACCAGTTGGCCAACGGGGGGCGCCCCGGAGGAACAGTCCCGGATAGCCCGCAGTACGGGACCGAAGTCGCTGCACAGCCAGACAGTGCCACCGAAGACCGGGTGAGTGGCCTGTCCTCCGAGTCCGACGGGGGCGTTGCGCAGCAGGCGCCCGCGCCCGGCCCTGTTGCGCAGCAGGCGCCCGCACCCGGCCCTGTCGAGCAGGCGCCCGCACCCGGCTCTGACCAGCAGGCAACCGAAGGTCCGGGCGGGCGCATTCCCGACGGGTTGGCCGAGCAAATCCGCGAGCGAGTTGCCGAGCGGGTTCCCGACGGGTTCGCGCAGCGGCTTCCGGAGGGGCTTGTTCAACAGCTCCCCGACGGGCTCGCCGAGCGCCTGTCCGACGTTGGCGCCCCGTACAACCCGGTGGGGGACCAAACCGGGGTCATCCCGCAGGGCGGCGAGCTCTTGGTGCCGGCGCAATATCCCGAAGAAGATTGGGAGGCCATCGCCCCGGGATGGGAGGGCTGGGTCTTGGGGGCAGAGCAGCATCCCGGCTACGGAGAAGCCATCGCGCCGGTACGGGAAGCCCCGGCTCCGAATCGCTGACCGAGCCGCTCTGTCGTGGCTTCGACGCGGGCTTTGCGTGCGCCCGTACCACGTTGGGTGGACATCAACGTCACCCGGACGAGGTGATGGGGAACCGCACGTTCAGTATCCTCGTCTCAATCTAGAACGTTCGGGGCAGCGAAGGAGGAGCGCGGTGGAGCCTTCGGGGCGGATTGGATCCGCTGATGTGGCCGGCCTGCGGGCGTACGCCGAAGAACTCCAGGGCCGATTCCAGAAGCTCACCACCGAGGGGCCCAAGCTCCAAGAGCAAGCGCGAGCCGTACAGGTCACCGAGAAGTCCCAAGATGGGCTCATCTCGGCGACCGTCGGCGCCCGGGGTGAGCTGATCAGGCTGGATCTCGACCCGAGAATTTATCGGCGACCCGACTCACGGGAGCTGGCCGACACGATCACGGACACGATCAAGGCAGCTGGCGTGAAGGCTCAGGAACGCGTTCTCGAAGTGTTCGAGCCACTCATTCCGCGCGAAGAGATGCAACAGCACATGGACGGCGACCTAGAAGGCGTGCTCGAACGCATGTCCAACCAGATGCTCGGAAAGGGATGATCTTGTGGCCGAGGATAGCGTAGATCTTGACCCCCAAGAGGTGTCGAACGGATTGGGCAAGTGGGAGCAGGCCTCCACCAGCCTCCAGTCCCGCTGGAACGAGCTGAACGGGCAGATCACCGGTTTGCTCAACGACGGCACATGGGGAGGCGATCCGCAGGGCAGCAATTTCAGGAGTTCCTTCTACGAGGAAGGCAAGGCCGGCGAGTTCAAAGACATCGGACAAAAGACCATCAAGAGGGTGGTCGAGACCGGTCAGAACATCCGCACATCGGTCGAAGGCTCTCTGGACGCGGACAAGCAGCAGGCGTCGGAGGTCGGAGGCGTCAACGTACCCAGTGCCGGAGGCTCGGGTGGCGGAGGCTCGGGCGGCGGCAGCTCGGGCGGCGGCAGCTCGGGTGGCGGCAGCTCGGGTGGCGGCAGCTCGGGCGGCGGC
>JBPCPI010000095.1:0-28629 GCA_050999295.1 Geodermatophilaceae bacterium | reverse complement strand
CGGGGATAGCGGCGATCACCGTGCCGTAGACCTCATCCAGCCAGCGGTTGGCCGCAACGGCCTCCGGGACCGGTCGGCGGGTTGTCTGTTCGAGGTAACTGCGGAAACTGGCGATGTCGGCCAGCAGTCTGCGGGCCTGGTTCTCCTGTACGTCGAGTCCGGTGCGCGCGAACAGCAGTCTGCGGTGGTGGCCGGGTTCGGCGACGCGGGTGGTCAGCCGCAGCCGGCTGCCTTCGCCGACGTCGACCAGTTCGATCTCGTCGACGTCGAAGCCGAGCTCGTTGAGCCGACGGATCCGCTCGCCGATGCGGTAGCGCTGCTCGTCGGGCAGCAGCACCTCCTCGCTGGTGAGCTCGGCCCACAGGGCCTCGTACCGTCGCTCCAGTTCCTCGACGGTCTCGACCGCGTCGAGGTCCTCACTGAGGAAGCCGCCGGCCTGTAGGTCCAGCAGTTCACCGCCCACCCGCTCCTGGGCCATGAGTACGTCGTAATGGCGTTGCCCGTCGGAAAGCGACGAGTGAATCTCGGCCGTCTCGGCGTCGACGAGATAGGCCGACAGCGCTCCCGCGTCCAACCGGAACAGGGTGTTGGACAGCGAACAGTCGCCCCACATGAAGCCGGCCAGGTGTAGCCGTACAAGGAGCTCGACCTGAGCGTCGAGCAACCGGTCGGACAGGTGTTGCCCGCGAGGGTTGGCAAACAGGGCTCGGTAGGAGGTGGAGAAGTCGAGGAACCGGGTGACCAGGATCGCGTCCAGATCCGGTCCGCGGTCGACGACGACGCCGAGCACTTCCACTGCCGGGACGCCAAGTTTGCCCAGCTGGCGCAGCAATTGATACTCCTTGCGCGCGAGCCGTTCATGTATCTCCTTGAGCGCGAAGACCTCTCCTGCCTCGGAGACGAACCGGACGACGTGCCGGGACAGCCCGCGTTGCGGCACCTCGACCAGGCGGTCGTCGACCCAGTCCGACAGCGGCTCGCGCCAGGGCAGGGTGAGCAGTCCGGCGGTCGCCTCGGCCGGGGGGCTGAACAGGAAGCGCACCCGAGACCCCCTTCCTGGACGTCGCGCTGTGGCTGAACGGCGCAGGGCGCCAGCCAACATGGCTCAGGGTAGGTGGCGGCATTTCCTCAGCGGGAACTCAGGGTGCCGGCCGAGGGGTCTCCCTGATGACGGCGGTCCTCACGGGCGATGCACTGAGCACGGTTTGACGATTCGTTGAGCCAGCCGGTCCTGGTTGCGTTGGCGGGCGGCCGCAACGAGGGGTACGGCGGTCGGTTGGGTCGGGGTTGTTGTTTCGGGGTTGAAGTGCGGCAGCAACGAGGGGTTGGGTCCTTGGTCGGCTCTTGTCGTCGGCCGGCGGCTTGAGAGGGCTTGGATTTGGTGATCTTGACGTTGTTGCGGCGACACGCCGTGCAGAGGGCCCCGAAACCGACAATAAGGTCAAGATCACGAAGGCTGCCGAGGTCGGGCAGGAACGAGCGAGGAGCGGAGCGAGCGCGGAGCCGAGCAATCCAGTCGTGTCAGATCCACCACCTGATCCCGTGGAGTGCGGGCGGCCGCACCGATCAGGACAACGGCGGCCTGTTCTGCTGGCATCACCACCGCGAAATCGAACAAGGCGAATGGGAAGCCTTCTATCACCGCGGACGGATCTGGCTGCGACCACCCGCCCGAATAGACCCGCACCGCGCACCCCGGATCAACCACACCCACCGACCACCGCCATCCCGAACCGACTGGCCACCGGGCTCCACGTCGCATCCGGTGCCTTAGTGCCTACGCGTCGTGCGGGCCGGTGGGATCCGAGCCGTAGATCGACGGAAGCCAGAACAGGACCCCCGCGCTGATGGCGGTTGCGGCCAGGAAACCGGTCACCCCGCTGTCGTCGGTGTAGGCCCACAGGAGGCCGAACAACGGGGCGAATAACAGAGCCGCGGCGTCAGCGCGGGCCTGACGCAGCAGGCTCCGGTGCGGAACGGGGTTTTCCGGATGCGGCTGGGTCGCCTCGCCCTTGGGTGCGCTACCCCGTCGTCCACCCGAGGGCCAGACAGGTCTGCCGTCGAGGACGGGAAGAACGAGCCGATCCCGACGAGGGTTGCCATGCACTGTGATCGGGGTGTTTGAGTCCAGCGCAGACACGGCCTCGTCCCAGTAGACGGGTACCCATGAGGCGGCACCACTGTGGTCGAGCACCAACCAGCTCCGGTCGCTGAGCCCACGGCGTACACGTACCCGACGAGCGGTCGCAGACGTTGTCGGGCGTCGGGACAACCGCGGACGAGAGATAAGCCGCAAGCCCGTCACCCCGAGACA
Source organism: Geodermatophilaceae bacterium (assembly GCA_050999295.1). Classification (GTDB taxonomy): domain Bacteria; phylum Actinomycetota; class Actinomycetes; order Mycobacteriales; family Geodermatophilaceae; genus JACCQS01. The sequence goes on along the minus strand of JBPCPI010000095.1, from coordinate 26,315 downwards.
GATCACCAGGACCAGTCCGACCCAAAACAACCCGAACAGCAGGTTGCGTACGGTCAGGTGCGCGGCGTCGCCTTCGGCGTAGACCGTCGCCGGATCAGCCGGGTCGTACTGCACTCCAATCTCGGCGCCTTCGGGGATGTCCTCCGGGCGTGCCAGCAGGATGGTGGCGTCCTGCTCGTCGCCGGAGCTGTCGGTGTAGGTGACCTCGACTCCTCGGCCGTCGGGAGCGACGCCGTTACCGACCACCTCTGCCGTCGCCGTCTGCGTCGCCGCGGACAACGGCGCTCGGGCCGACGGCAAGGCTGCACCCAAAATCGACAACAGGACGACGCAGATCAGGGTCACCGGAACGATGCCCAGCAGCAGTTGCGCCCTCGCTCGTGGCGCGGGACTGCGCTCGGGAGCCGGCTCGTCCGCGGTCGGCTTGTCCGGGACGGGGTCAGCCACGACGTCGATAGTGCCAGCCACGCCGGGCGCACTCACCCGGACCTGGGCTCTCCCTCGTTTAGGCTCGCGCCGTGGCAAACATCAACGCCGTCGGCGCCCGCGAGATTCTGGACTCCCGAGGCAATCCCACCGTGGAGGTGGAGGTCGCCCTCGACGACGGCACGTTTGCTCGCGCCGCCGTACCCAGTGGCGCCTCGACCGGAGCTTTCGAGGCAGCCGAGCGACGCGACGGGGGAACGCGGTACGGCGGAAAAGGCGTCAGCCAAGCCGTAAGTGCGGTCCTCGACGACATCGGCCCCGAGATCGTGGGCATGGAGGCCAGCGAGCAGCGCCTGATCGATCAGCGCCTGATCGACCTGGACGGAACACCGAACAAGTCCCGGTTCGGGGCCAACGCGATCCTGGGCGTGAGCCTGGCGATCGCCAAGGCGGCTGCGGACTCAGCCGAACTCCCGCTGTTCCGGTACCTCGGCGGCCCATCGGCGCACCTGCTGCCCGTCCCGATGATGAACATCCTCAACGGGGGGGCCCACGCGGACTCCAATGTGGACGTTCAGGAGTTCATGATCGCCCCGATCGGCGCGACGACGTACTCCGAAGCTCTCCAGGTAGGCGTCGAGACCTACCACGCACTGAAGTCGGTTCTGAAAACCCAAGGATTCGCCACCGGGCTCGGTGACGAGGGCGGGTTCGCGCCCGACTTGCCGAGCAACCGGGCAGCGTTGGACCTCATCGCCGAGGCCGTGGAGAAGGCCGGGTACTCCCTGGGCACCGACATCGCGTTCGCCATGGACGTGGCGGCAACCGAGTTTCACCAGGACGGCACCTACACCTTCGAAGGCAAGGAGCTCGATGCGGACGACCTGATCTCCTACTACTCCGATCTCGTGGACGGGTACCCGATCGTGTCGATCGAGGACCCGCTGGACGAGAACGACTGGCAGGGATGGGTCGATCTCACCCAAGCCCTAGGGACCCGGGTGCAGCTCGTAGGCGACGATCTCTTCGTCACCAACCCGGAGCGGCTGGCCGACGGGATCTCGCGCCGTGCGGCAAATGCCCTGCTGGTCAAGGTGAACCAGATCGGGACACTGACCGAGACCCTGGACGCGGTCGCCTTGGCGCACCGCAGCGGCTACCGCTGCATGATGAGTCACCGGTCCGGTGAGACCGAGGACACCACCATCGCCGACCTGGCCGTGGCCACTGACTGCGGGCAGCTCAAGACCGGCGCGCCGGCGCGCAGCGAGCGAGTCGCGAAGTACAACCAGCTGCTGCGCATCGAGGAAGAACTCGACGACGCCGCCCGGTACGCCGGTGCCCGAGCGTTCCCGCGGTACGGCGCGACCCCCGAGGTTGCTGCCGATGCACCCCGCACCGTTGATGCTGAGGCTGAGCGCGGCGGCACCGACCGAAGTGGGTCGCATGGATTTTCGCCGGCCAGGCGTAAGCGAACCCGACGCTCGTGAGTTTCGCGCGCGGATCGGGAGACCGCCGAATCAGCCGTCGCAACGGGCTGACCGGCGTCAGCCGACGTGATGGCAGTAGGTCGGCACACGACCGTGCCCGCGGGACCTCCAGGTCACGCGGCCCGGAGGCCGCTCGCGGGATTGGACGCTCGGCCGCGGGCGACCTGACCCTGGCAGCCGGTCGCGGCCGCGGGCCCGGCGACAGGCGCAGTACCCGCGGACCCGGGCCCACCCGGGCCACCGCCACCTCGAAGTCCGCACAGCGTTGGACCGCGCGGCTCACCGGTCGGGCGATCCTGCTCGCGGCCGTCGTCGTCCTGCTGGTCGTCAGCTTGGCCTACCCGTTGCAGCGCTACCTCGCCCAGCAGGCAGCCATCGACCGACTCGAGGCCGAGAACAGTGCCGCGCAGCGCCGGGTCGAGGACCTGCGCCTGCAGGTGGACCGACTTGACGATCCGGCATTCATCCAGTTACAGGCCCGGTCCCGCCTGCAGTATGTGATGCCCGGAGACCTGCTCTACGTCATCGACGACAGCGGACAGGCACAAGCACTGCCGGGGCAGGACGAGCCGGCGCGGGAGGACGGCGAGGTTCCGTGGTACGAGCAGGTCCTGGACTCGATCGACCGCGCCGACAGCGCCGGATGACCCGGCCGCCGGCGCGAGGACAACTGGAACCGGCGCAGGACGCTGACCGCGCGATCGTGGCCGCCCAACTGAAGCGGTCCCCCCGGGCGATGCGGGCGGTGGCGCACCGATGTCAGTGTGGCCTGCCCGACGTCGTACAGACCCAATCCCGGTTGGCCGACGGAACGCCATTTCCGACGCTGTACTACCTCACCTGTCCGCGTGCCGCTGCGGCGGTGAGCCGACTGGAGGCAGCCGGTGTGATGCGCGAGATGACCGACCGGCTAGCCGTGAACGCGAACCTGCGCACGGCCTACTAGGCGGCGCACCTGTCCTACCTGCGGGAGCGCGACGCCCTGGGTGAACTGGACACCGACGCTTCCGCTGGCGGCATGCCGGATCGGGTCAAATGCCTGCACGCTCTGGTCGCGCACTCGCTGGCCGTCGGGCGCGGGGTCAATCCCTTCGGAGACGAGGCACTGGATGCCATCCCGCCATGGTGGGATGGCGGGCCATGCGTGGCCGTACACACCTCATGACACGCGTCGCCGCCATCGATTGCGGGACCAATTCGATCCGGCTCCTGGTCACCGACCTGGCCGACCCCGGCACCGGTCTGCCACCACGAGAAGTGTTGCGCCGCATGGAGATCGTACGATTGGGTGCTGGCGTAGACAGGACGGGCGAGCTCGCGCCGGAAGCGATCGAACGAACCCGGCTCGCCCTAGCCTCCTATGCCACCGACATCGCCGATCTCGGGGCTGAACGGGTGCGGATGGTCGCGACCAGTGCCACCCGCGATGCCCGCAACCGTGCCGTCTTCGAGGCGATGGTGACCGACCTGCTCGGGCAGCCCGCCGAGGTCATCACCGGCACTGAGGAGGCGGCACTGTCCTTTCTCGGCGCCACTGCGGATCTGGCAATCCTCACGCAACCACCGCCCCCGCCGTACCTGGTCCTCGACATCGGCGGCGGGTCCACCGAGTTCGTGCTCGGTCAGCAGACGGTGACCGACTCGCTGTCGGTGGACATCGGCTGCGTACGGCTGACCGAACGTCACCTCTCCTCCGATCCGCCCACGCCGGACGAGATCGGAGCCGCCGAGGCCGACATCCGGGTGGGTCTTGCCGCAGTGGCCGAGTCGGTGCCGATCCGAGCGCCGATCACGCTGATCGGACTGGCCGGATCGGTGACCACTGTGGCCGCCGTCGCGCTGGGCCTTTTGGCCTACGATCCGCAGGCCATCCATCACAGCCAGATCCCGGTCGGCGATGTCCGTTCCACGACGGCGGGCCTGCTCACGATGACCCGGTCACGGCGCGCCGAGATCCCCTCGATGCATCCCGGCCGAGTGGATGTGATCGGGGCCGGAGCGCTGATCCTGCGGGTGGTGATGGATGCCTGGGCGATCGACAGCGTGCTGGTCAGCGAACACGACATCCTGGACGGTATTGCCGCATCGCTGGCCGAGCGGAGCTGAACCGGGCGTCGTAACCGGGGCGGTCAGGGTCCTCCGGACTCGAGCCCAGGGGGCAGTTTCCCGGTCAACTTCTGGTACGCCCCAGCAGCGCCGCGGGCAGCGACCAGACGGCCGAATGCGATCGCAATACCCGAGGCCGCGGCCCAGGCCAGGGCTTCGCTCCACTTGGTGCCGGGGGCGGCTGGGTTCTTCGGCGGGGCGACCCCGCGGACGCTCATCCAGGTCCGGTCGATCAGCCTGCGCACCGCGAAGCCGGTGGGAATCGCGAAGGCGTACCCGAGCAGCTTCCAGAACAACGATCCCTTGTTCTTCCTGGCCACCGAAGCTCCTCTCCAGGTCGAGTCCACAGCCCGCTCGACGTCTGCCTCGATCATGCCGGTCGGCCACCGAAGAGCGCCACAGGGTCCCGGTAGGTCACTCTGGACTAGTGTGTACTGAACTAGTATGTTGCTGCGGTGAGCCGCCTGGCGATCCGAACGGGCGCCGAAAGCATCTCGACAGATCGGCTACCCACGTGAGCGTCATGCCTGACCTACGAGCGCAGCGGCAGCGGCAACGTCGAAGGAACGCCTCGCCTCCGCGTGTTTCTACCTGGCCGCGGTTGTTGCCTTCCTGTCGGGCTGTTCTTCGGAGTGCTCATGAACTTCCTGGGTGCCTACCCCGCGAGTTCCCGCGATCGGGGAAACCGCTCTGCCGGGAAGCTCGTCCTGATACTCGCCAGCCCCGCCGGTCGTCTCCATCCTCCCGCACCTCGTCAGCATCGTGAGTCTTCTCGTCTACCCCAGAGGACTGGACGCACCCGATCACCCACGTCATCGCGGTTGTGCTCATAGCGGCGGGGCTGGGCATTCTGCGCAGCGCACCCACCCACAGATGACGCTCTCGCACTCATCCACCACCTGATCAACCTGAGGAGAAGAAATGTTCGCGTGGCTGGGTCACTTCGTCTATCGCCGGCGCTGGGCACTGTTGGCCGGAACGGTGGCGTTCATCGCGATCGCCGGGATCTCCGGGGTGGCTGTCTTCAGCCAGCTCAAGGGCGGTGGGTTCGACGACCCGGACGCGGAGTCAGTGCGTGCCCGGGTACTGCTGGCCGAGGAGTACGACGCCGGCACCCCCGACCTGGTCCTGCTGGTCACCTCCGAGGACGGCGTTGACTCCTCAGGTGCCGAGACCGCGGGACAAGCCCTGACCGACGAGCTGGCCGCCGAGTCGGGAGTGGTGCAGGCCCTGTCGTACTGGAGCACCGGCAATCCCACGCTACGCAGCGACAACGGGGACAAGGCACTGGTGCTCGTCCGACTCACCGGAAGCGAGGAGGAGGTCGAGGTGGTCGCCGAGCGGATCATCGCCGACTACACCTCTCGGGACGGCCTCGAGATCGAGACCGGCGGGCCAGCCGCCCTCGGGGTATCCCTCGGCGGGATCATCGGCGAGGACCTGGCCATCGCAGAGGCAATCGCGGTCCCGCTGACCCTGATCCTGCTGACCCTGGTCTTCGGCAGCGTCATCAGCGGACTGCTCCCGATCGGCGTGGGCGTGATCGCCGTACTGGGCACCTTTTTGTCGCTGTACGTGGTGAGCCAGGCCACCGACGTCTCCATCTTCGCGATCAACCTGACCACGGCACTCGGGCTCGGCCTGGCGATCGACTACAGCTTGCTCATCGTGTCCCGGTTCCGAGAGGAGCTCGCGGCCGGCCGGAGCACGGAGGAAGCCGTCGCGCGTACGGTGCACACCGCCGGACGTACGGTGGCATTCAGTGCGCTCATCGTCGCGGTGGCGCTCTCCGCGTTGTTGATCTTTCCTCTGTACTTCCTACGCTCCTTTGCCTACGGCGGGATCGCGGTCGTGTTGATCGCCATGCTTGGCGCCCTGGTCGCGTTGCCTGCCCTGCTGTCTGTGCTCGGCGCGCGGGTCGACAAGTTGGCTGTCGGTAAAGGTCGGCGCCCGGTTCAGCCGGGCACCGGGATGTGGCATCGGATTGCGACCACGGTGATGCGCCGCCCGGTTCTGGTGGGCACCCCTGTCGTCCTGTTGCTCGTGCTACTTGCAACCCCCCTGCTCGGCGTGTCGTTCGGGCTGCCCGATGACCGGTACCTGCCCCGCGATCAGGCAGTCCGGGTCGTGGGCGACACGTTGCGTAGCGAGTTCGGGGGTGGTGGCGCCAGCGCACTGTCGGTCGTGCTGCCCGACGGTGGGCCGGAAGACGCGGCGGCGCTTGCCCAGGAGATCTCAGCGCTGGAGGCGGTCGCCGCCGTGGACACCGTCACCGGCTCCTATGCCGACGGGGATCAGGTCAGTGAGGCGGACCCTTCGGCCGCCCGGTTCGCCAATGGCACCGGGACCTACCTGGAGGTTCGCTCCGATCTCGAGCCCATCTCACCGGAGGCCGAGCAGCTGGTCCGCGACATCCGCGAGCTCGACGCCGGAACGGAGTTTCTGGTAGCCGGACAGTCCGCCGATCTCGCGGACTCCAAGGACAGCATCTTCTCTCTGGTCCCCCTCGCGTTGTTGATCATCGCCGCCGCGACCTTCGTTCTTCTGTTCCTGATGACCGGCAGCATTCTCATCCCCTTGCAGGCACTTGTCTTGAATGTGCTGAGTTTGGGTGCGGTGTTCGGTGCGATGGTGTGGATCTTCCAGGACGGCAATCTGTCTGGGCTGTTGAACTTCACGTCCACCGGCACCATCGACACCGCCATTCCGATGCTGGTGTTCTGCATCGCGTTCGGGCTGTCGATGGACTACGAGGTGTTCCTCATCTCGCGGATCAAGGAGGAGTACGACACGAACGGTGGCGACAACACAGCAGCCGTGGCCAATGGCTTGCAGCGCACCGGCCGGATCATGACCGCGGCCGCGGGCGTGCTGTCCATCACTTTCATCGCCTTCGCACTCACCTCCCAGGTCAACACGATCAAGCTGTTCGGTTTGGCAATGACATTGGCGATACTCCTTGACGCGACCTTGGTGCGCGGCTTGCTGGTGCCGTCGTTCCTGCGTCTCGGCGGCGACGCGAACTGGTGGGCGCCGAAGCCGTTACGCCGCATCTATGAACGCATCGGTATGTCGGAATCCGAGTCGCAGCCGCACCCCGTGCCTGTCGGCACGGCTTGACACCCGAGGCGGGCCTGACCGAGCAGCAAGTTGTAGCTGCGCGCAGTCGTGGCGAGGGCAACTCGGTCGGCGACGCGTCCTCGCGCAGCTATCTGCTGATCGTCCGTACGAACCTGTTCAATTTCTTCAACAATCTCCTGTTTGCCATCGGGGTGGGTCTGCTTGCTCTGGGCCGGGTGAACGACGCGATCCTGAGTGTGGGGCTCGGGTTGGTCAACGCATTGATCAGCTCGATCCAGGAGCTGCGGGCCAAACGCAAGTTGGACAGTCTGCGGCTGCTCAACAGCGCCCGGTCCCGAGTGTTGCGCGACGGGGTGGAACGCGAGGTGCCGGCCGAGGATCTGGTCCGAGGTGACCTGGTGCGGTTGGTGTCCGGGGATCAAGTGGTCGTGGACGGGCCGGTGGTCTCCGGGCGGCTGGAGGTCGATGAGTCGCTGCTGACCGGGGAGTCCGAATCGGTCCTCAAAGGTGGCGGGGACAGGCTGTTGTCGGGCAGTTTCTGCCTTTCCGGGGAGGGTCTGCAACGTGCTGAATCGGTCGGCGCCGACAGCTACGCGCAGTCGGTGACCGCGGCCGCTCGGGAGTGGACCAGCAGCCGTACCCCGCTGCAGCAGCAGGTCGACCTGGTTGTGCGGATCGTGATGCTGATCGTCGCCTCGATCAGCGCGGTGATCCTGCTGCAGGCAGCGCTCGAGGGGCTACCGCTGGTCCGGGTGGTTCAGATCTCGGCCGTGCTGTCCGGGCTGGTTCCGTACGGGTTGTTCTTCCTGATCACCTTGTCCTATGCCGTGGGGGCGGCCACGATCGCGCGCCGAGGGGCGATCGTCCAGCAGATCAATGCCGTGGAGTCGCTGAGCCACGTCGATGTGATCTGCCTGGACAAGACCGGCACCCTGACCAGCGGAGCCCTGCATCTGGACCACGTCCTGGCCATCGACGGCTGCGAGGAGGACGCTTCGAGGTCCCTGCTCGGGTCCTTCGCCACGAGCGCCGGCCAACCGAATGCCACAACCGCCGCGCTCGTGGCCAGGCTCGGCGGCACGGCACTGCCAGTCGGCGAGGAAGTGCCCTTCTCCTCCGCCCGCCGGTGGAGCGCACTGGCCTTCGATGGCCCCGACCGCCGAGGCGTCTACATCCTCGGCGCGGTGGACGCTCTTGCGCCATACCTGCAGTCGGCAGCGACCCTGAACGGAACTGAGTTGACCGATGCTGCCGCTGGGCTCGCCGTTCAGGGGCTACGAGTCCTGCTGTTCGCCTGTGCCATCGACGACCTGGCGAGCTTGCACGACGAAACCGGGGCACCCCGGGTACCACAGCTAAGCTTAATGCCAGAGGTCAGAGGAGCCGCCCGATGGCGCGTCCTCAGCCTCTCGCAAGTCTGCGTCGTATCTTCACCTCGTGAGCCCGTCGTCGATCCCTGCGCCCGTGTCTGAGCAGCCCGCTACGGTCGGCAGAACCCGAGCGAACAGGATTCATAGTCACGAAGCGCCCAGGTAGGCGTCGAGCAGACCTGGATCGGTGCGCAGGTCAGCGGCATCCCCTTCCATGACGATGCGGCCACGTTGCAGGATCAAAGCGCGGTCTGCGATGTCGAGCGCGCGCCGCGCGTTCTGCTCCGCTATCAGCAGTGTCACGCCCGTCTTTCGCAGCCGACCTAGCGCCTCGAACACCTGTGCCACCAATCTCGGGGCCAGCCCGGAAGTCACCTCGTCGACAAGCAGAAGCCGCGGGGTACTGATCATCGCCCTCGCGATGGCCACCATCTGCTGTTGGCCGCCCGATAGGCTCCCGGCCCGATCACCGAACCGGTCGACGAGTTCGGGAAAGAAACGGCAGGCATCGCGTAGACGCGCGTCGCCGGGGCGGCGCCCCTCGATGTATGCGCCGAGCGCAACGTTCTCCGCGACGGTCAAATCGGCGAAGACCCGCCCGCTCTCGGGGACAGCCGCAATCCCGCGGGCCGCCCGCCGCCACGGTTGTTCGCCGGTGAAATCGACTCCCTCGAATCTGAGCCGTCCCGCCGCCGGCCGTTCCCAGCCCAGCAGTGCCCGGAGTAGGGATGACTTCCCGGCTCCGTTCGCGCCGAGAATGGCGAACACCTCGCCGGATTGCACCGAGAACGACACACCGTCGACCGCTGTGATCGCGCCGTACCGCACGACCAGGTCGTCAAGGACGAGCAACGGGATCGTCACAACTCGTCTCCCAGGTAAGCAGCGACGACAAGCTCGTTCCGTCGGATTTCGTCCGGGCGCCCGTCCGCGATCACACGCCCTTCGACAAGAACGATGATCCGATCGCAGGTGGACATCGCAAAGTCCATGGAGTGTTCGATGAGGACGATCGAGCGGCCACGCTCCCGCAGCACTGCCACGCGCTGTGATAAGTCGCGGAGCTCGGCATCTGAGAGGCCGGCGCCTGGTTCGTCGAGGAGTAGGACCGTGGGTTCCAGGGCCTCCGCTCGGGCAATCTCGAGTCGGCGTTGCAACCCGAGCGGAAGCGCATCAGTGTGCCTGTCTGCGTAGTCGGTGAGGTCGAGCTCTTGGAGAACCGCATCCACACGATCGACACGTCCCCGACGAGACAAGGACCGGACAAAGGAGCGGTAGATGTCGACCCCCGCGCCCACCTGCACCTGCTCACGTACCGTCATGCTCCTGAACGGCCGGACGATCTGGAACGTGCGGCCGAGGCCAAGCCGGGCGCGGGCGTGCGCCGGCAGCCGAGTCACATCCCGACCCCGGAGCCGAACTTTGCCAGAGGTGGGACGCAGGGCGCCGGCCAGACAGTTGAACAGCGTCGTCTTGCCTGCGCCGTTCGGCCCAATGAGACCGAGGATCTCGCCTTCCTCAAGTGCCAGCGAGACGTCGTCAACTGCGACGTTCCCACCGAACCGGCGAGTGATCGAGTCCGCTTCGAGAACGGCAGTCAACGCGACGCCCTCGTCGAGGGGTCGGGCAGGTCACCATCATCTCTCGGGCCGTCGTCCCCTTCACCCGGCAACACGACCGTCGCCCTGCCACGGCCGCCTCGCAGTCGGGCCAGGGCACGCCGGAGGAACGAGCCGTGGCCGAGGAGTCCGGCCGGCTGGTAACGGATGGCGACAGCCAGCAATGTCCCGTAGACGACAAGGCGCCAATCTTGGAGGAAGCGCAGTTGCTCGGGCAGCGAACGCAGCAGAACTGCGGCGACGAGCGGCCCGGCTATCGTTCCGGCGCCGCCGAGGATCACCATCGCCAGGATCGTCACGGACTCGATGAATCCGAAGGAGGTGGGGAACAAGCTGCCGATGAAGTGGGCATAAACCCCGCCTGCGACCCCAGCGTAGGCGCCACACAGAACGAAAGCCCAGATCTTGGTCGAGGCGACCGAGATGCCCGACGCAGAAGCAGCCTGTTCGTCGTCACGGATTGCTATCATCCTCAGCCCGAACCACGTGCGGAGCAGCAGCCACTGGGAGCCGACCGTCGCCGCGACAAGCGCGGCGATCAGGTAGAAGACCTCCTGCGCTGTGAGCAGTTCATCCCCCAGCGCGATCAGCGGGATACCAACAATGCCCTGAGAACCGCCGAAAAAGTCGACGTTCTGGAAGAGGGCGACGACCACGAAGTTTATTCCCAACGTGGTGAGCACGAGGAAGTCATGCCGTACTCGGATGGCTGGGATCGCTAGCAGCGCGCCCGCGAGGGCTGTAACCATGACCGAGATCAGAAGGTCAATGGGGAATCCCACGCCGTAGCGGGTGCTGGCGATACCTGCGGTGTAGGCACCGATTCCGAATAGTGCCCCCTGGGCGAGGCTGACTTGGCCAGCGTAGCCAACCACGAGGTTGAGTGAGAGCGCGAGTATTGCCCATATCCCGGCGAGGGTGAGGATCGATGCCAGGTAGGCGTTCACCTCGCGACCGCCTTGGTGGTCAGTCCCTCAGGTCGGACGAGCAACACCGCAATCAATACGAGAAAAGCGATCGCATCACGCGGTAGAAAGGTCCCGACGTATCGGGCCGAGACGATCTCAGTGGTGGCAAGCAGGAGGCTGGCGAGCACCGCACCGGGCACGTTGCCCAACCCGCCGAGCACAACGATGACGAACGCCTTGTAGGAGATCACGGCCCCCGCGCCGGCCGACACGGAGTTCGTGTAGACCCCAGCGAGCATCGCTGCCAGGCCGGCGAGTGCCGATCCGACCAGAAAGTTCAGCGTGATGCTGCGGTTTAGGTTGATCCCGACGCTGCTCGCCATCTGCCGATCCTGGGTGATCGCTCGCCAGGCCAGTCCCGTGCGGGTCCGGTGGATGAGCAGGTAGACCCCGACCACGGCCACAACGGACACAACGATGATGGTCAACTGAATTGAGCTGAACCGGAATGACCCAGCCCGCAGCTCGGGAAAGCCGCTGGACGCGGCCAGCGGGAGCGTGTCCGGGCCCAGCAGGAAAGATTGACGAAGCAGCGCCTCGATGGCGATGAACGCACCGATGCTGGCCAGCAGCGGCACCGCGCGTGGGCTGTCGAGCAGAGGGCGGTAAAGAAAGTAGTAGATGGCTACCCCGACGATTCCGGCTACCGCCATGGCCGTCACGAGCGCGAGCCAGAAGCTGTCCATCCAGACGAAGGCCTCGTATGCCGCCCACGCACCGACCGCATACACCGCAGCGTGAGCGATATGCAGCACCCGGAGGACGCCGTAGATGGTGCTCAGGCCGACGGCGATCAGCGCGTACAGCGCGGTTGTGACGATGATGTTGGCGATGGAATCCACGGTCAGCCACCAGTGACCTCCTCCCAGGAGAGTTGCGCGAATGGCGTCCACTCACCGCCCTTAGCGATCTGCAGGCTCAGTGGCCTGGCGAAGTCCCGCTCGGATGTCACCTCCGATACGGGGCCAGTCACTAGCTCATCGACGTTCTCAAGCCCTTCGATAGCCGCGCGAACCTCCGGTCCCTCGATGCTCTCTGCGTTCTCGAGTGCCTTGCACATTGCCAGCACAGCGTCGTACGCAGCGGCGGCGACGATGTCTGGTGGACTCGTGTACCGTTCTTCGAAGACTGAGATGAACTCTTGCACCACCGGTCGGTCGCTGCGGTCGAAATCGGTTGTGAGGTAGGAGCCTTCGGCCGCCTCCCCCGCGAGTTCGAAGATCTTGTACGAATCTGACGTCGAGCCGAATACGAAGGGTGCGGTCAGGCCGAGTTCCTTGGCTTGACTCAGCAACTGCGCCGTCTGGTCGTAGTAGGCAGCCGCGTAGATGACATCGGGATTGGCGTTTCGAACACGGCTGAGTAAGGGGCGAAAGTCCGTGTCAGACAGGGCAAACTTGTCATCTGAGACGATTTCGAGACCCTCCTGCGCGGCGCGCTCCTTCATCGCGGTAGAGAGCACGATGAGCGGGTCGAGATCGGCCGTCAAGACGCTGACCAGCGTCGGATCGCCTGGGAGCTTTTCTGCGATGAAGAGGGCGGAGGCACTACCCTCGACTTGGCCGGCAGGGCCAGCCCGGAAGATGTAGTCACCCGCGTCGGTAATCTTCGGCGACACTGCGTACGCCGACAACATCGGCACCTGTGCCTGTTGGAAGATCGGCGCGGCTGCGGTGGTCGGAGGACTGTAGGCACCCGACACGACGCCGACCGCCCCGTCCTGCTGAACGAGCCGCCTCGCGATGGTCACCGCCTGGGCCGGGTCACCCGCATCGTCGTAGATCACCAGTTCGACGTTGCGCCCGTCAATCCCTTCCTCGTTACACTTCTCAGTCGCCAGCTCGGCTCCGTTACGGGCGTTCACGCCATCGGCTGATGTCGCTCCGGTTGTCGGCGAAAAGAAGCCAATCTTGATGGGCTCGCCCTCCGCGTCTCCACCGTCGCTGTCACCGCCGCAAGCAGCAACAAGGAGCACGACCGAGGCTAAGCTGGGAACAAGACCAAGTCTTTTGTTCATCCCTTTTCCTTCCTGATCATGGTGCTCGGCGACGCCAGGATCGGGGAGTCAAGCATCGGAGCAGGACAGCTGGGGTGCGCGGTGCCTGCGGCCCCGTGTATCGACCATTGGCGTTGATCGTGAGCTGGCTCACCCCCCGCAATGTAGAGCCGCATTCAGACAACGTCAAGCTGTAGGAAAAGCCACATGGGGCAGCCCGATTCCCGCAGGGCAGCTGGCCGTTCGCATTGCGGACCAACCCGAAGGCAGGGCGGCGGCGCTTCCGGTGGACGCGGCGCGGCTGCATGAGACTATGCATCTGCTTGTGTGGCGATTGAAGCTGTGTCAAAGTCAGCCTGTGGCGGGGCTGCGGTCGAAGACCCAGGGTGGCGGCGCGCGTGGGGGTCCGGATCGGACGGCCACGCCGTCGTCGCGTCTGCTGGCGTTGTTCGATGGGCACCGACTGACCCCAACACAACGGCGCATTGCCCAGTGTCTGGTGGAGCATGGCGCCGAGGCGGCATTTCTTTCCAGCAATGAGGTGGCCGCGCTGGCGAGCGTGAGTCAGCCTTCGGTGACCCGCTTCGCCGTGGCGTTGGGCTTCGAGGGTTACCCAGATCTACGGAGGCAGCTGCGAAAGCTCGGTCTCGGAGACCGGCGGGAGACCGTCGACGAAGCTCGACGCAATGCCTGGCAGCAGGCGGCGGCGGCGGAGATCGCGAATTTGGAACGGCTGTCTGAAACCCTGGCAGATCCGACCCCGGTCGAGGACGCAGGCCGGTTGTTGGCGTCAGCGCGCCCGCTGCTGGTGCTGGGATTGCGCGTGTCGATCTCGATGGCCCGCTACTTCGGCTATTTCGCGGCGAAGGTGCATCCCGACGTGCGGGTCCTCACTGCCGCCGGATCTGTGCTAGACGACCAGCTTCAGCAGGCCTGGGATGCTGGCGGGCGAGTGTTGCTGGCCTTTGTGCTGCCACGCTATCCACGAGAGGCCGTCGAGACGCTCCGGCGGGCCCGCGAACTCGGGTTCACTGTGATCGCGGTGACCGATAGCCAGCTCAGTCCGGTGTCTGGAGTTGCAGACGTGGTGCTCGCCGTCCCAGTCGCATCCCGGTTGGTGTTCGACTCGCATGCAGCGCCGATGCTGCTCACACTGGTGTTGTTGCAGGCGCTGTGTGACGCGATACCGGCGCAGGTCCAGCAGCGCTTGGAGGAGTTCGAACGCTCAGCGGCGGAGCGACAGTTGTTCGTCCCTTGATCGCTTGGACTTGCCGCGTCAGCAGAGAGGTAGTGATGGACGTGATGGCATCACAGCAGACCCTTGGTCCGCGGAGAGTTCCGATGGCGGTGGTCCCATGAGGTCGGAAGGGGCCCACCTCGTCCAGGCACCCCGCGGCACCACGCTGACGGCCAAGAGCTGGCAGACCGAGGCGCCGATGCGGATGCTGATGAACAATCTGGATCCCGAGGTGGCAGAGCAGCCCGATGATTTGGTTGTCTACGGCGGGACGGGCCGAGCGGTGCGTTCATGGCCGGCCTATCACGCGATCGTGCGCACGCTGCGAACGCTGGAGTCAGATGAGACGCTGCTGGTGCAGTCAGGCAAACCCGTCGGCGTGATGCGCACCCACGAATGGGCGCCGCGAGTGCTGATCGCCAATTCAAATCTGGTCGGCGACTGGGCGACGTGGCCGGAGTTCCGGCGCCTGGAGGATCTCGGGTTAACGATGTATGGGCAGATGACCGCCGGGTCGTGGATCTACATCGGAACTCAAGGAATCCTCCAGGGGACGTATGAGACCTTCGCCGCCATCGCGAAGAAGCGCTTCGGCAGCACGCTGGCCGGAACGCTCACAGTCACCGGGGGGTGTGGCGGGATGGGCGGCGCGCAGCCGCTGGCTGTGACGCTCAACGGCGGCGTCTGCCTGGTCATCGACGTCCTGGCCGCCCGGCTGCACCGACGCGTCGAGCACCGGTATCTAGACGAGGTTGCCGATTCCCTTGATGACGCGATTGCCCGGTGCGAGACCGCCAAGTCGGAGCGACGGGCGTTGTCGGTAGGTTTGGTCGGCAACTGTGCGCGCGTGCTACCGGAGTTGCTGCGCCGCGGCGTCGAGATAGACATTGTCACCGATCAGACATCCGCACACGACCCATTGTCCTATCTGCCTGAGGACATAGATCCCGATGACTGGCACGACTACGCGGACAAGAAGCCTGAGGAGTTCACAGACCGGGCTCGATTGTCGATGGCCCGCCACGTCGAGGCGATGGTTGGCTTCCATGACCGTGGCGTGGAAGTCTTCGACTACGGCAACTCCATCCGCGATGAGGCCCGCCACGGTGGTTTCGACCGCGCTTTCGTCTTCCCGGGCTTTGTCCCGGCCTACATCCGGCCGCTGTTCTGCGAGGGTAAGGGCCCCTTTCGTTGGGTCGCTTTGTCGGGCGATCCTGCCGACATCGAGGCTACCGAACGAGCGATCCTGGACCTGTTCCCGGACAACGAGCACCTGACACGCTGGATCCGGGCGGCCGGCGAGCATGTCGCCTTCCAGGGTTTACCGGCCCGCATCTGCTGGCTGGGCTACGGCGAGCGAGACAAGGCCGGTGCCCGGTTCAACGACATGGTTGCCAGCGGCGATCTGAGCGCACCGATCGTCATCGGCCGCGATCACCTCGATTGTGGCAGCGTCGCCTCGCCCTATCGGGAAACTGAAGCGATGGCCGACGGTTCAGACGCGATCGCTGATTGGCCGCTGCTCAACGCGCTGGTCAACACGGCCAGCGGCGCGAGCTGGGTGTCAATTCATCACGGCGGCGGGGTCGGCATCGGGCGATCCATCCACGCGGGGCAAGTCACGGTAGCCGACGGCACAGAACTCGCCGCGGCCAAGCTCGAGCGCGTACTCACCAATGATCCCGGCATGGGGGTGATCCGGCATGTCGATGCTGGCTACGACCTCGCCGACGACGTCGCCGAACATCGCGGCGTGCGCATCCCCATGCGGGAAGGGACATAGATACGGCCCTGGCCCTGCGACGTGTCAGTCACTGAGTCGGTTGCACACCGTCGGCAAGCAGGATAACGGTTGCAGCGGCAGCTTGCCGAAGTTCCCGCAGCGGCCGGTAGGCCGACGAGTGGTACCAGGCGAGTGCTGCCTCCCTCGTCGGGAACTCGACGACCACCATTCGGTCGTCCTCCCAGGCGCCTTCCAGTGCTGCGACTTGACCGCCACGGACCAAGTATCTGCCCTCATGTGCTTCGACCGTGGCGGCCGCTTCGGTGACATACCGCTGCATGGCCTGGGTATCGCGGATTGCCACCCGCGACACTACATACGCGGTCATCGGCGGTAGCCGTCCTTCCGTGGAACGCTGTTGTTGGTGGCCGGCACGCCTAGAAAGAGGCTCCGGAGCTTCGATCGCTCGTGTCAACGCCGACCGGCGTCGCGTGGGGTTCCGCCCAACGGAGGGCAAGCTCCGGCTTGGTCGCGAGATAAAGTCCACGGACGGCCAGTTCGGGTGCCGTGGGCGCGGTCGGCCTATCCTTCTTTGCTTCGTTGTAGTTGACCATGGGGATGGGATTGCCTGAGTGGGCACCGGAGAGTTCGGATTTGACCAGTGAGAACGCCGCGTCCTGCGCATCCGCTAGATCCTCCACGCCAGTAATGATGTGCAGGAACGCCTCGTGCAGGTGCAGTCGCGACTGTTCGTGCTGGGTGAGCCGCTGGGCGTTGTAAAAGTGGTAGTCCTTGCCCCGATAGCTCTCGTAGAAGACTGAGACAAGGACCAGCAACCGCTCGTAGGCGTGTCGGTACCAGGTATTGTAGAAGGTCAGAGCGTCCGCTTCGGTCACCTCACCTCTGAGGATGCTGCCGACGCTGGCGGCCGCAAGCAGGGCGCTGTACGTGGCAAGGTGCACCCCTGTGGAGAGCAACGGATCGAGGAAGCACGCGGCATCGCCGCTGAGTAGATAGCCGGGCCCGGCGAACTGCTCGGCGACATAAGAATAGTCCTGCTCGACGCGCATGTCGGAGACTCTCGTGGCATTCTCGAGTAGCTCGAGAACGGCAGGGCACTCCCGCATTGCCTCCGCGTAGACCGCCTCGACGCTGCCGAGCCGGTTTCGGGCGCCGTTGAAGATGTCCTTGCCGGTCACCAGTCCGACGCTGTACGTGCCGTCATGTAGTGGGATGACCCAGAACCAGCCGCGCGGAATAGAGCAGACGGCGATGGCGCCGTCGGGACCTTTGGTTAGCTTCTTGCCGCCGGTCCAGTAGGCCCAGGCGGCGACATTCTTGAACACGTCGTGGAACCTGCGGTTCTTGAAGTGCCGGGCTGCGAGAACACCGCCTCGACCGGAGGCGTCGATGAGGTAGTCGAAGGAGATGCGGCCGTCGACGCTGGGATCGTCGGTGCGAACCCATCGGGCGGCGGCGGCTCGGTCCCCAGTGAACTCGACGTCCCGCACCGTCACACCTTCATGTACCCGTACCCCCAGGCTCTTTGCATGTTCCAACAGCAGCTGGTCGAATTCCGAACGCACGACTTGCCAGGCGTTTGTTCTGCCACCGCCCAGATCGGCGAACTGAATGTCCCATTCCTCGTCTCCCCAGAAGAAGAAGGTGCCGCCTTTGGGTTGAAATCCATGGGCTGTCACCTTCTCCTTCGCGCCGAGAAGATCCAGGATCGGCGAGATCGCCGGCAGGATGGATTCCCCGATGTGGTAGCGCGGGAACCGCTCGCGTTCGGCCAGGCTCACCTGGAAGCCCTGCCTGACCAGCAGGCCTGCGGCTGTTGAACCTGCCGGGCCTCCACCGATGACGAGGACTTGGGTCGAATCCTGCACGATCCTCCATCCCTGGTGCGAGCTGATGAGCACGGCAGAGTCCGCGTGAACGGACGAAGAGCAACGGGCCGACGGCCTAGTCCTGATGAATAGATTCGCTCACTCTCTTGCTGTTAGTCAAGTTTCATGCCATGGTCGGATCATGACTTGGCCGCTTCACCCGCCCGGACTACGAGCTGTTCCGGCGCTCCGTGTAGCGGTGCCTGCCGGGGTGGCCGGGGTTGGGGTCGCCGCACGTTCTCGATTTCGACCTGGGCACCTTGCACCGGCTGTTCACCGCCGTCGCGACAAGTCCAATGGACCAACCGCGCTGCACACCGCGTATCGAAACGCAGGTGAGCGTACGGGAGATGACACGCCCCGTGCGGTGTGGCTGTACCTCGCGGCGATGCTGGCGTTCGCGACGTTGGATGCCTTGCGCAAGGCAATGTCAGCGAGCCTTCCGGTGAGCATCATCGTCGCATCGCGCTACCTAGCGTTCCTCGTCATCGTCTTGGCCGGTCTTCGGTGGCTCGGTCGCACCGCCCTGTTGCACACCCGGCATCCGTGGCTTCAGCTCACGCGATCCACTGTGATGGTCGCAGAAGCGGCAGTATTCGTTCTGGCATTGCGCTATGCATCGCTAGCCGATGCGAGCGCAGTCTTCGCCCTGGCCCCGATTGCCGGCGTGATACTTGCCGTCCTGCTTCTCGCCGAGCGCGCTCAGCCACTCACTTGGATCGCCCTTGGGGTCAGTTTCGCTGGCGTCGTGATCATGCTGCAGCCGACTGCCCACTCTGCACATGTAGGGCTCTGGTTCGCGCTGCTAGCCGCCCTGTTGTACGCGCTGTACGGCGTGCTCACCCGCAAGGTGGGTGAGCACGACAGCACCAGCACGTCATTCGCCTACATGACCTTGATTGGATTCGTGCTCACCGTCGCCTTCGTCGCGGTACAGGGGCCGCAGTGGCATCGGCTCACGGCGCACGACGGCGTGCTGTTGGGCTTGGCCGCGTTAGCCGCCGCCGCTGGCCAGTACCTGTTGATCCACGCCTACAACAAGGCCCGCGCTGCGGACCTGCAGCCCTACAGCTACTTCCTATTCGCCTGGTCGGTACCCATCAGCATCGTTTTCTTCGACGAACCGCCCGCACCTTCGGCCGCGTTCGGCACCGCCCTGGTCATCGCATCCGGGGTGTACCTATTTGTTCTCGCCAGGAAGCGAACGGACCAGCGAGTGCCGCAATGAAAACGCCCCTGACTGACCTCGGATCCCCCGCGATCCTGGTCATCGACATGCAGCGCGATTTCGTGGACGCCGGCGCACCGATCGAGTGTCCGGGCGCACGAGCGATCATTCCCGACATCGCCCGCCTGCTGGATGTCGCGCGCGAGAGGCAGCTGCCAATCATCTACACCGAAGAGCGACATAGACACGACGGAATCGACCTCGAGATAGCCAACAGCGAACCGCCACACTGCCTTGAAGGGACTTCGGGCATCGAGTTAGTCCCGTTGCTGCGCCCGAGACCGGCCGACTACATCGTTGCCAAGCGTCGTTACAGCGGTTTTTTTGCCACCGACCTCGACCTACTGCTGCGATCCCTTCGGGTGGACACCTTGATCCTGGCCGGCGCCGCGACGGATGTCTGCGTTCGTGCGACCGCCCAGGACGCGCACCAGCTGAATTACCGCGTGATCGTGGCTCGAGAATGGGTGGCAGGTACCTCTGACGATCAGCATCAAGCCGCGCTTCACAACATCGACTATGTCTTCGGCTATGTCACCTCGGCGCGTGTCGTGCTGGGCTTGCTCGAACAGACATCTGCCACTGTCCACACCGAGATATGACAAGGGTCGTCAAGACATGCGCGCTGCGATATTTCACGGTCCCGGAGATCTGCGCATCACCGACGCTCCTGATCCAGACGCCCCGCCGGGCGGGCTGCTACTGCGGATTCATGCCTGCGCGCTGTGTGGCTCGGATGTGCGCACTTTCCAACATGGCAGCTCTTACCTGTCCACGCCATGGATCATCGGGCACGAGATAGCCGGTGAAGTCGTTGCTGTTGGCGAGGACTGCACCTGGCGCGTCGGGGATCGAGTCCAGGTCGCGACTGCGGTCCCATGCGGCCGCTGCCCTTCCTGCGGGAAGGGCTGGCTAACCATGTGTGAGCGGATCATGGCGCACGGCTTCCATTACCCCGGCGCACTGGCCGAACTCATGCCCGTTGCGTCCGAAGCGATCGCAATGGGGGCGGTGAACTCGATTCCCGACGGACTCACCTATGAGCAGGCCGCGATCACCGAGCCACTGTCCTGTGTGCTCAACGGACAACAGCTGGTCGACGTGCGACTTGGCGACTACGTCGTGGTGATCGGCGCTGGGCCGATCGGCTGTCTGCACGTGCAGATGGCCCGAGCCCGTGGCGCAACCCATGTGACTCAACTCGAGATGAATCCGACGCGCTTGGCACGGGCCAAGGAGTTCGGTGCCGACGTCATCGTCGACGTCAACGACACCGACCCTGCCTCCGTCGTTGCTGATGTCACCAACGAACGTGGCGCCGACGTGGTCATCGTGGCGACCCCGACACCTGAGGCACAGGCCCTGGCTGTTGAAATCGCCGCCGTTCACGGCCGGATCAGCCTCTTCGGTGGACTGCCGCCGAGCGCCCCGACAGCGACACTGAACACCAACCGTATCCACTACAGGGAGCTAATGGTCGTGGGTTCCTTCACCTCGACGCCAGCGCAGAACACCGCAGCGCTGGAACTCATCGCCAGTGGCCGAATCGAGGTTGGCCGCCTCCTCGACACCGTCCTGGGCCTCGATGACGTGGTGACCGGCTTGCAGCTACTGCAGCGCGGTGAAGCCCTGAAGGTTGCCATCACCCCGAACGCATAGGAGGACAGAGCTATGACAGCTGACTGCGGCAAGCGGATCCGCCTCAGCCGCATCATTCGCCCCGACACCCGTCGCGGTGTGTGCGTCGCTTTCGACCATGGCCTAGACGACGGCCCGATTCCCGGCAACATCGACTCCCGGGCCACGATGTCCAAGCTCGTCGAGGGAGGCGCGGACGGCGTTCTCGTCTCACCTGGCATCGCCCGAATCTGCGCCGACCAGTTCGCAGGCAAGGATGCACCCGCATTGATCCTGCGGCTGGACTGGACAAATATGTTCCGCCACGAACTGAACCACCACGAGGGACGCACCCGGCTGATTGCTCGTGTTGAGGATGCCGTTCGGCTCGGGGCTGATGCCGTGCTGACCTTCATGTTCATCGGCTACGAAGACCCCGACGTCGAAGCCGACGAGGTCGCCAAGAACGCCGAAGTCGCCCAAGCCTGCTCCGCGCTCGGGATTCCGCACATCATCGAGCCAATGGCGCAAGGGGGTAAGGTCGCGGGTCGCGGCCTTGACCCCGAGCTGATCGCCCTAAACACGCGCATGGCCGCCGAACTCGGCGCCGACGCGATAAAGACCGACTACAGCGGCACGCCGGAAGCCTACGCACGAGTCATCGAAGGCTGCCCGATACCCATCCTCATCGCCGGCGGGCCGAAGGCGCCCACGGTGCGCGATAGCCTCGAGATGGTCCGCGGCGCGATCGACGCGGGCGCCGCGGGAGTGGTCATGGGACGCAACATCATCCAAGCCGACGACCCGGCCCGGATGCTCGCCGCCATCGCCGCCATCGTCCACGACGGAAACGACGTCGATGAAGCGCTGAAGCACCTTGGCTAACCCCGTCGAGGAGATACTCGCCCTGGCCCCAGACCGCCCGCTAACGGTTGGCGAGGCGGACGGAGCGATCACTGCTGCCCTTGAGTCCCGATGCGAGATCGAGCAAACCGAGCGGTTCCTCACCGTGCTTCACGACCGCGGTGAGAGCGCCGACGAGATCGAGGGCTGCGTACGCGCCATGCTACGCAGGGCCATACGGCTCCCACCCGATTGCACACGACTCGTCGACATCGGTGGAACGGGCGGCGACAACGCTGGCACCTTCAACATCTCGACCTGCGCCGCGTTGCTCATCGCCGCAGCCGGCGTCCCCGTCATCAAGCACGGAAACTGGGCGGTCACTGGTACCTGCGGCAGCCTCGACATGCTTCAGCAACTCGGGATCCCCCTACCGACCGTGCCCGATCCGGCATGGATCGCAGCGGAACTACGTCGTGCCGGGTTCGCCGTCGCGCCAACGCCGCTATTCCACCGTTTCCCCGCAGAGCTGAATGCGGTGCGGCGGAGACTGCCATTTCCCACCGTGTTCAACTTCGCCGGACCTCTGGCACACCCCGCCGCGGTTCTCGACGGTCAAGTCATCGGCGTAGCGAGTGGCTCACTCGTCGACGTGCTCGCCGCCGTGTTGCAACGCCTCGGCCGCCGTCAAGCGAGCGTCCTGCACGGAAGCGACGAGGCTGGAAGCGGCCTCGACGAGCCGAGCCTGAACGGGTCCACCCAGATCACCACAATCCGAGACCGGCAGGTCGCTACTGTGCAGGTGATGCCGGAGCAGTTCGGATTGCACCGTGCCGCCCTGTCTGACCTTACCGCGGAGGACGGCGCCGCCAGCGCTGAGATCTGCCGGCGCATCATGTCCGGTGGACACGGACCACCCCGAGACGTTGTCGTGCTGATGGCAGGGATCGCACTGTGGACGACAGGTACCGACAGCTCGATCAAGAATGCAGTCGCTCACGCCATTACCACGATTGACAGCGGCACTGCGCTCTCCTTCGTCAACCGACTTTCCTGCCAAGGCGCGGCAGCCTCCCATGCCTGGTGAGTACGCCCACGTCCGGGATCCGCTTCACGACGCCTTCAATGATCGCCCTCTCGTGGAGATCAATGGTCGACGCTTCGTCATCAATCCGCTCACCGAGCAAGTCCCGGCTACCACGGCCCAGCTGTTGATGTCTGCCGCTTGGCGGCTCGTTGCGGCCGCCGACTTCCCTTCCCGATGCGTCGTGGTCGGGGAAGAAGACAAGGGCGGCATCCTGGTAGCCGCCGTTTCGATGATTACCGGTCTCCCATTTGGGTTAGCTCGGTGGTACCCCTCGGGACTGGCTGGGCAGATCTCAGTGGCTTTCTCGTCCGAGTATGCAGATGGTCACATCTATCTCAATGGTGTCGAACCCGGAGACGATGTGGTCATCGTCGACGACCTGGTTAGCACCGGTGGCACCATGATCGCATTGATAATGGCGATCGAAACGGCCGGCGCTCACATTCATGACATCGTCTGCGTCGCTGAGAAGGTCGAGTACGAGGGGCGGCAGAGAATTAAAGAGGCCACTGGCCACGATGTCAAATGCCTTCTTCAGTTGTCCATCGCCGGGCCCCACTGCAAAGTCCTGTAACACCAATGATGTCCAGGGACGGGCCGCCCGCCAGAGAAGCATGCGGACTCGTGGGTGTGTTTACGCCCGGTCGGCAGGCGGCCCAGATGACATCCGCAGCATTGCACGTCCTACAACATCGCGGTGAGGAAGCCGCTGGGATGGCAGTCGCTGACGGCACCAAGATAGAGTCTCGACGCGGCCTCGGGCTGGTGAGCCAGGTCTTCGACCAGTTATGCCTGCAGGGTCTGCGTGGCCACCTCGCCGTCGGGCACACCCGGTACTCGACCAGCGGCCCATCGACTCGGCAGAACGCGCAACCGGTGCTTGACCGATACGCGCGCTTTGCCTTGGCGCACAACGGAAATCTCGTCAACGCCTCGGCATTCGAGGACGCCACGCTATCCGACGACACCTCGCACCTGACGTCGGAGTATGCGTCGAGCGATTCACATATTATGACTCGGCTTATCTCCCGGTCGTTGGACCTACCACCAGCGAATGACTCCGAACCGGACGAACTGGTATGCGCTCTTCGGCAGACCCTGCCGCTGTTGCGAGGCGCCTTCACATTGGTTCTCCTCGACCGCGATCGCCTGATTGCGGTACGCGACCCGCATGGCCTTCGGCCCCTATCGCTGGGGCGGCTCCCCCAAGGCTGGGTGGTGGCAAGCGAAACGCCAGCGATCGAGGCTATCGGCGGCACCGTCATCCGTGATGTCGAACCGGCGGAACTGCTGCTTATCGACGAACACGGGCCGCGGGCGATGCACTGGACAACCGCAAGTCCCCGCGCCTGCCTGTTCGAGTACGTCTACCTCACGCGGCCAGACAGTGTGGTCGCCGGGCGAAGCGTATACGAGGCACGACACGCCTCCGGACGCCTGCTCGCCCGCGATGCGCCCCCAGGTTCGGCAGACCTCGTCATCGGCGTACCCGACTCCGCCATCCCCGCCGCACTTGGTTACGCCGAAGAAGCACAGCTTCCCTACGCCCTCGGATTCGTCCGCAGCCCCTACGTCGGCCGTACCTTCATGCAGCCTGTGCAGAAGCTTCGTTCCGACGGCCTGCCCTTGAAGCTCGCAGCCATCGGCGCCGTCGTGCGCGGCCAGCGTCTGGTGGTGGTGGACGACTCGATCGTGCGCGGCACCACCCAGCAGTTCATCGTGCGAGCACTGCGCGACGCCGGTGCAGCGCAAGTGCATCTGCGAATTGCTTCACCACCCATCCGCTGGCCATGCTTCTACGGCTTCGACTTCTCTACCGACAAGCAGCTGATCGCGGCGTCTCTGACCGTCGACGAGTTGGCCTCAGAGTTGGACGTGGATTCGCTCGAGTATCTGTCTCTAGCCGGACTCATCTCCGCCGTCGGCATACCGCAGGAAGGACTCTGTCGCGCCTGCATGGACGGCCAATACCCGATACCGCAGGAAGGCTCGGCTAGCGTAAGACCCAATTGGACAGAGCCTCCGCTGGCCGCGCCGGGCTGCTCGCGAAGTACCTAACAAGTCGGTCGAGGCCAGGTTTCTTGCTCCCTGACCCTGTCACCCGGGCAGGAGGGTGGACTTCCGTGGCACATCCGCGAATCACTGCTGCCTACGCGTGGCGCCGGACGCTGGTGATGCCGCCTGGGACGGTGCTTGATAAGATAAGGGCCTCGGCCGGCGGCTGCGGCGAGGCACTCAACCTGGCGCATTCGGACTGGTCTTGTACCCCCTCGTGTTAACGCGCCGATCAAGCTGATCCTGAAGACTTCCAGCCGTCACCAGGAGTCCGCGTCGCCCGGTTCGGTGGTCACCAATCAGAACAGTTCCTGGTCGGCGCTCCAGGCCGTAGGCGCTCACCATCCGACGGCGCTCTATCTCGGAGAATTGCATCCGCCCAAGGATGCCGCCCCGGCACCTCTTTCCCTCGGGTGCGCCCAGACTCGTAGGGTGACGCAGTGAGCCTGACCCTGCTTCCGGCCGTAGACGTTGCCGACGGTATGGCCGTGCGTCTGGTACAGGGCGCGGCCGGAAGCCAGTCCGCCTACGGTTCGCCGCTGGATGCAGCCCTGGACTGGCAACGCGACGGCGCGGAATGGATCCACCTGGTCGACCTCGACGCGGCATTCGGCCGCGGAGACAACCGGGAGCTGATCGCCGATGTGGTGGGCAGACTTGATGTCAACGTCGAATTCTCCGGCGGTATCCGCACCGACGCCTCCCTTGCCGCGGCGCTGGCAACCGGCTGTACGCGGGTGAACCTCGGTACGGCGGCGCTGGAAGACCCGGAGTGGACCGCCCGTGTCATCGCCGACCACGGTGAGCGGATCTCGGTCGGGCTGGATGTCAGTGGCGAGACCCTGTCAGCCCGTGGCTGGACCCACGAGGGCGGAAACCTGTGGGAGGTCTTGGCGCGCCTGGACGCTCAGGGCTGCGACCGATACGTGGTCACCGACGTCCATCGCGACGGAAACCTGACCGGTCCCAATGTCGAACTGTTACGCAAGGTCTGCGCGGCCACCGATAGACCTATCATTGCCAGCGGTGGCGTATCCACGTTGGGCGATCTGACTGCGCTCGCCGGTCTCGTCGCTTTCGGGGTTGAGGGAGCCATCGTGGGAAAGGCGCTCTACGCCGGTGCCTTCACTCTCCCGGAGGCTCTCAGGGCCGTCCAGTGAGGAAGGACACCCTCAGGCACGGTGACGCTGCAGCAGATCTCCTCCGGGAACGGTCGCCCTCCTCGAGCTACGCGCATGAGGCCCAGGATCTGGCGGTTTACGTCAAAACCGCCAGGAAGCGGCGCTGCGGACCACCACCCGCACCGACGACCTGACCACCCCAGCCGAACGGCGCGACCGGATAACAACGTGGAACACCCCGGACAGCGAGGTCCGGCATCGACCGCTGCCCAAGTTCCCCGCCGAAAGGTTCGCCAACGTGGGGCCGGTGATCGTCGCGGCGGCACGGGTCAGGGTCTGGGCTTCCCCTACGAACCGGCCCAGGTCGCAGTCACCCTCTTCACAGTCGGCGTGCCCACCCTTTTCCTGACCATGTGGGCACGTCCGCAACGCCCCGATCCGAACCTCCTAGGCACTCTT
>JBPCPI010000084.1:0-45580 GCA_050999295.1 Geodermatophilaceae bacterium | reverse complement strand
CAGGACAAGGAGTCAGCAGCCGGCTGATCCGGCTCGAGGTCGACGACATGGTCAGCTCCTGGTTTCCATGGGCCCGGGTGGCGGCCGACGCGATCGGCGACCTGGCCGAGCACGCCGGTCTCAGCTTGAACGGGCTCGAGCAGCGTGCTGATCGCTGGGTCGCTCTGCTGGGTCGTGGAACGCCGCCGTGGTGCACTCGCTGATCCCGCGTGAGGACGCCTTCACCAGCCGCGGTCGTGCGCCCGCGGTCACGTCTCGCGTCGGCATCGGCCTGGGGATCGCGATCACCATCTGCTTCATCACCGGGTTGCTCTCGCATGCCGCCCAGGATCTCGTGTGGTTTCCGTGGCCGACCCAGCCGTCCTGGGGCTATCGCGTAACGCAGGGTGCCCACGTGATCAGTGGGATGGCGGCGATTCCGCTCCTGCTGGTGAAACTCTGGTCGGTCTATCCGAGGTTGTTCGTCGTGCCGCGGGTCAAGTCGCTGGTCCACGCATTGGAGCGGCTGTCCGTTGCCCTCCTCGTCTCCGCGGTCATCTTCGAACTCACCATCGGTGTGCTGAACATCGCCAAGCTGTACCTCTGGCCGTTTGACTTCCGCGACGCACACTTCGCCGTGGCGTGGGTCGCCTTTGGCTCTTTGCTGGCGCACATCGCCGTCAAACTTCCGATCATCCGCACCACGTTGTCCCAGCCGCTGGAGGCCGATGATGACGACGTACCACCGGAGGCTGGCCCTGCCGTCGAAGAACCGTCGGCCGTCGCAGCAGAGGAGCAACGCCTCCCGCGCCGTACGGTTCTGGCTTCGGCTTACATCGCCTCGGGATTGGCCGCCCTGTCGGTTGCCGGCGGATCGATTCCGTGGCTGAAGACGATGGCTGTGCTCTCCCCGTCCACGGGTACCGGCCCGCAAGGCGTCCCGATCAACCGAACCGCAGATGCCGCCGGAATCACCGACGGGGCGATCGGACCGGACTTCGAGCTGGCGGTGGTCTCGGAGCGGGCCACCGAGAACTGGAGCCTGGACGAACTGCGTGCCATGCCCCAGCACACCGTCACCTTGCCGATCACCTGCGTCGAGGGCTGGTCCACCAACGCTGAGTGGACGGGCGTACGGATCAGTGACCTGCTTGCGGCCGTCGATGCCCCGGCCCAGTCTCGCCTGCGGATCATCTCGCTGCAGACCAAGGCCGCCTTCGGCGAGTCCATGCTCCCGGCCCAACACTCGGCCGACCCGCTGACCCTGCTCGCCCTGCGGCTCAACGGCGAGGAGTTGGCCCGGGACCACGGATTTCCGTGCCGGCTTATCGCACCCAGTCGCCCCGGGGTCCTGCAGACCAAGTGGGTCAACCGGATCGAGGTCATCGGATGACGCGCCCCTCGACGCCCCGCCTCCTCATAGGTCTGGGTGGAGTCGGCCTCATCGGTGTGGGGCTGTTCAACCTGATGTCCATCGGGCTCGTTGACCTGCTGTGGGTGGGGTTCTGGCTGGGACTCGGACTCGTTGCGCACGACGGCGTCCTGGCCCCGGCGACCGCCGCGTTGAGCAAACTGGCAGCCGACCGGTGGCCAGCACATCGGCGCCGGGCCCTGCTCGTCGCCCTGGTGGGCATCGGATCGCTGACCCTCGTCGCACTCCCGTTGGTCATCCAGCAGGGGTCTGTGGTGGGCAATGACACGCTGCTGGGTAGGAACTATCTCCTCGGCTGGGCGGTCGCCTGTCTGCTCGTGCTGCTCGGCGCGGCCGCCGCCGAGGTCGTGGGTCGGGTCCGGGCCGGCCGGGCCGGCCAGGTCGGCCAGGCCGGCCGCGCGAAATCCACAGCCCAGCGCTGAATCCACAACTGCAGTGCTGCGGGCCCCCGCCGGGCGCGGACCATCGACGATGGCCGTATCGCGGGAGCCCATTGGGGGCCCCGCCGAGCAGAGATCCGGGGACGCCATGAGCCTGGCGGTCATCGACACCAACGATGTGCACCTGATCGGCCGGTTGGCCCAAGCACCGGTGCACAAGACCATGCCCAGCGGGGATGCGGCGGTTGACTTCCGCCTCGTGGTGCGGCGCCCGCCGGCCGCAGTGCGGCGACAGAGCACCGATTCCATCCAATGTGCGAGTTTTCGACCTGCGGCCATCAAAGCCGCGGCCGGCTGGGTACCGGGGGATGTCCTGGAGATCCGCGGTGCGTTGCACCGCCGATTCTGGCGCGCCGAGTCCGGGACTCAAAATGTCTACGTGGTGGAGGTACGCACGGTGCGCCGAGTGTCCCGCGCGCCGGCCACCTAGCCGCGGCCGACCTCGGTGAGCAGCGCAGCCGCTGACCGCAGATCGGTCTCGGCGTCGGGGGTCACGCACCGTGCCAACGTCGGCCCGGGCTAGCGAGCCGGCTTCGGATAGTCGACCTCGTCAACGAAGCAACGCATGACCAATCCGGTCCTGGGCTTCGGTACGAAGAAGGTGGACTTGCGAGGCATCAGCACGCCGCGAGCGGCCAGGTCCAGAACCGTCGCGGCTGGTGTGGGCCGGACCAGTACCGCGACCCCGGTCCGGTCCCGAGCCGTGACGATGGCCGAGGCCACTGAGTGCCGAAGGGCAACCGTGCCCGAGGCTGCCCAGAGACCTTCGATCAGACCCGCATCGACCAGGGCGATGTCCAGGTCGCACCACGCGGCGGCGAGGTCGCCCGGCGTGGTCGCGAGCAAGGGCGCGCGATCCGGGTCGGTCAGCGCCACCCAGTCGGTGCCGTCGGTGAGCAGCACCGTCGTCTCGTGCGCGCTGAGCAGGAGATCGTCGGCATCGCCTGGGGTCAGCGGGCCGATCGGGGTCGCCCGGAAGGCACTGGTGGCGGCCAGGACAGCACGCTCCAGTGGCAGGTCGGGGACGACCCGGTGGATAGCGCGGACCTGAGGGCCATGCAGCTCGGTGGGGACCAGCAAGGCCAGGCCCCGGTCCCACGGTCCCGGACCGGCGACGGTGGCCCGCTGCAGCGCCTGGTAGTCGAGATAACTCCGATAGCGGTGATGGCCGTCGGCAATGACGGCCCGTCGATCGGCAAAGTCCGCGCACACGGCGTCGATGTGCTGGCGGTCGAGCACCGGCCAGAGGCGGTGCCGGACACCGCCGTCGTCGAGCAGATCGATGAGTGGCTGGCTCTGGTGGACGTAGTGCTGGGCAAGTTCGTCAGAGACCGCCCGATCTCCGTCGTGAGTGAGCACGATGGCTTCGAGATTTGCCTGCGTTGCGGCAAGCAGGCGCAGTCGATCAGCCACCGCAGCGGGCATCGTCGCCTCGTGCGGCGAGATCGCTGGTGAGCCAGGCTGGACGAGCGTGACCGAGCCCACCCAACCTCGGGTCGACAGCCGGTCAGGTCCGGCCCCGATCTCGGCAAGGTCGTAGACGAACAGGGCCGGCTCGGGGTCAGGTATCAGCACGCCCTGGCGGCGCCATGCTTTCAGCCGGCGCTGGGCGTCATCGGCGCCGAAGGTCGGCAGGGTCAGGTGCACGATGCTGTGTTCGTCGGCCTGGGCCAGGGTCTCCCGTTCGCCGGGATCGATCAGGTCATAGGCCGGTGAGGTCAGGGCCGACAGGCGCTCGGGGTCGCGATAGCGAGTGGGAACAAAGGGAAAGAACTCGAGTCGGTCACCGCCGGGGGAGGACTGGGATCGGGCTGTCGGCACCTGCGGAGGTTAGTCGGTTCCCGCCGACGGCCGCGGGTCGTGCAGGATGCAGACGTGCCCGAGCAGCCCGTCACCGGCCAACTGGTCAACGACGAGCACCCCAGCGATCCGGGCCTGGCCGACCCGGTGCTCCTGGACACCCGGCACGGACCAGCGCGGTTGTTCCGGTCCCCGGCGCAGACGCCATGGGCAACGCTTGTGCTGGGGCACGGCGCCGGTGGCGGCGCGCAGGCCCGGGATCTCGTCTGGCTGGCCGGGGATCTGCCGCCAGCCGGGATCAGCGTCGTCCGGGTCGAGCAGCCCTGGCGGGTCGCCGGAGGCAAGGTGGCCGCCCGAGCAGGGGTACTGGACCAGAGCTGGCTGGACGCGGTCTCGCATGTGGCGAGCGATGTCCCGCTCGTCGTCGGGGGGCGCTCCTCCGGGGCTCGGGTCGCGTGCCGGACAGCGACATCGGCAGGGGCGCTTGCTTGCCTGGCCCTCGGCTTTCCGCTGCACCCTCCATGGCACCCAGAGGTGTCCCGGATCGCCGAACTTCAGGGCAGCGGTGTCCCCACCCTGGTGGTCCAGGGGGATCGGGACGCGTTTGGCCCGGCGACGGCCTTTCCGCGGCTTCCGGACTCGATCCGGATCGCATCATTGGTCGGAGCCGACCACCAGTTCTCTGCGCCGCGGGGGGCCAGCCGTACCGCGGCCCAGCTCCGAGCTGACCTGGTCGGCTGCGTCCTGGCCTGGCTTCGCGAGACGATCCCGCGAGCGGCCCGGCGGAGCCAGTCGAACTCGTGGCCGGGGTAAGGCAGGTCATGACAATGCCTGGCTTCCAAGGCAGTTCCGCACCGCTGGTCGGGCTGCATGATGTCGCCCTGCTTGACCTCGATGGCGTCGTCTACGTCGGAGCCGAAGCCGTACCCGGAGTTGCCGGGATCATCGCCGTTGCTGTCCAAGCAGGCATGCGGTTCGGCTATGTCACGAACAACGCCTCGCGTTCACCCCACCAGGTCGGGGACCATCTCCGTGCGTTGGCTATCGAGGTGACCGACGAGGAAGTGATCACCTCCTCGCAGGCCGCGAGCCGGGTTCTGGCCGAGCGGCTCCCGCCGGGGTCGCCGGTTCTGATCACCGGCTCGCCGGCCTTGGCCGCCGAGGTGCAGGCCGCGGGGTTACGAGCGGTCTGGTCGGCTTCGGACGCGCCGACCGGAGTCGTGCAGGGGTACAGCCCCGAACTCAACTGGGCGATGCTCGCCGAGGCCTGTGTCGCGATCCGAGAGGGCGCCTTCTGGGTGGCCACCAACACCGATGCCACCCTGCCTTCACCGCGCGGGCCGTTGCCGGGCAACGGGAGCTTCGTGGGGGTCGTGGGCCAGACGACCGGCGCCGTACCCGTCGTGGCCGGCAAACCCGAACCCGCGATGCACGCTGAATGCGTGCTTCGAACCGGCGCCCGTTCCCCGCTCGTGGTCGGGGACCGGCTGGACACCGACATCGAGGGTGCCGTCCGGGCCGGCGTGCCGAGCCTGCTCGTGTTGACCGGACTGGCGCGCCCCCTCGATCTGTTGGCCGCACGCGTCGGGCAGCGGCCGACGTACGTGGCGGAGGACCTCAGTGGGCTGCTGGTGCGCCATCCTGCGGTGCAGCGCTACGACCAGACGGCGCGCTGCGGCGCCTGGCAGGTGACCGGCGAGGGCAGGGAGTTGGTCCTGGCCTCGGCAACGGCGCGCAGCGGTGTCGATCGGGCGCCAGGCACGGGGAGCCCCGGAGATGATTGTGACGCGCTCCGTGCGCTGGCCGTCATGGCCTGGGAAGGTGGGACCACTCGCACGAGGGCACGTGAACCCGCAGCACGTGCCCTGCTGCGCCGCCTCGGACTTGTAGAGGACGACTAGCCTCACGGTGTCCAGGGCGGTAGGAGAATGTTCGAGTCGGAGCAGAAAGGGGACCGCAGTGAAGGACGCGTTCAGCACTGTCGCCGGGATCGTGAAGGGGGCGGCCGAGGATGTGGTACGAGGATCCCGGCACATTCTTCGAGCGGCCGTCACCCGCATCCGCGCACTCGGCTCGCGTTCGGCATGGCCACGCGGGCGCAGCGGTGGCGGCGCGCCCGCTGTCCCACGATCCTCGACCGCGGCCAGTCCGGTCCCTACCGCAGCACCAGATGACCCAGTAGGAACCGCGGCAGCCGGGCCGGTCAACCCCCAGACCCAAGCACCTGACTCGACGGTGACGACTGCGGCGGATCCGGGCACTCCCACTTCCAAGGCGGCCCCGAGCACGAAGTCCACGACGAAGCGGTCCACGACGAAGCGCACCCCGGCGCCGAAAGCCGCCCCGGCGAAAAAGCGCGCTCCGGTCAAGAAGACCGCTGCGGTGGGAGCTGCGGCGGCGCCCAAGGTCGCCACCGCCAAGGCGGCTCCAGGGAAAAAGGCCGCACCAGCAAAGCAGGCGGCGCCGGCGAAAACCGCGGGAAAGGCTGGCGCCCAGACGGCGCCTGCACCCACGGATGCCGCCTCCCAGGCATCCTCGGGTGATGACTCCCAGGTGCCGAGGCGGTGACTCAGCCACCCGAGGGCGAGCCCGTGGGCGAATCCAAGCCCGCTGCGGTCTCCGGTATCGCCGGCGAGGTGGCGCAGATCCTTGCTGGGCTGGCGCAGCGGCCGGTGGAGGAACATCCGGAGGTGTACGAGACTGTCCACCATCGGCTCGGGGACACCTTGTCCGACATCGATCACGTGTGATGACGGCACGCGCGCACCGCGTCGGCTAGTGCCCCGGAACGCCACCTGCCTACCGCCGCGCTCCGGAGTCCCTTGCTGATGCCGCGGCGGATGCGCCTGGACGCCGAACTGGTCCGCAGGGGCCTGGCTCGGTCCCGCGAACAGGCGGTCGAGCTGATCGCTGCAGGGCAGGTCACGGTGTCCGGTCAAGTGGCTGGAAAGGCTGCTACGCGCATCGCGGCAGACACCCCGGTCGTCGTACACCCACCGGCCGACGGCCCGGACTACGTCTCCAGAGGCGCCCGGAAACTGGCCGGCGCTCTGGACGCCATGCCGGTTCCGGTCGCCGATCGGCGATGCCTGGATGCCGGTGCCTCGACCGGGGGCTTCACCGATGTCCTGCTTCGCCGGGGTGCGCGGGAGGTCCTGGCAGTCGACGTCGGCTACGGGCTGATCGCTTGGTCGTTGCGGACTGATGCCCGCGTGCGGGTGTTGGACCGTACGAACGTCAGACATCTGAGCCTGGAGGACGTCGGGGGACCCGTGGAACTGATTGTGGGCGACCTGTCGTTCATCTCGCTGGTACTGGTCCTGCCGGCGTTGTCGGGCCTGATCGGCGACGATGGGGACATGCTGGTCATGATCAAACCGCAGTTCGAAGTGGGCAAGCAGCGCGTCGGCAAGGGCGGCGTCGTCCGCGACCCGGTGCTGCGGGCGGCAGCGGTCCGGACCGTGGGGGCCGCCGCCGCCGACCTGGGATGGGGGGCGGCGGGCGTGACCGCCAGCGAGCTGCCGGGCCCCGCGGGCAACGTCGAGTACTTTCTGTGGCTGAGACGTGATGCACCCCCGTTGAGTGACGACGACGTCCGACGCGCGGTGGAGGATGGGCCGTGATGACCGAAGGGGCGGGAGGCGACGGTGTCATGAGCCCACTTCCGGGCAAGGCCCGCGACGGCGAAGGGCGAACCGCCCTGCTGATCGCGCACACCGGCCGGGCCGACATCGTCGATCTCGCGACGATGGTGGGAAAAGCGCTGCACCGCGAGGGGTTCCTCGTCCGTGTCCTCGAGGACGAAGCCGATGATCTGAGCGTCGACGCCGTCACCGTCGTACCGGCTGATGACCGTGCGGCGGCCGATGCCGAGATCGTGATCGTGTTCGGCGGCGACGGCACCTTCCTGCGGGCGGCGGAATACGCACGAGCCGCCGACGCCCCGCTGATCGGGGTCAACCTCGGCCGGGTCGGCTTCCTCGCCGAGACCGAGCCCGAGGCCGTCGACGAAACGATCACCCACATCCTGGACCGCAGCTATGTCGTCGAGCACCGGCTGGCCGTCGAAGCAGCGGTGTTCGGGCCTGGAGGTGAGCCACTGGGCACCACCTGGGCGCTCAACGAGATATCGGTGGAGAAGGCCACCCGGACCCGAGTGCTCGATGTGGCGCTGGTGGTCGACGGGCGCCAGGTGACCAGCTTCGGCTGCGACGGCGTCCTGTGCGCCACCCCGACCGGCTCCACCGCGTACGCGTTCTCGGCCGGCGGTCCGGTCGTCTGGCCGGAGGTCGAAGCGCTGCTGTTGGTACCGACCAGCGCCCACGCGCTGTTCGCTCGGCCGCTCGTGACACCTCCCACGTCGGTGCTGACCGTGGCGATCGCCGAGTACGGCGAGGGTGCGGTCGTGTGTGCCGACGGCCGACGGACCCTCGCCGTACCTGCCGGTGGCCGGGTGGACGTGATCCGATCCGAGCGTCCGGTTCATGTCGCCAGGGTGCACTCCACCGGGTTCGGTGACCGGCTGGTGGCTCGATTCCGGCTGCCCGCCGAAGGGTTCCGGCACAGCCCCGCGGAACCTGGCGAGGGCTGAGCCGGTGCTGCTGGAGCTACGAATCGAAAACCTCGGGGTGATCGACGCGGCGCGGCTGAGTCTGGGTGCGGGCCTGACCGTGTTGACGGGGGAGACCGGCGCGGGGAAGACGATGGTGGTGACCGGCCTCGCCTTGCTCTTCGGCGGGCGTGGTGACCCGACCCGGATCCGCAAAGGGGCCAACCACCTGTCGGTCGAAGGGCGACTCGACCTGTCGCCGGACCACGCCGCCTGGGACATCGCGAGGCGGGCCGGTGCCGAGCCGGACGAGGACGGCACTCTGATCGTGTCGCGGACGGTGAACTCCGAGGGCCGCAGCCGCGCCCATCTGGGCGGGAGGAGTGTGCCGATCGCAGTCCTCGGGGAGCTGGCAGATGCGGCATGGGCCCTGCACGGTCAATCCGATCAGCTTCGACTGCGCCGCCCGAAGGAACAGCGAGCGGCGTTGGATCGGTTCGCCGGTACTGAGCATGGCCGCGTACTGGCTGAGTACCGCGCTGCATACGCACGCTGGCGAGAACTCGATGATCGGCTGGCCGTCAAGAGTGCCCGGACCCATGAGCTGGCCCGGACAGCGGAAGTCCTGCGCCACGGACTGGCCGAGATCGCCGCCGTGGCGCCGCTGCCAGGGGAGGACCAGGAGCTGGCCGCCGTGGCGATCCGGCTCAGCGATGCCGAGGCCTTGGGGACTGCGGCTCAGCTTGCCTACGAGGCGTTGTCGGGTGATCCGATGGCCGATGGCGGGACCGCGCAGTCCGATGCGCTCAGCGCACTGGCCCGGGCCACCGGTCCGTTGGAGCGGGCCAGCGATGAGACTCTGCGGGAGTTGGGCAGTCGGGTGGCCTCCCTGTCCTACACCGTCACAGACATCGCCGCCGAACTCGCCGGCTACATCCAGGATGCGGTTGCCGACCCTGGTTGGCTGGCCGAGGTCCAGGAGCGGATCTCGTTGCTGCAGGGTCTGGTACGCCGCTTCGCCGAGCCCGGCACGGGCAGCGACGGGGTGCTGGCCTGGGCACGCGAGGCCGAGCAGCAGCTGCTCGACCTCGACGTCTCCGACGATGCGCTGGCAGCCCTGCGCGACCAACGCGACGCCGAGCGGCGCACGGTCGGCGATCTGGGCGCACAGATCTCCACCTCCCGCCGAGAGGCGGCCGGCCGATTCTCGGCAGCCGTCCAGACCGAACTCGGCGCCCTGGCCATGCCCAAGGCCGCAATCGACATCGTGATCGGGACGGACGCCGAGACACCCGGACCGGACGGGATGGACGAGGTCACGCTCCAGCTCGCCGCTCACGCGGGCACCGATGCCGGCCCCCTGCACCGTGCGGCTTCCGGCGGCGAGTTGGCCCGGGTGATGCTGGCCATCGAGG
The DNA here is from genome assembly GCA_050999295.1 of Geodermatophilaceae bacterium. Classification (GTDB taxonomy): domain Bacteria; phylum Actinomycetota; class Actinomycetes; order Mycobacteriales; family Geodermatophilaceae; genus JACCQS01. Next base: position 35,965 of record JBPCPI010000084.1, on the reverse strand, counting down.
TGGTGCTCGCCGGGACCGATCCGGTTCCGCTCATGGTCTTCGACGAGGTTGATGCCGGTGTTGGGGGACAGGCGGCCGTCCAGATCGGCAGACGGCTGGCCGCCCTAGCCGCGCATCACCAGGTTCTGGTCGTGACCCACTTGCCTCAGGTGGCGGCCCACGGGAGCGCCCACCTTGTGGTGGACAAGACGAGCGACGGCACGATCACGGCCAGTGGGATCTCCGCGGTGGACGGCGACGAACGGGTGCAGGAGCTCTCCCGCATGCTGGCCGGCCTCCCCGGCAGTGAGACGGGTCTGGCCCACGCTGCCGAACTGCTTGCCAGCGCGGTCGATGCGGGCTGACCGTGCGTGGCGGCTCGATGCCTCCCGGTGGCGGTGGGAGACTGGTTGGATGCGATTAGGCACTCTGCGCCGCGGTAGGTCCGCGGATGCCCTGCCCGGAGTCTCCGGCGTGGTCAGATTGGACCGCCGTACGAAGGATCTCACCAAGCGCCTCAACCAGGGCGAGATCGCGGTGATCGACCACACCGACATCGACCGGGTCGCCGCCGATGCTCTGGTGTCCCGTGGGGTGGCTGCGGTGGTCAACGCGTCCCTGAGCATCTCTGGTCGCTACCCGAATCTGGGACCCGGCATCCTGGCCAGGGCTGACATCCCGATCCTGGACAACGTCGGAGCCGAGGTGTTCGGCAAGGTCAAGGAGGGCACCAGGGTCCGGGTCGACGGGGAATGTCTCTTCGTCGGTGACCGCCTCGTGGCCGAGGGCCGCGACCTCGACGAGGCATCGATCGCAGCAGCGATGGACGAGGCCAAGGCCGGCCTGTCCACCCAGCTCGAGGCCTTCGCCGCCAACACGATGGAGTACATGAAGCGCGAGCGTGCGCTGTTGCTCGACGGTGTCGGCGTCCCGGACATCAAGACCGACATGGACGGTCAGCACGTCCTGATCGTCGTCCGTGGGTACGACTACAAGGAGGACCTGGCCCAGCTGCGTTCCTACATTCGCGACTACCGACCGGTGCTGATCGGAGTCGACGGAGGCGCGGACGCACTTCGCGAGGCGGGCTACAAGCCGTCAATCATCGTCGGCGACATGGATTCGGTCGCCGACGACACGTTGCGCTGCGGTGCCGAGGTCATCGTGCACGCCTATGCCGACGGCCGAGCGCCGGGCCTGCCGCGAGTGCAGGACCTCGGAGTCGAGGCCATCACCTTCCCGGCCACCGGCACGAGCGAGGACATCGCGATGCTGTTGGCCGATGACAAAGGGGCAGCTCTGATCGTCGCAGTTGGCACCCACGCCACGCTGGTGGAGTTCCTCGACAAGGGCCGGGGAGGAATGGCCTCCACCTTCCTGACCCGGCTGCGGGTCGGCGCGAAACTGGTCGATGCCAAAGGAGTGAGCCGGCTCTACAAGAGCCGGATCTCCACAACGGCACTGGTCTTCCTAGTCCTGGCCGCCTTCGTTGCCATCGGCGCGGTACTCGCCGTCTCCACCGCCGGCCGGACCTATCTCGATCTGTTCGCGAATTGGTTGGGCGATGTGCTCGACTGGGTGAAGGGCCTGTTCTCGTGATCGACTTTCGGTACCACCTCGTCTCGCTGATCGCGGTGTTCCTCGCCGTCGCGCTCGGCATCGTGATCGGGACGACCCAGCTCAACGGCCAGGTCCTGGACGGCCTGGAGGCCCAGGTCGGCACTCTGACCGACGACAACAACGAACTCGAGGCCCAGACCGACAGGCTCACCGAGCAGCTGACCCAGGACGACGCGTACGACGACGCTGTGGCTCCGCTGATCGTGGCGAACCGACTGGTCGGCTCCTCGGTTCTGGTCGTGGTCACCAATGACGACGTGACTCCGGATGTCGTCGGGCAGATCACGAGCCTGCTCGGTGCCTCGGGGGCCGAGTTGGCCGGGACGCTGCGGCTGCAGCCGGCGTTCACCGACCCCCAGACGGCCCCCGACCTGCAGGAGTACGTCACTGGGAACGGATTACCGCCTGGCGTGACCCTGCCGCAGACCGACGAGACACCCGCTCTGGTGGCCAGCCTGATGAGCCAGGTGCTCATGCGCCCGGGCGACGGCCGCCCGGCCCCGCCCGAGACGTCGACCACCACCGTGCTGGCCGGCCTGGCCGCGCTCGGGGTCGTCACATCCGAGAGCGGGGATGTCGAGTCCGCGGACTACGCGCTGATCCTGACCGCCGGCGGCTTCACCGGCGAGGACGCCGAGACCCGAAACCGGGCGCTGGTGTCCCTGGTTGTAGCGCTGGACGCCGCGGGCAGCGGCGCCGTCGTGGCCGGGGATGCCAGCGCCGATTCCGACGGCGGGTTGGTGGCAGCAGTACGCGCTGACGGTGGTTCAGCGACGATGCTTTCGACGGTGAACAACGTCGACTCCGCCTCGGGCAGGGTCGCGGCACTGTTGGCGCTGACTGCGGAGCGGACCGGCCAATCGGGCAACTACGGCGTCGGCGAAGGCACTGTTCCGCTACCACCGCTGGGTCCGTGAGGGACTCGGCGGGCAGCAGCCAGGCGGTGCAGGCACCGAGCCGGGTCACCGTTGCCGCCGTCGCCGCCGTCGGTGCCCTGGCAACGGTGGAGCTCGCGCGGCGGGCACCCGCACTGTCGGGGGCAACCTGGACCCGGATCAACCACCGCGGGATGCCGGTGAGCCTGGTCGCCGGCCCGGTAGCAGCTCTGAGCGCCACCCTCGTTGCAGCCGCGGCTCTTCCGGCGCGAATGCGAGCCCCGGCCTTGCTGCTCGGGTTGGTCTCGGGCGCGGTGGGCCTGCACGACGACATCGTCGGTGCCCGTCCCGACCAGAGCCGGGACAAGGGATTTCGCGGACACCTCCGAGCCCTTCGCTCGGGCCGGGTCTCGACCGGGGCGCTCAAGGTGGTCGGCGTCGTCGGGGCATCGATGGTCGCGGCGGGCTCGGTGTCGACCGGCCCCGCCGATCGGATTCTTGCCGCCGGGGTGATGGCGGGGACCGCCAACCTGGTCAACCTGCTCGATCTGCGCCCGGGTCGAGCGGCCAAGGTAAGCGCACTGTGCGCCGCGGCCACGTTGGGTGGCCCCGCAGCGGGCGCGAGTGCGGCAGTACTTGGGACTTCGTTGGCCGTCTTGCCTGCTGACCTCGCCGAGTTGGTGATGCTGGGCGACTCGGGCGCCAATGCCCTCGGTGCGCTGCTGGGTTACCGCCTCGCAGCAGGTTCCGGGCCACTGCTGCGGGCGGGCATGCTGGCTGTCCTGGTGGCGCTGACCGCCGCCGCTGAGTTGGTGAGCTTCACCCGGGTGATCGAGGCAACCCCCGGACTGCGGGATCTGGACAGGTGGGGCCGGATGCCCGTGGAAAGGCCTTCGAGTAGCCCGCAGATGTCGTGAGCAGCTCGGGACTACGTACCGCTGCCAGGGGGATCGGTGCTGCTGCGGCACTGATCGCCGTACTCACGCTGTTAGCCCGGCTGGCCGGATTCGGCCGCAACCTCGTCTTCGCACGTACGGTCGGGACGACCTGCATCGGTGACACCTATGTCGCCGCGAACACCGTTCCCAACATCATCTTCGAGATTGTTGCGGGGGGCGCGCTGGCCAGCCTCGTCGTCCCCATGCTGTCCGGGGCTATCGCGTCCGGAGATCGCGAGCGGGCCCGGCGGACGGCTTCCTCGCTGTTGACGTGGACGGTCCTGATCCTGGTGCCGATCAGCGGTCTGCTCGCACTGCTGGCCCGGCCGCTGGCCGAAGCGCTGCTGTCCGGCAGCAGCTGTTCCGGAGCGGTCGAACTCGGTAGCCGGATGCTCCTGGTGTTTGCACCGCAGGTCGTGCTCTACGGCGTGGGCATCGTCCTGACCGGCATCCTGCAGGCCCACGGCCGCTTCGCCGGACCGGCCGTGGCTCCGCTGTTGTCCAGCGTCGTCGTAGCCGTCGCCTACCTGCTCTATCGTCTCTCGGCCGGCGTTCCGGAGTCGGTCGATGATCTCGCCGTGGGCTCTGAACTCATCCTGAGCGTAGGCACCACGATCGGCGTCGTTGTGCTCGCGCTGGTGCTGCTTCTTCCGTTGCGCGGCACAGGCCTACGGTTGCGTCCCAGTGTCGGCTTCCCGGCCGGTGTGGCACCGCGGGTACGGCGACTGGCCGCGGCCGGCATCGCGACTCTGGCTGCACAGCAGATCGCGGTCGTGGTCGCGATCCGGCTGGCGAATGACGGTGCCCCGGCGGGTACGCAGGTCCTCTACCTGCTGGCGATGACCGTCTTCCTGCTGCCGTGGGGTGCCGTTGCTGTCCCGCTCGCCACGTCGGCCTTCCCCCGGCTGTCCGCATCGGCCGAACGTGCAGATGAGGACTCCTACCGCAAGACACTCGCACCCACGGCGGCGGCGGTGCTGCTCGGATGTCTCCTCGGGTCGGCCGCGATGATCGCCGTTGCCGAGCCGGCCGCGCGGATTTTCGTGCAGGGTACCGGCGTCCCCGGCGCCGATCTCACCGTGACCCGGCTTGCCGACACGATCGTCGCCTTCGCACCGGGACTGGTCGGCTACGGACTGGTGGCCCTGCTCACTAGGGCCCTCTACGCGCGCGGGCTGTGGAAGGAACCGACCCTGGCCGTGGTCGGTGGCTGGCTCCTGACCGTGGCGGCGAGCGTCGTCCTGGCTGCTGCGCTGCCCGACACCGCGCGCGGGGTGGCGCTGGCCACCGGACACAGCACAGGTGTCCTCGTAGCCGGACTATCGCTGATCGTCATCACCGTCCGGTCGGCCGGTCGCGAGTCACTCAGCGGCCTGGCCAGAGTCGGGGCTGCCGCCGTGCTCGCCGTCATCCTCGCCTCGTCGGCCGGTCGAGGCCTCGCCGAAGTGTGGGACGGCGGCGGCGCCCTGCTGGCTGTCGTCCAGGTGCTTGCGGTCAGCGCCGTCGTGCTGCTGATCGCCGCCGCGACCATGATGGTGCTGGCACGGGCATCGATGCGGGCGGTCCTGCGTGGCCTGCGCCGCACAGACCAGGCGCCGGAGGAGGTGCAACCCAGCACATGACGCGGACCGAGACGGTGCTGGCTGGACGGCGCATCGTCCAGGTGCTGGCCACCAGCACGGGGGGAGTGGGAACCCATGTCCGCGCGATCCTGCCCGGCCTGCAGGCGCTCGGGGCGACCGTACGGGTCTGCGGCCCAACCGCCACCGACGAGTTGTTCGGATTTCGCGCCACGGGCGCGCAGTTCCGTCCGGTGCGGATTGCCTCGGGCCTGCGTCCGGCTGCAGACGCCCGGGCCCTGCTCAGCCTTCGTCGGTCTCTGGGCAGGACGGATCTGGTCCACGCACACGGGTTGCGCGCGGGGCTGTTGTCGGTGCTGGCCCGCCCGGCCGCGCCGGTCGTGGTGACCGTGCACAACGCTCTGCTGGACCCTCCAGGGCCGCGCCGCCGGATCAGCGAAGTCCTGGAACGCGTGGTGATGCGCCGCGCCGACGTCATACTCGCGGCTTCCCTGGACCTGGCCGACCACGCGCGTGCCCTAGGTGGGCGTGACGTGCGCGCGGCGCCGTTGTCCGCGCCGTCGCTGCCCCAGCCTGACCGCAGCCGTGCCGAGGTACGCGCCGAGCTCGGCGTCTCAAACGGCACTCCGCTGCTGCTTGCAGTAGGCCGGCTGCACCCGCAGAAGGGCTACGAGACCCTGCTCGCTGCGGCACGACAATGGCGCGGGCGGGCTGACGGATTGCGCGTGGTCATTGCCGGCGACGGCCCGCTGCACGAGGACCTGGCTGCACAAATTCAGCGGGAGCGGCTTCCGGTGGCCCTCCTGGGTCGGCGCAGCGATGTTGCCGACCTGCTGGCTGCCAGCGACCTCGTGGTGCTGACCTCACGTTGGGAAGCGCGCGCGCTGGTTGCCCAGGAGGCGCTACGAGCTGGTCGGCCGCTGGTGGCCACGGCCGTGGGCGGTATCCCGGAACTGGCCGGGCACGGAGCGGGGGTTCTGATTCCGCCGGATGACCCGGCCGCGCTGGATGCTGCGGTGACCGGCGTACTCGCCGACCCGGCCAGGGCCGCCGCGCTGGTGGCGGCCGGGCGCAGCGCCGCGCTCGGCTGGCCGACCCTGCAAGACACGGTTGCCCAGTTGGGCGCCCTGTATGCAGAACTGCTCGGCGCATCGTGAGCGGTCGTTGCCGGGCACGATCGCCGGACCGCCGGTCATGAGCAGGCACGCAGGGCAGCGGTCAGTGTCCGGGCTGGTGTCACGGCTGGTGGTCATCGCCGTGTGCACCGCACTGGGATCAGGCCCCATGCCGCATGCGGGAGCGGCCGGCGAAGGCAGCGCCGTCTTAGCCGACCGGGTCGTGATCGTCGGCATACCGGGACTGCTCTGGGGGGATGTGGCATCGGGTCTGGCGCCGGAGCTGAGCGCTGCGGCGGCCGATGCCGCGCTGGGGAACATGACCGTCCGGGCCGCCCGGTCGCGGACCTGCATCCTCGATGGCTGGGCCACCCTCGGAGCAGGAAACCGGGCCCGATATCCGGCACCGACCGAGGACGCCGAGGAAAACCTGGCACCGCTGACCCCTGAGCAGGAAGCCCAGCGGATGGCCACCCTGGCCGGTTGCGGCCAGCAGGAGCAGGTGGCCCTGGCCGGCCTGACCGACGTCAGCCGGACAGTGGCACGCATCGCCGAGGACGAGGGCACTCGGGCCTTCGGTGCAGAACCCGGGGCCCTGGGAGAGGCGGTCAGTTGCTCCACCGCGATCGGCCGTTCGTCGGCGGTAGCCGTTTCCGGTCCAACGGCGCAGGTATCGGTCATCGACTCCCTCCCGTTCGGGCCGGCCCAGATCGCCTCTGCCCTGAACGGCTGCCCGCTGAGTCTGATCACCGTGCCGGAGCTGATCGGATCGATCCCAGCGGTGACCCTCACCGAGCAGGTGCCCGAGGCCGGGCAGCAGCCCGAAGCCGGCCCCGGCCCACCGGCGGGCCAGCTAGGCAGGCCACGGCCGCAGGCGCTGGCTGCTCTGGACAGCGTGATCGGGGACATCCGGTCCGCGGTCAGGTCCCTTCCCGGGGAGACCCTGCTGCTGTTCGTCGGACTGTCGGAGAAGGGCGTCAGCCGCGCTCAACTGCACCCGCTGATCGGCCTGCATCCCGATCTGCCGTCGGGGTACCTGACCTCCTCGAGCACCGGCCGCGCGCCCTATGTTCAGCTGATCGACGTGGCCCCCACAGCACTACGCGCTCTGGGGATCGAGAATCCCGCCACGATGGTCGGTTCGGCGATGCGCTGGGCGGGGCCGCGCGAGGACATCGAGGAGGCGCTGGCGTACCTGCGCGATCTCAACCGCGCGGCCGTGGCGCACGCAAGCATCACCAGGACCTTCTTCTGGACCCTGGTGGGCCTGGCCGGCGCCCTCGTGGCGGGCTTGCTGTTGCACCGACTCCGCACGCCGGCAACGGCCGGTAGCCGATCTGCACCGCCGGCTCGGCTGCTCCCGCTGGCAGCCTTGGCCTTCGCGGTCCTCCCGGTGGCCACGCATCTGGCCAACCTCACCCCCTGGTGGCGGTCCCCGAACCGTGACCTCGCCCTGGGTCTTGCCGTGGCCGGCGGTGTCGCACTGCTCATGGCCTTGGTGCTCGGCTTGGGTCGCCGCGGACCGATCCCGAAACTGTTGCCCGCCGGGATGGCCTGGACCGGGCCGGCTTTCCTCGCCTTGGTCGCGACCTCGTTGACGATCGGCGTCGACGTTGTGCTGGGCTCGCCGATGGAACTGAACAGCCTGCTGGGATACAACGCAATCGTCGCCGGCCGCTTCGTGGGACTGGGCAATCTGACCTTCGGCCTGTTCGCGGCTGCCACGCTGCTGGCCACCGCCGTACTCGTGCGAGGTTCGCGCCGCCAGCGGCTGCTGGTTGTCGGGAGCGTGGGTCTGCTGGCTGTGGTCATCGTCGGCGCGGCGGGACTGGGCCAGGACTTCGGCGGCGTCCTGGCGCTGGTACCGGGCTTCCTCGTCCTGGCCCTCCTCCGCACTGGGAGCCGGCTGTCGCTGCGGCGGATGCTGTCCATCGGTGCGGTCACTGCGGTCGCGGTCTCGGCATTCGCATTGCTGGACTACCAGCGGAATCCGGACGACCGCACGCACCTCGGTCGTTTCGTGGGGCAACTCGTCGACGGTCAGGCCTGGGCGGTGGTCAGTCGCAAGGCCCAGGCGAATCTGGACGTGCTGACCGGCAGTCCGGTCACCTGGCTGATCCCGATCTTTGCGCTCGCGGCGTGGCTGCTGCTCTGGCGCGACGGGCGCTTGCGGCAGTTTCTGGCAACCGAGCCGGCCTGGCGAGCCGGGTTGACCGCGGCGGCCGTCTCACTGGGCATCGGTGCTCTGATCAATGACTCCGGAATCGCTGTGCCGGCGATCGCCGGCTGCCTGGTGGTCCCGCTCCTGATCTGGCTCGTGTTGCGCTGGAACCCACCCACCGACCAGCCGACGGGAGGCTCAGTGGTCGACACCCCGAAAGCCAGCGCCGTCGCAGCGCCGCTGCGTGTTAGCGTGAACTCCCGTGAACCGACCGGGTGATCGTCGCTCCTCCCACACCACCAACTATCTGTTCGTGACCGGCGGGGTCGCCTCGTCGCTGGGCAAGGGCCTGACTGCGAGTTCGCTCGGATCCCTGCTGTCGGCTCGGGGCCTGCGGGTCACCATGCAGAAGCTGGATCCCTACCTCAATGTCGATCCGGGAACGATGAACCCGTTCCAGCACGGTGAGGTCTTCGTCACCGAGGACGGGGCGGAGACCGATCTCGATGTCGGTCACTACGAACGATTCCTCGACATCAACCTCGCCGGCTCGGCCAACGTGACGACCGGACAGGTCTACGCCGAGGTGATCGCCAAGGAGCGGCGCGGAGAGTACCTCGGGGACACCGTCCAGGTGATCCCGCACATCACCAACGAGATCAAGGACCGCATCCTGGGAACGGCCGGTGGGCAGGAGGGCCATCCCGGCATCGATGTCGTGATCACCGAGATCGGCGGGACGGTCGGCGACATCGAATCACTGCCCTTTCTCGAAGCCGCTCGTCAGATCCGGCACGACGTCGGCCGGGACAACGTGTTCTTCCTGCACGTCTCCCTGGTTCCCTATCTCGCGCCGAGCGGTGAACTCAAGACCAAACCGACACAGCACTCCGTTGCAGCGTTGCGCAGCATCGGTATCCAGCCCGATGCCATCGTCTGCCGCAGTGACCGGGAGATCCCCGACGCCCTCAAGCGCAAGATCAGCCTGATGTGTGACGTGGACTCCGAGGCGGTTGTCTCGGCCTCGGATGCCCCGTCCATCTACGACATTCCGAAGGTGCTGCACGCTGAGGGGCTCGACGCCTACGTCGTACGCCGCCTGGGTCTGCCCTTTCGCGATGTCGACTGGACGCAGTGGTCGGACCTGCTGGACCGGGTCCACAGGCCGCGGCAGTCGCTGACGATCGCGCTGGTCGGCAAGTACGTCGATCTGCCCGACGCCTACCTGTCGGTCACCGAGGCGATGCGTGCCGGAGGCTTCGCCCATCACACGCGTATCGACACGCGCTGGGTCACCTCCGACGACTGTGAGACGAGCATCGGTGTTGCGCAGCAGCTCTCGGATGTGGACGGCATTGTCGTACCAGGAGGATTCGGCATTCGCGGGATCGAGGGGAAGGTGCGCGCGATCTCCTTCGCCCGCGCCAACGGCATCCCCATTCTCGGCCTGTGCCTCGGATTGCAGTGCATGGTGATCGACGTGGCTCGCAACCTCGCTGGTCTGACCGACGCGAACTCTGCGGAGTTCGACCCGACGACCGAGCATCCGGTGATCGCCACGATGGCCGATCAGGTCGACGTGGTGGCTGGCGAGCGCGACATGGGCGGCACGATGCGCCTGGGTAGTTACCCGGCCGAGCTGACTCCCGACTCGTTGCTCGCCCAAGCCTATGGCGAGACCAAGGTGCACGAACGGCACCGGCACCGCTACGAGGTCAACAACGCCTACCGCGAGCGACTCGAGGCTGCCGGACTCCGTTTCTCCGGGCTGTCCCCGGACGGCCGGCTGGTCGAATTCGCCGAACTCGACCGCGACCTGCACCCGTTCTTCGTGGGAACCCAAGCCCACCCTGAGTTCACGTCGCGCCCGACCCGCCCGCATCCACTATTCGCGGCGTTGGTGCGAGCCGCCCTTGATCGCGCGGAGTCCCAGCGGATCCCGGTCGACATCGAACCCGCCGTGCGGTGAATCCGGCGGACGGGCCACTCGCCGACGAGGTCATCACCGATCCACGCAGCTACCTCGTCCGATCGTCGCGAACCGTCTTCGAGGGGCGCATCGTGTCGGTACGCCAGGACGAGGTGCAGATGTCGGACGGCACTACCGGGCAGCGGGACGTGGTGGTCCATCCCGGAGCCGTCGGGGTGATCGCCATGGACGATGACGATCGGGTCGTGTTGATCCGCCAGTACCGCCATCCCGTCCGCAGCTACCTCTGGGAGGTCCCCGCGGGTCTGATGGACGTCACCGACGAGCCCCTGGCCGACACGGCACGACGGGAACTGCTCGAAGAGGCTGGGCTGACCGCGCTTCGATGGGATCGACTGCTGGACCTCTACGCCTCACCGGGCGGGTCGACGGAGACGATCACGATCTTCCTGGCCCGCGACCTGAGTGCCGCCGACCGACCGGTCGGCTTCGCGCTGGCCGCCGAGGAGCTCGACCTCGAGGTACGCCGGGTTCGGCTTGACGATGCGCTGGCCGCCGTACAGGAAGGCCGGATCCGCAATTCCCTCGCCGTTGCCGGAATCCTGGCCGCGGTCGCAGCCAGAGCGGCCGACTGGCGGGGTCTGCGCCCGGCAGAACCCACTGCGTCCGCAGCATCGTCCGCGATTGCGGCCAGACCTTCGGACGTACCGGGAACTGGCAGGGCACCGCTCGGATGAACGTGGTAGCTCTCGCCGACACGCACGCCCCACGACGGTGGCGGGGTGTTCCGCCGAGGGCGGCCGAGTATCTGGATGCCGCGGACCTCATCCTGCATGCCGGAGATGTCTGCACCGCCGATGTCCTGGAGGAATTGTCCGGCTACGCACCGGTGCACGCCGTACGCGGAAACAACGACGGACCGGACATCGCCGCTTGGGGCGCGCCGGACAAACTCGTCGTGGACATCGACGGCCTCACGGTCGGGATGATCCATGACAGCGGTTCGGCGACTGGCCGACTGCTCCGGATGCGCAGGGTGTTTCCCGATTGCGCCCTCGTCGTGTTCGGGCACTCGCACATTCCGATGGATGTCGCAGGGGAGGGACTGCGGCTGTTCAATCCAGGCTCGCCCACCGACCGCCGTCGCCAGCCGCACGGCACCCTCGGGGTGCTCACGATCGAGGACGGACAGCTGCTGGACGCTCGGATCGTGCAGGTGACCTGATCGGCTCGCCCCGGACTGGCGTGCACAGTCATAAGCTCGGCTCTGACGCACCGATGCAGCTGCGACGAAGGGCGGATCAAGACGATGAGGGTGGGCGTACCCCGTGAGGTCAAGAACCATGAGTACCGCGTCGCCCTGACCCCGGCCGGGGTAACTGAACTGCTCCGCGGCGGGCACGAGGTACTGATCGAGCACGATGCCGGCGCGGGATCTCTGATCCCGGACGCTGACTTCGTAGCGGTGGGGGCGCAGGTCCTCCCGAATGCCGACGACGTTTGGGGCGCAGTAGATCTCGTGCTCAAGGTCAAGGAACCGGTCGCCGAGGAGTATTCCCGGATGCGCTCCGGGCAGACGCTGTTCACCTACCTGCACCTGGCTGCCTCGGCGGAGTGCACCAAGGCGTTGCTGTCCTCGGGCATCGACGCGGTCGCCTACGAGACGGTTCAACTCGCCGACCTCTCACTGCCGCTGCTGGCGCCGATGTCCGAGGTGGCCGGCCGGATGGCCCCACAGTGCGGGGCGCACTGCCTCGAGCGCGCACAGGGTGGCCGCGGTGTGCTCCTGGGCGGGGTATCCGGGGTGTACGCGGCCACAGTCGTCGTCATCGGGGCGGGTGTGTCCGGGATGAACGCCGCAGCGATTGCTCTGGGCATGCAGGCCGAGGTGATCCTGCTCGACAACAACGTGGAGAAGCTGCGCGCCGCGGACCGGATCTACCAGGGGCATCTGCAGACCGTCGCGTCGAACTCCTACGAGGTCGAGCGAGCCGTGCTGGGTGCGGATCTGGTCATCGGTGCGGTGCTCGTCCCCGGAGCCAAGGCACCGACGCTGGTCTCCAACGCCCTCGTCTCACGGATGCGACCGGGATCGGTCCTGGTCGACATCGCCGTCGATCAGGGCGGGTGTTTCGAGGACAGTCGCCCGACCACACATGACGACCCGACCTACCGGGTCCATGACTCGGTCTTCTATTGCGTGGCGAACATGCCCGGCGCGGTGCCCAACACCTCGACCTACGCGCTGACGAACGTGACGCTGCCCTACGTGATGGCCCTGGCCAACCGAGGCCTGCGCTCAGCTGTCGCCGCGGACCCGGCCCTCGCGATGGGCGTCAATGTCGTCAACGGGCAGGTCGTCTACGACCAGGTGGCCGCGGCGCACGGACTCCCGTACGTCCCGTTGGAAGAGGCCCTGGCTGGCTGAGCCGGTCGCTCCCGCGGCCCCGGCAGCGCTACCCCAGCCGGCGCCGGCCCTGCGTCGTGCGCTTCGCGGGTACCTCGACCATCTGGCGATCGAGCGTGGACTGGCGAATAACACGGTCTCGTCCTATCGGCGCGACCTGAACCGTTACGGCGCGCATCTAGCCCAGCGCGGGAGGTCCGTCCTGTCCGACGTGAGCGAGGACGACGTCTCGGCATTCCTGGCTGCACTTCGACTCGGCGATGAGCTGCACCGGCCGCTCTCGGCCGCCTCGGCGGCCCGTGCCGTCGTCGCGGTGCGGGGATTGCATCGTTTCGCCGTACGCGAGGGCTGGGTCGTCGACGACGTGGCGGGAGCGGTCCGGCCTCCGGCACCGCCGCGGCGGTTGCCCAAGGCGATCCCGGTCGATGCGGTCGAAGCGCTGTTGGAGGCGGCCAATCTCGACGACGAACCCCGCTCGCTGCGCGACAGGGCCCTACTCGAACTCCTGTACGGGACCGGCGCCCGGATCTCCGAAGCGGTCGGTCTGGCCGTGGATGACGTGAACCGCGCGTCCGGCACGGTCCGGCTCACGGGCAAGGGCAGCAAGCAACGGGTCGTGCCGATCGGTAGCTATGCGCTGGCCGCGGTCGATGCCTATCTGGTCCGCGGCCGACCTACGCTGGCTGCGCAGGGGCGGGGACTCAGCACACTGTTCCTGAACGCTCGTGGTGGCCGGCTGTCCCGGCAGAGTGCCTGGACGATCCTGCGGACGGTCGCCGACCGGGCCGGGATAACCGAGGAGTTGTCCCCGCACACGCTGCGGCACTCCTTCGCCACGCATCTGCTCGACGGTGGGGCCGACGTCCGGGTAGTCCAGGAGCTGCTCGGCCATGCCTCGGTCACGACGACGCAGGTCTACACCCTGGTCACCGTGGACCGGCTGCGCGAGGTCTACGTCGCCAGTCACCCCCGCGCCCTACACTGACGGCCGCTAAAGCTTAGCTTGAGCTTGAGGTCTGGTGCGCGGTAACGGAGCCGGTGCCCTTCGGCGGGTCGCCTTGCCCGAGGCAGGGCAGCGACCTACTGTCGCCGCCAAGGACGCCACCGGCGCACGCACGCACGGGGTAGCCGGTAGCACCGATCCAAGAGGCGGAAGTTGTGGCGCGACGTAGTGGCAGCGAGGCGCAGGCCCTGCCCTTCTCCGACGCCCCGAGTTCCCCGACTCCTGGCCGTTCGGTTCTGCGGGGGGACCCGGTCAAGGCGCGGCAGCGACCGTTGCCCACTCCTCCGGTCCTGGAGCGGCACGGCCCGGCGAAGGTAATCGCGATGTGCAACCAGAAGGGCGGGGTGGGCAAGACCACCTCGACCATCAATCTGGGTGCCGCCCTGGTCGAATTCGGCCGAAAGGTCCTGCTGCTGGACTTCGACCCGCAGGGTGCCCTGTCGGTCGGGCTCGGCGTCCCGGCGCACGACCTTGACCGCAGCATCTACAACGTCCTCATGGATCGCGACGTCGGCATCGCCGATGTCCGGCTCAAGACCAGGGTGGACGGGCTCGACCTGATCCCCAGCAACATCGATCTGTCCGCCGCCGAGGTCCAGCTCGTCAGCGAGGTCGCCCGCGAGCAGGCCCTCAAGCGCGCCCTGCGGCCGGTGCTGGAGGAGTACGACTACATTTTCATCGACTGCCAGCCCTCGCTCGGGCTGCTGACGGTCAACGCGTTGACCGCCGCACAAGGAGTGATCATTCCGCTGGAATGCGAGTATTTCAGCCTGCGCGGGGTCGCTCTCCTCGTCGACACGATCGACAAGGTCACCGAAAGGCTGAACCCGGATCTGTTGATCACCGGCATCCTGGCCACGATGTACGACGCGCGGACGCTGCACGCCAAGGAGGTGTTCACCCGCGTCGTGGAGGCCTTCGGGGACACCGTGTTCCAGACAGTCATCGCTCGTACGGTCCGGTTCCCGGAGACCACCGTCGCCGGTGAACCGATCACCTCATGGGCACCGCACTCGCAGGGCGCCAACGCCTATCGGAACCTGGCCAAGGAGGTCGTGGCCGCGGGTTGACCGACTCGCCGGGTCGAAGCCCCAGGCCAGATTTGATCGCTGCGCGCTGGTGCGGGCTGCGAACGCGCGCTGAGATCGACGCGATGGCGTCCCTGAGTCGAATGGTCATCGCCCGGGAGCGGACTAAGGTCCCCGGTCATGGACGCGGGCGACGGGCGGTTCCATGTCGCGCTGACCAATTTCGAGGGCCCCTTCGACCTTCTGCTGAGCCTGATCAGCAAGCACAAACTCGATGTCACCGAGATCGCGCTGTCGCAGGTCACCGACGAGTTCATCAGATATCTCGAGGCCGCGGGGGACACCCTCGATCTCGGCCAGGCCACTGAATTCTTGGTTGTCGCTGCGACCCTGCTGGACCTGAAAGCCGCCCGGTTGCTGCCGTCGGCCGACGTCGAGGACGAGGACGACCTGGCCGCACTCGAGGCTCGAGACCTGCTCTTTGCCCGCCTGCTGGCCTATCGGGCGTTCCGCGAGGCGGCCGAATTCCTTCGGGCGCACGAACTGGACCAGGCCCGGCGGTTTCCGCGGGAGGTCAGCCTTGAGCCGCGGTTCGCCCTCGCCCTTCCGGAGGTCCTGCTCGGCGTCGGAGTGCAGGGCTTCGTCGCCCTGGCCGCCACGACGCTGCAGCCGCGCTCGCCGGTCGAGGTGTCCACCGAACACTTGCATGCACCAAGAGTCAGTGTCCGAGAGCACGCCGGGATCCTGCGACGCAAGCTCGCCGGAGGCGCGACGACGACGTTCCGGGCCTTGATCTCCGACTGTGCAACGACCCTCGAGGTCGTCGCGCGGTTCCTGGCTCTGCTGGACCTGCACACGCGCGGATCGGTGTCCCTGGAACAGCTCAGCGCGCTCGGCGAACTGCATGTGCGTTGGATCGCCGCCGGAGACCGGCTCCCGAACGATGCAGCCGGCCAGGAGCGGGACGAACAGCAGCCAGCCGAGGTACCGAACGGTGCAGATGCAACGAAGCAGCACGCTGTAGGCGATGATAGGAGGCAACCCCGACCGGTCTGAACCGTACGAAACTTGCAGAGGACTCCCATGACCGCCGCGATCGACGAGCGCCTGCGCGGCGCCGTCGAAGCAATTCTCTTCGTGGTGGACACCCCGGTAACGCCAGCCACCCTTGCCGAGCTGCTCGATGTCGAAGAATCCACCATCACCGAACAACTGCAGGCCCTGGCCGCTGAGTACGAACAGCAGCACCGTGGGTTCACGTTGCGCCCGGCCGGGGAGGGCTGGCGGCTCTACACCCGGGAGGAGTACGCCGAACACGTCGAGCGCTACGTCACCGAGGGCCAGCGGGCCCGGCTCACGCAGGCGGCCCTGGAGACCCTCGCCGTCGTCGCCTACCGGCAACCGGTCACCCGGTCCCGGATCTCGGCGATTCGCGGGGTGAGTGTGGACGGGGTGATCCGAACCCTGCTCAGCCGGGGGCTGGTGGCCGAGGAGGGTACGGACCCACAGACCGGTGGCGGCCTCTACGTCACGACGGATCTGTTCCTGGAGAAGCTGGGTCTGTCCGATATCAGCGAACTGCCCGACCTGGCCCCGTTGTTGCCCGACGTCGAGTCGGTCCTGTCCGAGGACTCCAACCCGTGACAGACAAAGTCCGGCCGCAGACGGGGGAGCGGCTGCAGAAGGTGCTGGCCCGCGCGGGAATCGGCTCCCGGCGAGCCAGCGAGGAACTGATCGCCCAGGGCCGGGTCAGCGTCAACGGCCAGCAGGTACGCGAACAAGGTCGCCGGGTCGATACCCAGACCGATCGGATCGCGGTCGACGGCAGTGTGGTGATCACCCGCACCGATCTGGTGCACCTGGCGATGAACAAACCCGAGGGCGTCCTGTCGGCGATGTCCGACGACCGCGGTCGCCCCACCGTCGGAGATCTGATCGCCGAACGCGGGGAGGCGGTCTTCCATGTCGGGCGTCTCGACATCGACACCGAGGGTCTGCTGCTGCTTACCAACGACGGTCCGCTGGGCCATCGGCTGGCCCATCCGTCCTATGAGGTGCCCAAGACCTATCTGGCCCAGGTGTCGGGGGCGATCTCGCGGGACCTCGGGCGCAAGCTCAAAGCCGGGATCGAGCTCGACGACGGCTTAGCGCGGGTCGACTCGTTCAAGCTCGTCGACGTGGCGGCCGGTCAGGCGTTGATCGAACTGGTTCTGCACGAAGGGCGTAACCGGCTGGTACGCCGGTTGCTGGCCGCGACCGGTCACCCGGTCAACCGCCTGGTCCGTACCCAGATCGGACCGGTACGGCTGGGCCGGACGAAACCCGGAGCGGTTCGCAAGCTCACTACGTACGAGATCTCCGAGCTGATGAAACTCGTCGGGCTGTGACGGGGTCACAACCGAGCAGCCAGTCGCGGATCCTTGCCATCGACGGACCCTCCGGGACCGGGAAGTCCTCGGTCGCCCGCGAGGTCGCCCGGCGGCTGGGGGCTGCCTACCTCGACACGGGCGCGATGTACCGGGCGCTCACTCTCACGGTGCTGGCAGAAGGTCTCGATCCCGCTGACGCCGAGGTGGTAGCGCGGAGGGCCGGAACCGTGACCATCGAGATCGTCACCGATCCGGAGGTCGACCGTGTCACAGCCGACGGACAGGACGTGACGGAACTGATCCGATCCCCTGAGGTCACGGCAGCGGTGAGCGCGGTCTCGGCGATTCCGGCCGTACGGCGTCGCCTGGTCGAGATTCAGCGCAGCCTTGCCGAAGGGGCGACCGTGGTGGTCGAGGGCCGCGACATCGGAACGGTGGTCTTCCCCGCCGCAGCGCTCAAGATCTTTCTGACGGCCGCACCAGTTGCCAGGGCAGCACGGCGGGCCGGACAGCTCGGAGTCGTCGAACCCCAGGAGATAGCCGCGTTGACCGAGAGTCTTCGGGCCCGCGACGAGTTCGACTCCGGCCGGGCAGAGAGCCCCTTACGTCCGGCCGCGGACGCGGTCGTGATCGACAGCACCGAGCTGAGCCAGGAGGACGTCGTCGAGGCGATCCTCGCCGCCGTGACCGCGCGTACCCGATCCGAGTGAAGGGCACCGTGTACCAGACCTATTGGCACAAGGCGCCCTTCACTCGAACGGGAGAGGGGGACTCGTGAGCGAGGATCAGCCCGACGGTTCTGAAGAGGCCGTCGAGGCTCGCGGTCCGCTTCCCACGGTCGCCGTGGTCGGGCGGCCGAACGTCGGCAAGTCGACGTTGGTCAACCGGATCCTTGGCCGCCGGGCGGCGGTCGTACAGGACACCCCAGGTGTCACCCGGGACCGGGTCAGCTATGACGCGCTCTGGTCGGGCCGGGAGTTCCTGGTGATCGACACCGGTGGCTGGGAGCCCAAAGCCAGCGGTCGTGCCCGCCGAATCGCTGAACAGGCCGAACGCGCCATGCAGACCTCTGATGTGGTGCTCCTGGTGGTCGACACCACCGTGGGCCCGACCGAGACAGATCTGGCCGCGGCGCGGGTGCTGCGGCGCAGCGATCGACCAGTGTTGCTGATCGCCAACAAGGTCGATGACGAGCGCACCGAACCTGCCGTGGGGGAACTGTGGAGCCTGGGCCTGGGCGAGCCCATCCCGGTGAGCGCGCTGCACGGCCGGGGCAGCGGCGACCTGCTGGACCTGATTCTCGATGCTCTACCGCAAGCCCCACGCGAACGTGCGGACATCGTCGGTCCACGCCGGGTGGCTCTGGTCGGCCGCCCGAACGTCGGCAAGTCCAGTCTCCTCAACCGGCTCGTGGGGGAGGACCGGGCTGTCGTCGATGCCGTCGCCGGTACGACCGTCGATCCGGTTGACAGTCTCGTCGAACTCGACGGCCAGGAATGGCACTTCGTCGACACCGCCGGCCTGCGACGGCGGGTCGCCAACGCGAGTGGGACCGAGTACTACGCCTCGCTGCGCACGGAGGCCGCGATCGATGCGGCCGAGGTCGCGCTGGTGCTGATCGATGCCAGCGAGTCGATCACCGAGCAGGACCAGCGCGTCATTGGGGCAGTCGTCGAATCCGGCCGGGCACTGGTGCTGGTGATGAACAAGTGGGACGCGGTGGATGAGGACCGGCGCTATGACCTAGAGCGCGAGATCGACCGTGAACTTGCCCGAGTCACCTGGGCCACCCGGGTGAACATCTCCGCGCTGACCGGACGCGGGGTCAACCGGATCGCCCCTGCACTGGAATCCGCGCTGGCGTCCTGGGAGAAGCGCGTCCCCACAGCGACCCTCAACCAATGGCTCCGGACGACCGTCGATCGCACCCCGCCCCCGCCGCGCGGCGGCAAGGCTCCGAAGATCCGGTACGCGACGCAGGCCGACATCCGACCGCCCCGGTTCCTGGTGTTCTCGACCGGCTTCCTGGAAGCCTGCTACCGGAGGTTCTTGAACCGCAAGCTCCGCGAGGACTTCGGGTTCGCCGGCTCGCCCATCGAGGTCAGCGTCCGGGTGAAGACCAGGTCAGACGGGGGATCGGGACGTCGGGGCGACTGATCAGCAATGCGGTAATCTGGTGCGGCTTCGACGAACCCCACGGGCAGCATCTGTCCTCGAGTCGTCGCCGCACGGGACGTGGCGCAGCTTGGTAGCGCACTTGACTGGGGGTCAAGGGGTCGCAGGTTCAAATCCTGTCGTCCCGACAGACCGGACTCGGGCGGCTTCATGCTCTGCCGTGGCCGAGGGCGCATACCTCGCCGTCGAGGTCCTTTTCTGTCTTCCTGACCGTGTCGATGTGCGCCAGAATGTCTCGCACCGCCCGGTGACCGAGAGGGGAGACAATGCCGCTCTATCTATCTATGTTCAGCTACAAGCCGGAAACCTGGGCCAGGCTGATCGCGAACCCAGAGGACCGCCGAGAAGCTGCTCAGTCCTACATCGAGTCGGTCGGCGGGAAACTCCAAGGCTTCTGGTACGCCTTCGGCACACACGACGGCTACACGCTGTGGGAGGCCCCCGACAACGTGTCCATGGCCGCAGTTTCGTTGGTGATAGGTGGCGGCGGTGCGCTGAGCTCATTGGAGACGACGGTGCTGCTGACCGTCGACGAGACGATGGATGCGCTGCGCAAGGCCGAGCAGATCCAGTACCGAGCCCCGGGCGCGTAACAGCAGCGGGGTGATGCGCAACCGTCCATCGTGGCCGCCCGTACAGCCGGTAGATAACAGCGGTCACAACGGCCGCCTACGACTTCGTCGACGCTCCGGCGGAAGCTTCCTGGTCGGGGGGAACTCGGTCCCCATGGCGGTGCACGATCTTCCACTCGCCGTCCTCGCGCCGATAGGCGTGGGTTACCCGCAGCGTGTAGGACTGGGCGGGGCGGCCGTCTATGGATGCCGTGGTGTGCTCGTATCCGACCGTGTACGCAAGGTCGCCGCTGGCACCGGCCGCGACGATCTCGAAGTCATCCGATGTGCAGTTGGAAAATGTCGACGCCAGCCAGCTGAACGTGTGGCTGATGTCGTCCCACCCGCTGCTGGTCAACCACGCCCCAAACAGCGTCACCGGGTCCTTCGTCGACCACATCGCCATTCGTGGGGCAGCGTCGCCATTGTGAATCGCTGTCTCCGCCTCCACCTGGCGCGGGACCGTGAGAGACAGAAAGTCATCGACGTCGCTCATCCGCCCACCTCTTTATCCGAGCCTTCGGCTCAACATGATGCCGGACCCTATTGGCTCTTGCGAGAGATGACGTCGACCCCGCGGCCGTGGGCGTCCGGCGAAACAGCCACCGCGGAGTGCCGTGCACGGAACTGCTAGCGTGCGATCACGACTCGTCACGCGCTGGACCCGTGGGATGGCACGATGAGCGAGTGACTCGGGAACCAGTGACTGCTGAGTCCCAGCTGGTGATCACCGACCGGGTGTGGACGGTCCCGAACATCCTGTCGATGCTGCGGCTGGCCGGCGTGCCGCTGTTCGTCTATTTGCTGCTCGGGCCGCAAGCCGACGGCTGGGCGATCGCGATCCTGATGGTGGCCGGAGTCACCGACTGGGCCGACGGCAAGCTCGCCCGAATACTGAATCAGAGGAGCCGTCTCGGGGCGCTTCTGGACCCCGCGGCCGACCGGCTCTACATCCTGGCCACCCTGGTCGCCTTCGTGCTTCGTGACGTTGTACCGATCTGGGTGGTCGCAATCCTGCTCGGCCGAGATGTGCTGGTCGGACTGAGCCTGTTGCTGCTGCGCCGGCACGGCTATCAGGCCCTCCAGGTCAACTATGTCGGCAAGGCCGCGACGTTCAACCTGCTCTACGCCTTCCCTCTGCTGCTGCTGGCGGTGGGGAGTTCAGGGGTCGCAGACTTCGTGGCGCCCGTGGCATATGCCTTCACGGCCTGGGGCGGGGTGCTGTATCTGATCTCCGGGATGGCCTATGTCCGGCAGGTCTTCGACATCGCCGCACGCGACACGGCCAACCGCGACCGACCCGCCGAGGCCGTAGCGTCGGGAAGCATGCCGTCATGAGAACCGAGCCGCAGTCGGAGTCGATGCTAGGCAGGCTGCTGAACGACACCCTCGATCCCGGCTACGAGCAGGCCGCCGAGCGTCGCACTGGACCCGGGGCTGCGCAGCGGCCGCCAACCGGAACCGGACTGCTCGGGCGGCTGGTACTTGCCGGTTGCCTGGTGCTGATCGGGGGGCTGAGCACCATCGTGATCAGCCAGGTCCGCTCATCGGCGCCGCAGCGCGAGGAACTGCGCCAGGCACTCATTCAGGACATCGCCCAGCAACGAGCCGACGGCGACCTGCTCCAGCAGCGCCTGGCCGAGGTCCGTGACCAGGCGACCCGAGCCCGCGAGGAACTGTTGGCAGCCACCACCCAAGGTCAGAACGCGCTCGACGAACTCGACCGGGCCGAGTCCGGAGCAGGGCTGACGGCCGTGCGGGGGCCCGGTTTAGTGGTGACGTTGACCGATGCAGCCGCGCCCGAAGACGGCGGGGAAAACCTTGGCCGGATCCTGGACCGCGATATCCAGTCGGTGGTCAACGAGCTGTGGGCGGCCGGTGCCGAAGCGGTGGCCATCGACGGGCAGCGGCTCGGTCCGACCACCAGCATCCGCTCGGCCGGGCAGGCCATCCTGGTCGACTTCCGGCCGGTGACCAACCCCTACCTGATCGAGGCGATCGGCCCAGACGGCATGTTTGACCAGCTTCTCGAATCGGCCGCCGGACGGACATTGGCCTCCTACGCCGCGGCCTTCGGACTCGGCCTCGACGTGGTCCAGGTCGACCAGCTGGACCTCGCACCCGGAACGGGTGCCGTTATCACTGCGGCCGAACCAGCCGGGCTTCAAGATGACCCAGGGGACAGCGGCGAATGAAGGGCATCCGTACCGGGCCGGTGATCCCCATCCTGGGTCTGGCGGCCGGGATCGCCGCGGGCGTCCTGCTGGACCCGACCGTGCCGACCTCGTTGCAGCCCTACCTCCCGATCGCGGTCGTAGCCGCTCTGGACGCGGGCTTCGGGGGAATCCGCGCTCGGTTGGACGGGATCTTCGACGCCAAAGTGTTCGTGGTCTCCTTCGTGTCAAACGTCATCGTCGCCGGACTGATCGTCTTCCTCGGTGATCAGCTGGGCGTCGGGGCGCAGCTGTCCACGGCGGTGATCGTCGTGCTAGGAATCCGGATCTTCGGCAACGTCGCCGCCATCCGCCGACATCTGTTCCGGGCGTGAGGAGATGACGACGCGAAAGCCTCGGCCGTGGTCTGCCAGCCTGCTCATCGGGGTGCTCTGCGCCCTGCTCGGGTTCGCCCTCGCCGTACAGCTGCGCACCGTCGACTCGGACCAGGGACTCGCCGGTGCCCGCGAGGAGGACCTGGCTCGCATCCTCGCCGACCTGGAATCCCGTCAGGAGCGACTGCGCAGTGAGCTCGGTGAGCAACAGGATCTCCTGGAGCAGCTCGGCAGCGGGGAAGACTCGGCCGCGGCCGCAGTAGAGGAGGCACGGCGCCAAGCCGAAGCACTGGCCATTCTCAACGGAACCATCGCTGCCGAAGGCCCGGGACTGACCATCACGATCAGGGACCCGGATACCAAAATCGAGGCCAGCGTCCTGCTCGACGCAGTGCAGGAGCTTCGCGGCGCGGGGGCCGAGACGATGCAGGTGGCCGGTGTCCGGATCGGCGTGTCCAGTGCCCTGGTCGGCGATGCTGGAGACATCAGGATCGACGAGGTAGCGGTCGAGGCACCGTACGTGATCGTGGCGATCGGTGACAGCCAGACCCTCGCGACGGCGATGCAGATACCCGGAGGCGTGGAGGACAAGGTCATCCAGGCAGGCGGAAGCATCGACATCGTTACCGCAGACCGCGTGCTGGTAGATGCTCTGCGACCGCTGGATGTGCCTGAATACGCCGAGCCGGCGCCCAGCCCCGATGATTGATCGCCGCTGCCCGGCCCGAACCGCCGATCGGCCCCGAGGGTCGCTAGCGTTGCCGCGAACCACACGCCTGACCACCATCCTGACGAGAGGCTGACAGTGGCAGTACCGGACGACCGTAAGTACACCGAGCAGCACGAATGGGTGCTCGTGACCGGGGACGAGCAGCCGGCGGTGGCGCGAGTCGGCATCACTGACTTCGCCCAGGAGGCGTTGGGCGACATCGTCTTCGTCCAGCTGCCGGCCGAAGGCGACGAGGTGACCGCGGGAGAACCCTTCGGGGAGGTCGAGTCGACCAAGTCGGTGTCCGACATCTATGCGCCCTTCAGCGGAACTGTGCGCGCGCACAACGTGGATCTCGACGAGAGCCCTGAACTGGTCAACAGCGACCCCTACGGGGAGGGCTGGCTGATCGAGGCGTCCGTTTTGGGCACGGTTTCCGATGCACTGGAGGGGTTACTGGACGCGGCTGGCTACCAGGAGTTTCTCGACCGGGCCTAATCGGCAACGCGATGGTGGGATCCCCTCGCCTCGGGGGTGGACTCTCGACGTATGGTTGACCCTCAATGTGGACGCGCTCGATGGCAGCGATCACGACAGGCGCCACGGACAGGAGAATGAGCGGGCGTGTATTGCACTCAATGTGGGCACGAGAACCCCGACAGCAGCCGGTTCTGCGCCCAATGCGGGCATGCGCTGGCACGCAGCAACGAGGTGGCGACCGGGGAGACCACCAAGGTTATCCCCAAGGTGGGCGGTGAAGACTCCACGGAGATCCCCGAGGTAGGCGAGGCCTCGGAGAATTCCGGTGAGAGTGGTCTCGTCGAATCGCTACCCGGGGGCTCAGCCCTGCTGGTCGTGAAGCGTGGGCCCAACGCGGGCAGCAGATTCCTATTGGACCGCTCGGTGACGACCGCCGGCCGGCATCCGGACAGCGACATCTTTCTCGATGACGTGACGGTGTCCCGTCGGCACGTGGAGTTCATCCGCGAGGAGACTGGGTTCTCCGTACGCGATGTCGGCAGCCTCAACGGCACCTACGTCAATCGGGAGCCCATCGACACCGCGGTCCTGTCCGGTGGAGACGAGGTACAGATCGGCAAGTTCCGACTTGTCTTCCTCACCAGCAGCACCTCAGGTAAGGGCCCCGCGGACGCGGCTTCATGAGCCTTGAGGGCGGGAGCATCGTAGCGAGCGCCAGCGAGCATCGCCGAGAGGGCGGGAGCATCGACCGAGCGCCAGCGAGGGAGGAGCGGACCGACAGGTGCGCGCAGCGCACGAGGCGGAGCAATCGAGCGGACCGACCGGTGAGCGCAGCGAGCGAGGCGGGGCGACAGTGAGCGCTCCGAGTCGTGAGAGTCAGGGCAAGCTGAGTATCGGCGAAGTGCTCACCGAACTGCGTGGCGAGTTCCCCTCAGTGACGATCTCCAAGATTCGCTACCTCGAAGCCGAGGACCTGATCACGCCCGAGCGGACGGCGTCGGGTTATCGCAAGTTCTCCCATGAGGATGTCACCCGGCTCCGTTATGTTCTGGCCGCCCAACGCGACCAGTACCTACCCCTGCGGGTGATCAAGGAACGCCTGGATGCCCTTGACCGGGGACTGAAACCAGACTCTGGCGGTGGAGCGCCTCGCCCGCCCCGGCTCTCGGCGGCACCCGGACTACCCGACGCCGAGGACTTCGTCTCTGGCAACAGTGACGTGCGCGTCTCGATCGACGAGTTGTGTGCGGCAACCGGACTCGCCCGTGACCAGGTGGCACAACTGATGGAGCTGCGGATCCTGGTGCCTCGACCTGCCGGCTCAGGCTTCTTCGATGCCGACGCACTGATGATCGGTCGGACCATCGCCGAGATGGCCCGGTTCGGCATCGAGGCCCGCCACCTGCGGGCCTACCGCGCCGCGGCCGATCGTGAGATCGGCTTGTTCGAGCAGGTTCTGGCGCCGCTGCTGCACAGCCGCAGCCCCGACGCCAACGCCCGCGCCGAGGAGAACACCCGGGAACTAGCGGCCCTGTCCGTACGACTGCACGCCACCCTCGTCAAGACCGGGCTGCCCGCGGCCATCCGCCGCTGAGGTCTCCGAAGCGCCCAGATTGTCGGCCGCCCCGTCGCGGCCAGCGGCGTGTACGGTCATCTCTAACGGTGTCCAGGCCTTCGATGTTGGGGGATACGAGATGACGATGCGCGAACTCAGCGTCGTCGGCGTACGGGTCGAGCTTCCGGCCAACCAGCCGATCCTGCTGCTCAAGGAAGTGGACGGCGAGCGATACCTGCCCATCTGGGTCGGTGCTGTCGAGGCCGCCGCCATTGCTTTCGAGCAGCAGGGCGTACGGCCGGCCAGACCCATGACCCACGACCTGCTGCGCGACGTCATCGAGACGTTGAACGCAAGCCTCGAAGCCGTGCACATCACCGAGATGAAGGATGGCACCTACTACGCCGAACTTCTCTTCACCGGCTTTCCGAAAGTCAGTTCCCGCCCGTCGGACGCCGTCGCCCTGGCCGTCCGGAGCGGGGCGAAGATCTTCGGTGCGGAGGAGCTGCTCGACGAGGTCGGCATCGTCATCCCGGACGAACAGGAGGACGAGGTGGAAAAGTTCAAGGAGTTCTTGGACACCATCACTCCCGAGGACTTCGGCGGAAAGCAAGCCAAGTAAGGGTCCGACGTCGGGAGAGGGTCCGGGACCGGCTCAGTAGTCTCGACCTTTCCATGAGGGTTAGCTTTTCAACACGCCGCGTCACGCGTTGACCCCCAGCCGTTCGTGGGCATACGGTCGATGCAATTACCGCGGTGTGACTTACCCGCAGCGCATGTGCAGCAGGGTGCGTGGCTGGTCAGTTCGAGCAAGGAGTGCACGACATGAGCGAACGCACCAGCCATTCCGCCGGGACTAGCGACTCTGCCACAGCTGATGGCGAGCTCGGCCATGGCGAGTCGGCCCAGCAGACCCTGTTCTCCACCGCCGAGGTGGCCGGTGTCACCTACGACGAGGCGGCCCGTGAGGCAGTGGGGTTCCGGGGGCCGGTGGCCTGCAGCGCTGCCGGCATCACCTATCGACAACTGGACTACTGGGCGCGGACAGCTTTGGTCGAACCCACGGTGCGCGCTGCCACCGGTTCTGGTACTCAGCGGCTGTATTCCTTTCGGGACATCGTTGTCCTCAAGGTCGTCAAGCGCCTCCTCGACGCCGGGGTTTCGCTGCCCAACATCCGCAAGGCCGTGGAATTCCTGCGTGGCCGCGGAGTCCGGGATCTTGCGGACATCACCCTGCTCTCCGACGGGGTGAGCGTGTACGAGTGCAACTCCGCCGAGGAGGTCGTGGACCTGCTGGCCGGTGGCCAGGGCGTGTTCGGCATCGCCGTGTCCGGTGCGTTGCGCGAGCTCACCGGTTCCCTGCACACTCTGCCGGCCGAGCGCGCAGATGGTCTCAGCGCCGGCGCGGACCCCGATGAACTCGCCGGCCGCCGCCAACAGCGCGCCGTCTCCTAACCCACGGTTTCCGGCACGGTCGCGAGGTGGGCGAATCTGGCCAGCCATAATCGCTCACCGGATCGAAACTACGTATCGGACAAGCCGTTCGGTCCCGGGTTTCGGTAAGGGCTAAGTGCGCGACCGAGCGACCGGCTGGCGGAGGATCGTCCTGAGCTTGTCCGCCGCGGTGCGTCGCGAGTCGGTGAGGTAGACCTCGTGGTGCTTGCCCGTCATCTGTAGCGATCGTGCCAGGATGAAGTCGTTGTGCATCGTGTCGAGTACGGGGGCTTCGTCGTCGTAGGAGCCGACGTGCAGCGTTTGCACGGCCAGTCCTTCGTTGAACGTTTCGAGGCGGAGCGCGTCGAGCGCGGGCGCGCCGCCCTTGCGCTCGACCGCTTGGCGCGCGGCCTCCACGTGTTCGGCAGTGATCCAGTTGGGAACCATGTTCATCAGCGTCCAGTCCCAGCGAGACTTGTCTCGCGCGGTGGTGAAGAAGTCCATGTCGTCGGACCACCAGAGGGCTTCGAGGGGCATCACCGCGTAGTCGCGGTCGAGCTCGCCTTTGCTGAAGAACTTCAGCTTGTAAGCCATGGGGTAGATCGTCGTCAGAGCTTCCTCGTAGGCCTTCGACGTGTTCGGGTCGCCGTGGCCGTCGATCATGAGGAACTGCATAGCCGGCACGGTGACGACCTCGAACTTGCCGCGAGGTGCGGAGTAGGTCTCGATCTGCTTCTTGAAATCG
Organism: Geodermatophilaceae bacterium; assembly: GCA_050999295.1. Taxonomy (GTDB): domain Bacteria; phylum Actinomycetota; class Actinomycetes; order Mycobacteriales; family Geodermatophilaceae; genus JACCQS01. Next base: position 8,703 of record JBPCPI010000084.1, on the reverse strand, counting down.
GTTTTCACGGGCGGGCGTCTCTTGATTCGAGGGTGGTCAGCCAGTCGCGTTCCGCGACGAGGGTTGCGAGCGTGTACGAGAAAACGAGCCGTGCGGCGGGCGGAAGGTCGCCCTGCGCGTCGCGGGCGGCCTCGATGCCGGCGACCTGCTCGGAGAGCGCCTGGATGCGGGCGTGCAGAAGTGCACGGAACCTCCCGGGATCGACGAGGCCGACGTTTGCCAGGCCGACGACGAACGGTCAGAAGGCTGGGGCAGCGTTGCTGAGCATGCCGGCCGCGGCGTTCGTGGCCGCCGTCCGCCCCTCATCCGCCGCGGAGTAGACCCGGCGCGACTTCGGGCCGTCCCCATGCTCGGATCGCACGAGCCCGCGCGTTTCGAGCTTGCCGAGTACGTAGTAGATCGATGAGAACGCCACATCTGCCCATTGCCGAATGCCGCGCTCGGCAATGGTGCGGTCGAGGTCGTAGCCATGGCACGGGTGCTCGATGACGAGTCCGAGCACGACGAGTTCGGTAGGCGTCAAGGTCAGGTGCGTTATTCCAGTGCCAGAATAGGGCGGTTCCGACAATGAACCAAAGCTGACCCACGCTGGTAACTTGACTCGGGTGCTGATCTCCGCATCCCCGCACAACCGGCCACCGGCAACGACCTTCGCCGACCGACACATCGGCCCCCGACCCGACGACATCCAACGCATGTTGGCGACGGTCGGATATGAGAGCCTGGACGCGCTCACCGATGCCGCCGTACCCGCAGCGATCGTCGGTGCCGAGCCGTTGTCCCTTCCCGCCGCGCGCTCCGAGGTCGACGTACTGAGCGCGCTGCGCACAATGGGTGCTAAGAATCAGGTGCACACCTCGATGATCGGGCTGGGCTACTACGACAACTACACCCCCGCAGTCATCACCCGGCGCGTACTTGAAAGCCCCGCCTGGTACACCGCCTACACGCCCTACCAGCCGGAGATCAGCCAGGGCCGGCTAGAGGCATTGCTGAATTTTCAGACCATAGTCGCCGACCTCACCGGGCTCGAGGTCGCCAACGCCTCGCTGCTTGACGAAGCCACCGCCGCGGCCGAGGCGATGACGCTGGCGCGGCGCGTATCGAAGGCCGCGTCCGGTGCCGCCTTCCTGGTCGACGAGGATGTCTTCCCGCAGACCCTGGCAGTCATCCAAACCCGGGCGCGACCACTCGGTCTGGATGTCGTCGTGACAGACCTGAGCAACGGTCTGCCGCATGGGGATTTCTTCGGCCTCCTGGTGCAGTATCCCGGCGCCGGCGGTGCGGTCACCGATCATGGCGCCCTGGTCGCTGCGGCGCACGAGCGGGGGATGGTCGCGGTCGCAGCCGCTGACCTGCTTGCCCTCGCCCTGCTGCGCCCGCCCGGTGAGATAGACGTTGACGTCGTGGTCGGGACCACCCAGCGGTTCGGCATTCCGCTGGGCTTCGGTGGTCCGCACGCCGGGTACATGGCCATTCGGGAGCGGATGGCCCGCCAGCTGCCCGGGCGCCTGGTCGGGTTGTCCGTTGACGCCGATGGCGACCCCGCCTACCGCCTCGCGCTGCAGACCCGCGAGCAGCACATCCGGCGGGAGAAGGCGACGTCAAACATCTGCACCGCCCAGGTGCTGCTGGCCGTCATCGCCTCGATGTATGCCGTCTATCACGGACCGGAGGGCCTTGCCGCGATCGCCCGCCAGGTCCACGGACACGCGGCAACACTCGCCCGAGTGCTGCGCGAGAACGGCGCTCAGGTTGCCGAGACACCGTTCTTCGACACGCTCACCGTCCGAGTCGACGGGCGCGCGGACGAGATCCTGTCGGCTGCTCTGGAGCAAGGGGTCAATCTTCGGCGGATTGATGCCGATCATGTGGGGATCTCATGTGACGAAAGGACTTCGGCCGCGCACATCGCCGGCGTGGCAAAGGCGTTCGGTGCCTCCACAGTGGACATCTCACATGCAGCGGAGGCTGACGTCGGCCTCGATCTGATTCCCCAGCAGCTCCGGCGCACGTCGTCGTACCTCACGCACCCGGTCTTCTCCTCCTACCGGTCCGAGACGGCGCTGCTGCGCTACATGCGCTCCCTCTCGGACAAGGATCTGGCCCTCGACCGCACGATGATCCCGCTTGGCTCCTGCACGATGAAGCTGAATGCCGCAGCTGAGATGGAGGCGATCACCTGGCCGGAGTACGCCGGGATACATCCCTTCGCCCCGGCCGATCAGATCGCCGGCTATCAGCAGCTGATCACCGAACTGTGCTCAGATCTGGCCGAGATCACCGGCTATTGCGCCGTCAGCGTTCAACCGAACTCCGGGGCGCAGGGCGAATTCGCCGGGCTGCTGGCAATTCGCGCTTATCACGACTCCAACGGCGAGCAGCAGCGCGTGGTCTGCCTGATCCCGTCGTCGGCGCACGGCACGAACGCGGCCAGTGCCGTCATGGCCGGCATGAAGGTCGTGGTGGTGGCTTGCGATGCTCAGGGCAACGTCGACCTCGAGGACCTGAAGGCCAAGGTCCAGGCGCATCGGGACACGTTGGCCGCCATCATGATCACCTACCCGTCCACGCACGGTGTCTTCGAGGCGGCGATCACCGACATCTGCGCGGCTGTGCATGAGGCCGGCGGCCAGGTCTTCGTCGACGGAGCCAACCTCAACGCACTGATCGGCCTGGCCAAGCCGGGCCGGTTCGGATCCGATGTCAGCCACCTGAATCTGCACAAGACCTTCTGCATCCCGCACGGGGGCGGCGGTCCGGGCGTGGGTCCGATCGGCGTACGGGAACACCTGGTCCCGTTCCTGCCCAATCACCCTTTGGTGGCCGCCGCTGGGCCGACGACCAGCCCGGGTCCGGTCGCGGCCGCGCCATGGGGGTCGGCCGGAATCCTGCCGATCTCATGGGCCTACATCCGGTTGATGGGGCCGGATGGCCTCCGTCGAGCGACGCAGAGCGCCATCCTGGCCGCCAACTACATCGCCACTCGGCTGCGGGAGCATTACCCGATCCTGTACGCCGGAAAGGATGGCCTCGTCGCTCACGAGTGCATCCTCGACATCCGGCCGCTCACCAAGGCATCCGGGGTGACCGTGGACGACATCGCCAAGCGGCTGATCGACTACGGCTTCCACGCCCCTACGATGAGCTTTCCGGTCGCCGGGACGCTGATGGTCGAGCCGACCGAGAGTGAAGATCTGGGCGAACTGGATCGCTTCGCCGACGCGATGCTGGCCATCCGCGAGGAGATCAGCGCCGTCGAAGCAGGGGAGCGGGACTTGGGGGACAACCCACTGCGTCAGGCTCCGCACACGCTCAAGATGCTCACGGGGGACTGGGCGCATCCCTACGATCGGACCTCAGCGGTGTATCCGGTGGCATCGCTGATCGGGCGGGGATACCTCAGCCCGGTGCGCCGCATCGATGGCGCCTACGGCGACCGGCACCTGGTGTGCAGCTGCCCGCCGGTTTCGGACTACGCCGACTGACCTTGCTGCGCAGGACGCGCGGGGGCCAGGTCAGCGCTGCCCTAGATAGATACCGGGCGGGTGTCGGTGGGATGCGGTGGAACGGCGGCGTACTAAACCGAGGCGGGCTGTGGACGACGGGAGGAGATGACCCGGCCGTTGGGCAGGATTTCGCCGTTGTCGTCGAAGAGGACTACCCCGTTGCACAACAGGCTCCACCCCTGTTCGGGATGACTGTGCACGACGTGGGCGGCATCACGGCCGGCGCTGTCCGCGGAGGGGCAGCACGGCTGGTGGGTACACATCGAGTTCGTCTTACTCACTCTTTCCTACTTTGACTCGTGCGGTACGTGCCGGCGGGGAAGCCGCAAACACAGTGTGACGCAGGTGGTGCTCCACTCAGCCTAGGTGAGGAACGTGTGTCGCAACCGTCCAGGCGGTCTATGTGCACAACGATCTGATCACGGGAAAGCTGCAAGAACTCCGACCTACACCACTTCGACTGCGGAGGAATCGAATCGGTTCCACCCAGCGAGATGCTCAGCCTGGCCAACGAGCCATGCCGACAATAGTGACTTCTAGGCTCGACCCATGATTGCCGACGTCAGGACGATCACCGCATCCGAGTTGCACCCCTGGAGCGTGGCCGTACGCCGCGGCTTCCTCAACCCCGCCGAGACCGATGATTCCGAACTGCGTCGCCCGTTCATGCCACTCGAGCGTACGTGGGGGGCATTCGTGGGCACGAAGATCGTGGCCACCTTGCGGAGCTTCCCGGTCGAGTTGACCCTCCCTGGCGGGAACCAGATCCCAGTCGCGGCAGTCACCCAGGTCACCACCACGGCGACGCACCGCCGTCATGGCCTGGCCAGCCGCCTGGTGCTGGGCGATCTGGAAGCCTCCCAGGAGCGGGGAGAGTCGGTCGGCATCCTGATCGCCGCCGAGTGGCCGATCTATGGCCGTTGGGGCTACGGGCCGGCAACGGAGTCGCAGAGCTTCACTCTCGATACGCGCCGAGCCCGCGTCATCGGATCTCTCTCGGCCGATGGGGAACTCGTGGACCGAACCGAGTTCCGCGAGGCCGCCGCCAAAGTCTATGACCGGACGCGCCGGCATCAGGCCGGCGAGATCAGCCGGCCGGACTGGTTCTGGGACCTCGACCTCGGCATCCTGCAGCTACCCACGAAACCGGAAGTGCCCCCGGCCTTTTACCTGCTCGTCCGGGACGCAAACCAGGTCGTCACCGGGGCTCTGCGCTATCGGGTCGAGACCACCTGGGAGGGCATGCTGCCGGCCGCCACCGTGACCGTCGACTCGCTGATCAGTGCCGACATCGATGCCGACATCGCACTGTGGAGCTACTTGCTCTCCCTTGACCTGGTCACCCAGGTCAAGATTGCGGACCGCTCGGTAGATGACGTTCTGCCTTGGCTACTCGACGATCCCCGCCGCGCCCGAGCCGAGAAACGTCACGACTTCCTCTGGTGCCGCGTGCTCGACGTTCCGGCAGCCCTGTCTGCCCGCCGGTACCGGGTCGAGGGGACCCTGGTCCTGGCGATCACGGATCCGCAGGGCCTGGCCGGAGGGAACTACGAACTAAGCGGTGGCCCCGACGGTGCACAGTGCAGTGCGAGCAGCCGTTGCGCCGACGTCAGCATGCCGGTGGACACCCTAGGCGCCATTCTGTTGGGCGGCTACTCACTGCGACAACTCGCGAGAGCGGGCCGGGCTCGGGAGGACCGCGCCGGCGCCCTGGATACTGCCGACGCCATGTTCTCGACCTCGGCACCCCCGTGGTGCAGCACCTGGTTCTGAAACTTACTCAAATCTTGCGTAGCTGCACCTTTCGTACCGAGTGGTCGGCATCCTTGTGCAAGATCAGTTTCGCGCGTGATCGGGTGGGGGCGATGTTCTGGACGAGGTTGGGGGCGTTGATCCCAGCCCAGATTGTCTCCGCCGTTGCCACTGCCTCGGCTTCGCTGAGTCGGGCGTATTGGTGGAAGTAGGACTTCTCGTCCTGGAATGCGGTCGAGCACAAGGTGAGAAAGCGCTCGACGTACCAGCGCCGGATGTCACTCTCGGCGGCGTCAACAAAGACCGAGAAGTCGAAGAAGTCCGACAGGAAGATCCCCGGCAACCGACCATCGGCCTGGGCGCCGGACTGGAGAACGTTGAGTCCCTCCAGGATCAGGATGTCCGGGTTCTCGATCGGCGTTCCCACCCCGTCCACAACGTCATAGAGCAGATGGGAGTACACCGGCGCGTGCACTGACGCAGCGCCGGATTTCACCTCCGACAGGAAGCGCACCAGTCGGCGGCGATCGTAGGACTCGGGGAACCCCTTGCGGTGTAACAATCTGCGTTCGCTGAGAGTCTTGTTCGAATGCAGAAACCCATCGGTCGTGACCAGTTCGACCTTCGGGTGATCCGGCCACCGCGACAGCAGTGCCTGCAGGATCCGGGCTGTGGTGCTCTTGCCGACCGCAACGCTGCCGGCCACGGCGATGACGAACGGCACTTTCGCCTCACCCGATCCAAGGAAACGCGACTGTGCCGACCAGAGTTCCTGCACTGTGGCGACGTAGAGATTGAGCAGCCTGGACAGCGGGAGGTACACGGTGGCGACCTCATCGGTGTCCACGGTGTCGCCAAGACCCTGCAACCGGCTGATCTCCTCCGGTCCGAGCGGCAACGGAGTGCTCGCTGCCAGGGCGCGCCAGCTGTCCCGATCGAAGCTCACGAACGGAGAGGGGCTCCCATTTCCCACATCCGCCACGACCTCATGATGCGCTCTGCGCAAACGCGAACCGCGGTCGCTACCCTGTCGCTGCGCTCGCTTCGCGCGCGACGGGATCATGCTGCCTTGGCTACACAATGTGATCGCACGCATACTAACCGCATGGAAGAGGCCGGCCGCGTCGAGGAACTCGCCGACCCGGCGACGATGGCGCTGGTTCTGGGCTGGATCCGGGCGGCGCTTGGTCCGTCACCGGTCGAGGACGAGTTGGTCGCGGAGGTCTACCGGCGGGTGGCACACGACTGTCCGCGGTGGTTGCGCACCGCCCCGTTACGGCTGCAGCTCAAATCGCTGACCGTCATCACCTTGTTGGACCACAACCGGGCGCACCCGGTCTGAACCGAACGAACCCGGAGCCTGGGTCGAGCTCGCGGCTAGGGTGCCACCGTGACCGTCAGCGCAACCCTGCACCGGGTCGAGCAGTACTACGACACAGCTCCGCGCAGTGACTCACGGATCGAAGAGATCGGGTCGCTCACCCTGTTCGTCGGCACCGGACCGTGGTCCTACTACGCGCGACCGCGTCTGGGAGTGACCACCGTCGATCCGCACGACGTGGAACGGACGTGCGCGCGGATGCGCCAGCTGAGTGTGCCGCAGGCCTTCGAGTGGGTGGCTGAGACCGCGCCGTCGATGCGGGGCGCCGCGTCCCGGTCCGGCCTGTCAACGGTGGACGGACCGCTCCTGGTCGTCGCCGATCCGGTGGATGTGGTGCTGCCCGGCGGCGTACGACTCTTCCTGGTCGGTGCCGACGACCCACGGCTGGCCGACTACCTGAACCTTGCCGACAAGGCATTCTCGGAGACCGACGACAGCGCGGGACCCGGCAGACCGACATCGCTGGATCCCTCGGCCGCCGCGGTCGGCCATCTGCGAGCCCGCATCGCCGATGGTCGAAGCGTGCTCATGGCGGCCATGTCAGGCGATCGACTGCTCGCGGTCGGGTCCCACCATCCGGTAGTCGTGGGGGAGGAGGTCATCTCCGAGATCGTCGGAGTGGCCACCCTGTCGGACTACCGCGGGCGCGGGCTGGGCGCGGCCATCACCGCAGCCCTGGTCACCGATGCCCGCCAGGAGTGCTCGCTGGTCTTCCTCTCGGCCGGCGATGACGACTCGGCAAGGGTTTACGAACGGGTGGGCTTCGCTCAGGTGGGCACTGCTTGCCTGGCCTCGGCCTAGTCCATTCCCAGCTCAGGTGCTGGGAGCGGTCCTGGCCTCCGGGACGCCCATGGCGGCACTCGCGTGCGGGTCAGGCAGACGGCTCCCGTCGATCGGCGGTCACGGCTGACGTGACATCACACTAATCACCGGCCGCCCGCCGTCATCTCGCGAATGGTCCCGTCGAGCAGCCACCATCCACCCAGGCACAGTGCGCCTACGGTTCCGACGAAGAAGACGCCGACCCAGATCGTGGCCGGCAAGCGGGTGAGCCGACCCAGCTGATCGGCATCGGAGTTCGGTGCCCGTCCACGGCGTCGGGATCCGTACAGTTCCATGACCGGCCGGGGCGCGCCGAGCAACAGGAACCAGGTCACCAGGTAGGCAAACGCCGACTGCACCTGCTCGGCGGCGAACCACGACACCACGAAGACCACCGCTGCGGTGACCAGGATCGACCACAGTCCGAACCAGTTTCGGATCTGGACGAGCAGCGCCGCCAGCAGTGCCAGCAACCACCACAGGACGGCGACGGCGTAGTCAGCTGCCAGCAGTGCGGCGGCGCCCAGTCCCAGCAACCCCGGGCCGAGATATCCGGCCAGGAGCATCAGCACCATCCCCGGCCCGGAGGGGCGGCCCTTGGAGACGGCAACGCCAGAGCTGTCGGAATGCAGCCGGATACCGGACAGACGTCGGCCGGTCACCAGAGCGGCAAAGCCATGCGAACCCTCGTGTGCGGTCGTGATCAGATGGCGGGTACGTGGCCAGAGGCGACGGTCGACGACCAGCAATACCGCCACGGCAGCAGTTGCTGCGACCACCCAGGCCGGCGGGGGTTGCTGGGTCGTCACGATGGATACCCAGACCCGCTCGACCGCCTGCACGCGACCAGTCTCGTGCAGAGCTGCAGGGAACCGGTCTTGCGGTGCGGTCAACCCCGCCGCACGGTGGAGAATTCAGGGGTCGGAAACTACGGCCCGGCTCCCCAATCGGGCCGAAACTCAAAGCGCGGTGACTGCAAAACACGTTGCGGGTCAGCGCCATTCGGCCGCAGGCCAAACCAAACCACCGACTTGGTTTGTACAAACGGCTGTTGGTGATAGGTTGAGGCCGGGAGGTGCTCGATGGACGACGCTGCAATCGCGCTGGATCAAACGTTCCACGCGCTATCGGACCCGAACCGTCGCGCCATACTGTCGATCGTCCGCAAAGAGCGTTGCGCGGTCGGCGAGATCGCGGACGCGCTGGGGCTGTCGCAGCAGATCGTGTCCCACCACCTGA